>CAYNHP010000024.1:0-30740 GCA_964397235.1 uncultured Bacteroides sp. | reverse complement strand
TACTCCGCATGCTTCCGCCGCGAGGCCGGCAGCTACGGCAAGGACGTGCGCGGCCTCAACCGCCTGCACCAGTTCGACAAGGTGGAAATTGTACGCATCGAGCTCCCCGAAAACTCCTACGCCGCTCTTGAAGAGATGAAGGACCACGTTCAGGGCCTGCTCGAAAAGCTCGGACTGCCCTGGCACATCCTGCGCCTGTGTGGCGGCGACATGAGCTTCACATCGGCCATCACCTTCGACTTCGAAGTGTTCTCCGCCGCCCAGAAACGCTGGCTGGAAGTGTCGTCGGTGTCCAACTTCGAAACCTACCAGGCCAACCGCCTCAAGTGCCGCTACCGTGGCGCCGACAAAAAGACCCACCTGGTGCACACCCTCAACGGCTCGGCCCTGGCGCTCCCCCGCATCATGGCAGCCCTGCTGGAAAACAACCAGACTCCCGAGGGCATCGTAGTGCCTGAGTGCCTCAGAAAATACACCGGCTTCGACATCATCAACTAAGTCGCCGGAACATGCAACGCAAGCGGCGCCAGAAGGTGCCGCTTGTCGTTTAAGGCATCCCCGTTGGGCGGCAAACCTTATGCGCGGCCGTGGCGTTATATGGTTGGTGAAAAGCGGAAGTTGACATTTTGTCAGTCGCCGCAAATGGAACAATATTTGCATTAAGCATTGCAGAAACTTAAATTTTACTATACCGACATGAAACTTAAACCCCTGGCAGACCGAGTGATAATTCAACCCACCCCTGCCGAAGAAGTAACAATGGCCGGAATCATCATCCCCGATTCCGCAAAAGAAAAACCCCTCCGCGGCACCGTCCTGGCAGTAGGCAACGGCACCAAGGATGAAGAAATGGTCCTCAAGGCCGGCGATCAGGTGCTCTACGGCAAATATGCAGGCACCGAGATTGAAAACGACGGCGAAAAGGTGCTCATCATGCGCCAGAACGAAGTTTTGGCCGTTATTGAATAAGGTAATGTCTGCTCGACCTTTGTCAAAAAGACATGCTTACCTAACTAACAGAAAACAAGACAACTAAATATGGCAAAAGACATAAGATTCAATATCGAAGCTCGCGATGAGCTCAAAAAGGGCGTCGACGCTCTTGCCGACGCCGTCAAAGTTACCCTCGGCCCCAAAGGCCGCAATGTAATCATCAGCCGCCAGTTCGGTGGGCCCCACATCACCAAGGACGGTGTGAGTGTGGCCCGCGAAGTGGAACTTGAAGATCCCTTCCAGAACATGGGTGCTCAGCTGGTGAAAGAGGTTGCCTCAAAGACTGGCGACGACGCCGGCGACGGTACCACCACCGCAACCGTGCTCGCTCAGGCCATCGTAGCCGTGGGCCTCAAGAATGTTACCGCAGGTGCTAATCCCATGGACCTCAAGCGCGGTATCGACAAGGCTGTGGCCGAGGTGGTTAAGGGTATCAAGGCCCAAAGCCAGGAAGTAGGCGATGACTTCAAGAAAATCGAAGACGTGGCCCGTATTTCCGCCAATAACGACGAAACCATCGGCCGCCTCATCGCCGAAGCTATGCAGAAGGTGAAGAAAGAAGGCGTCATCACCGTGGACGAAGCCAAGGGTACCGAAACCACCATCGAGGTGGTTGAAGGTATGCAGTTCGACCGCGGCTACATCTCGGCCTATTTCGTGACCGACGCCGAGAAGATGGAGTGCGCCATGGATAACCCCTTCATCCTGCTCTACGACAAGAAAATTTCCAACCTCAAAGATATTCTCCCCATCCTCGAGGCCACCGCTCAGAGCGGACGCCCCCTGCTGATTATCGCCGAGGATGTTGACCAGGACGCCCTGGCTGCCCTGGTTGTGAACCGCCTCCGCGGCTCGCTGAAAATCTGCGCCGTTAAGGCTCCCGGTTTCGGCGACCGCCGCAAGGAGATGCTCGAAGACATCGCCATCCTCACCGGTGGTACCGTCATCTCGCAGGAGAAGGGCATGTCGCTGGCCACTGCCACCATGCAGGACCTCGGCACAGCCAACCGTGTCACCGTCAACAAGGACAACACCACCATCGTTAACCGCGACAGCGACAAGGACAAGATTGCAGCCCGCGTAGCTCAAATCAAGGCTCAGATCGAAGCCACCACCAGCGACTACGACCGCACCAAGCTCCACGAACGTCTGGCCAAACTTGCCGGCGGTGTAGCCGTGCTCCACGTTGGCGCACCCTCCGAAGTTGAAATGAAGGAGAAGAAGGACCGCGTGGACGATGCCCTCAGCGCCACCCGCGCTGCTATTGCCGAAGGTATCGTGCCCGGCGGCGGCGTAGCTTATATCCGTTGCCTCGACGACCTGAAGAACCTCAAGGGCGCCAACGAGGACGAGCAGACCGGTATCGCAATCGTAGAGCGTGCCATCGAGGAGCCTCTGCGCCAGATCGCCGCTAACGCTGGCGTTGAAGGTGCGGTAGTGGTACAAAAAGTGCGTGAAGGCAAGGGCGACTTCGGTTATAATGCCCGTACCGACGAGTATGAGAACCTGCTCGCCGCAGGCGTAATCGACCCCGCCAAGGTTACCCGTGTAGCCCTCGAAAACGCTGCTTCCATTGCCGGCATGTTCCTCACCACCGAGTGTGTCATCGCCGACAAGAAGGACCCCAATGCACCGGCAGCTCCCGCCATGGGTGGCGGTATGCCCGGAATGATGTAATCCCGTAACACCCCCCATAACCAACCCCATGTGGCTGCTCCCTCCCGGCGCAGCCACAATTTTTTATCCGGGCATGTAGTTTTTGAGCAATCTTTGCGTCAAAAGGATAAACGACTCGTCTTTATGGAATCGAATATCAACCGCGACTTTGAGCAGCTGGTGATGGAGCACAAAAGCACCATCTACTCCGTGTGCTACATGTTTGTGCCTACACGCGTCGAGGCCGACGACCTCTTCCAGGAAGTGCTCATCAACCTCTGGAACGGCATGGAGCATTTCCGTGGTGAGGCTACGGTGCGCACGTGGGTCTACCGTGTGAGCATGAACACATGCATATCCTACAAGCGCAAGAAGCGAATCACCACCGTGCCGCTCGACATCGCCGCCAACCTCTCCGACGCCAGCCCCGAAAGCCGCCAGACAGAGCAACTTCACGCCCGCATCTCCCGCCTGGAGCCCGTCGACCGCGCCATCATCCTGCTATGGCTGGAAAATCTGCCATACGACGAAATTGCGGCCATCATCGGCACAAGCGTCCGCGCCATCAGCGTGCGCCTGGTGCGAATCAAAGAAAAACTCAAATCTCTCTCAGAATAACTATGGACGAACTCGAAATTATGCGCGCTCAACTCGAAGCGATGAAGCAGCGCCTCGACTCGCAGCAGATTGTCAACCAGTCGCTAATGCGCAAAATTATGCGTCGCAAAGCCTCGTGGCTCAATATATATGTCAACGCCGAAATTATCAGCATTCCTATCCTTTTCGGGGCCATCGCTGTGGCCTGTAACTTGTTCAACATGTCGCTGTGGTACGCCTGGGTGTTCCTGGTGATGTGCGTGGTGGATGTGGCGGTCGACTGGCGCTACGTGCGCATTCCGCCCAAATTGTTCGGCGCCACTTCCATTGTCGGATTCAAGGAGTTCCTGCGCAAGCAAAAGCGCGTGCGCTACCTGAGCATGTGCGTCATGCTTCCGCTTTCGCTTATCTGGGTGCTGATGTTCACTTACTCCATGATGATTCATAACCCCAACCCCTACCTGGCCGCACACCCCGAGGTAGCCCGCGCCTTCGGTATCGGCAACGGCATCTTCGGCTGCATCCTGGGTGCAGTGGTTGTAATTCTGATTTACCGCAAGATGCAGCGCACCAACGACGACCTCCTCAGCGACATCCGCGACCTCGAGGACTGACCCAACCGCTCATAGATTGGCACAAAGCCTATTAGAAACCCACTATTAATAATAGGTACTTACTAAAATGCGGATTTGACAACTGAAAGGCTTGTCCCAATCGTCTTTGTGTTTCTCTAATTTAAATTCACAATATTGAGGAAACTTAAACAATTGAGTCTTTATAGGGGTCGTTATGGTGGCGGAAATAGTTCTGTTTGGCTGAATTTGAAGTTGAATTCGCGTAGCAGTACAGGCACCCATGTGGGCATGTGTTATATGCTCCGATGTCCTTGGAAGCTATACAGCCGCAAAGGGTGCGTTGGCCTTTATCGGTTTTGTGTTTTGAAATCTCATATAATAGCGAAGGGCTTATGCGAGTAATCAAGTCAGGGTCTATACACCGGTTATGCGAAATGCCGAACTGATGTAAATCCACTTTCTCGGCGCATGTGGATAATTCTAATCCGATATCAAGGTAGGATAACCTCTGCGCAAATTCTAACATTTCGTGTTCAGTCCACTCCCTGTAGTTCACCCCGGAGGCACTGAGATTGCGACCTACTTTTTTATAAGTTGAAATGTCTGCAAAACTGAACACGAGTTTTTCTACATATCCCTTAAGCTCTGCAGATATATACTCGATTTTGTGTAGTAAATCATCAGTGGTAATTCTATCTGACAAAATCAAGGGGTCAAAACGCCACACAACCGCACCTACCCCAAGCAGATCTGAGAGGTGTTTGAATGTGTCTATTCTTTTGGAGAGTGCCGGCACATTGGGTTCAAGCTGTTCGGCGTCGTAGTCATTCAAAGTGTACTGAAAATAGCACTTTATATCACGATCTTTGAGCCGGGTCAGATATGGAATTATCGGAGCAGGATTTTTTGACCAAAACACGATAAACCTTGTTTTGCGAAATGAGACAAAAGAATCTTTGCCGCTATATGGATTCCGCCAACGCACATACCCTTCTTTCAACCGGTTAAAAAACCACTCGGAATAGAAAGCTGGTATATCTGTGGCCCGACTGGCTGAGATGATAGTTGGGGCTGACGCTTGGACGATTTGTCCATCCGGCAAGCACAGGTTTGTCTTCTCAGTTTTCATGTCACAAAGATAATCAAGGATATGTGAAAAAAACGTGCTATTCTATGTTAGTAGATGTATAGAATTGGGAGCATAAATGAGCCACCGCGATGATCCGATTAACTTCGGGTCACATAGCGGGTTGTGCGGGCGTCGGATATGGGGCCTCTGTAGTTGAGGCCGAAGCCGAAGGTGTAGACGGAGCCTTCGGAGTCGGTATGAGGTTCGATGTCGTGGGGACGGTCCTCACAATGAACTTCAATGGCATCCATTGAAGCGGGTACTTCAAAGGGGAGTAGTGCCGATGGCTCATGATTGCCCATAATCAGATCCATATACACTGAGCTATCCACGTCAAATCCCATAAGGAGTGCGTCGGCCAGTGGCTCCACTTCGGAGAGAACCGGCGGATTGGATGCCATCAACACAACGATGACCGGTCGCTTCCCCATCACACGGCGGGCATTTTCAACTGCGTCGAGGTCGTTTTCGTTGATGGTTCGAGCACTTTTGCCAAGGTAGGACCTGTTTTCGGACGCTTCGTGCGGGTCGCCTCCGGCCAGGGATACCTCCCGCGCTTTGGTGGCTGTGTAGGGGCGATACTGCAGTGAAATAGGTATATAACCTGTGCCACCACTGAGGGCTTCATCGGTGTCGTAGCCCATCATGTAGCTGTGGGGCGACTCTATGAATATAACTGCAGCATCTGCTTCGGCCGGATCATCCACACGGATAAAATCATGCGGAGTACAACCTTTGAGCGGGTCGACATGCCGTGCAGGGATGATTGAGCGCCAATATGTCAACGTCTCAGGAATATCGCGGCCCGGAATCCAAAGTTTGGTTCCTTTCCGGAGGGGAAGCAATGAATTTCGGTTTTTGAGCATTATCACCGAGTCCAATTGTTGCTGCCGGCCTTGCTCCACAAAGTTCGGGTTCCCCACAAATGTCTTGGTTAATTCGGGGTTGACGTAGGGATTCTCAAACAGGCCGACGCGGAACATATTCCTGAGGAGCCGAATGGCCGATTTTTCCATACGCTTGCGCATAGCTTCTTCGCCCTTTTCGGAAACCCCAATGGCATAGGCTTCGAGTACCGGTCCTTTATCCTGATTGCCACCAAATTGGTCAACTCCGGCCTCGAGCGCTATGTAGTGGCGTTGTCCTTCGGTCTTATCCTCAACGCCCCAAGGCTTGCCGGAGTGAATGCCTGGGTGAACTTCGTCGTGGGTGATGGCCCAGTCGGTGCACACAACACCGTCGAATCCGGCTTCATTGCGGAGCTGATTGGTTATGATTTCAGGGCTATATGAATTGCCGGTGTCGCCGACGCCCACAGAAATCGTATAGTATGGCATAATGGCGGACGTACTTTCAGTAGGTGTACCCAAATTGAAAGCGCCTTCAATGAATGGCTTCTTATGCAGTTCATAGCAACCGCCCGGGTATACGGCATATTTGCCGTTGCCATAGTGCGCGTCGCGCCCTCCCTCCCCGCTACCGCCGCCGGGCCAGTGTTTGGTCATGGCGTTTACACTTTCCGGGCCCCATCCGGATTTGGAGTCCGACTCCTGAAAGCCGCGGACATATGCGCGGGTAAGGTCTGTGACCAGACGTGGATCGTTACCGAAAGTTGACGAGTAGCGGTACCACCGCGGGTCAGTTCCCAAGTCGCATTGAGGCGAAAGGGCTGTGGCTAACCCCATAGCGCGATATTCGGCCGAGGCAATACGTGCGAATTGTTCTACGCGTCCGGGGTCGAAGGTTGCCGCAAGTCCGAGGCAATGGCTCCAAAGGGAGGTACGACCCAGGCCGCCGGAGGAGAACTGTTCGTCAAAAAAGGCCGAATGACGAGGGTCGGAGGAATTGTTGGCCGGAATACCAAAACCAAGATTTTCTACAAAGGCCTGGATACGATTGTTCCACCGGGCTGCCGCTTCGGGACTCTCTACTCCGGCCACAAGCAGGTGACGCACATGGTCGTGGCGAAGTATCTCCTTTTGCTCGTCGCTCAATTCCCAGGAGGAATTTACTGCGGGGTCGAAGGGCTGACCGTTGAAATTGCCTGTACGCGCCGGAACATGATATTGCGGACTATAAAGCATCAAACCTGCAATCTGCTCTATGGAAAGTCGGGAGGCCAAATCGGCTGCGCGTTCTTCGGCACTCAGGCGCCAATCTTCGTAGGGCAAGAGTTCATCTGAGCCGTCGAAGCTCTTGAACGGCAGCCCGTCAACTTCGATTATCTTTACCCGGGAGTTGGGCGAATATCCGAGTGTGAGAGCCTGCGGGTGTTCAACTTTTATCCAGCCGTCGGGTTGTGGGGTGTACTTTGCTGATGCCATGGAATGTCTAAGGTTTTTGTTTACAAAGTTAGGAAAATTTTTCAATTCCTCTGGGGTTGGAATTCGGAATAATAAAAAAGAGACCCCGGGCGGGGTCTCTTTGGCTATTGGGAGGGCAGGGGATTATTTCACGTATACCTTCTTTTTGCCCACGATGTAGTAGCCGGGAGCGAGGCCTTCGAAAGCTTCGGATTCAGGCACTGCTACCTTTACGCGGAGGCCGTAGACGGTGTAAACGTCAACGAGTTTGTCCTCGTCGGCAACAACGGAGTCGATGCCGGAGTAGCCTACGGTGTAGGGAGGAGTCATCATGAAGGCTTTGGGGAATACTTCGTTGGTGATTACGCACACAACCACGTCGTTGAACTTGGTTTTGAAGGTTGTGACACCGTCCGTGAGGTCGTACTCGTCGTCAACGTAGAGGATTTCGCCGCTGATCTGGCCGGAATCGGCGTCGTAGACGGGCTGGCCAAGGAACCAGGTGTAGTCGGAAGCTGTACCGTTCACCTCAGCCTGCGAGGAGAGGTCGTAGCTCATGAAGTCGTCGGAAACTTTGGCTTCAACAAGTGCCTGGTTGTTGTAGATGTAGCGGGTCAGGGTGGGGTAGTCGGCCTCAATGGGCAGGGTTGCAAAGGTGAAGCGGTTGTTGTTCAGCATCAGGTTGCGGATGGTGCCCTTGACGGGTGAGAGGTCGATTTCGGACAGCAGGTTGTTGCTGGCGATGAGCTGGTCGAGCTTGGGCAGGCCGCTGAGGTCGAGGGTTTCGAACTTGTTCGATTCGATACCAAGGTGCCACAGCACGGGGTTGTCGCACTTGAGTGAGGTCATCTCGTTGCCGCCCAGATATACTACCTGGAGCGATTTCAGGGAGGAGATGTCGATGGAGGTGAGCTTGTTGGAGGTCACGTTGAGCATTACCAGGTCGGGATAGTCGGCCAGGAAGGGGTACTCGGTCAAGGTGTTGCCGCTGAGGTTGAGCTCAGTAAGAGGAGCCTTGGGGAGCTTGATCTTATCGGCGGGGAGGTTGGCGCCTGCGATGCTCAGGTGGAAGATTTTGGTGAGCGGGGTAGCGTCGAACTCGCTCATTTCAATGTTGGAGAAAGTGATGCCGCTGAGGTCCTCCACGTCGTCGTAGGTATAGACCTTGACGTTGGCGCCTTCATAGGTCTGGATTTCGGAGTAGGTGGTGTAGTCAACTCCGGTGAGCGAGGAACCCGCTGCGATGAACTCGTAGGGGAGGTACTCGGTGCCGTCGCCACGCCAGTCGATGAAGATGGAGCCTTTCTTGTAGCCGGTCAGCACCAGAGAGCCGGTGTTGGCATCCTGGGTTGTGGTGAAGGAAGTGATGACGTTGGTAGGCTTGCCTACAACCTGTACGAGGGTAGTTTTAAGCACATTCTCGCCTGCGAACTGGGGGAATGCGGGGTTGGTCATTTCGCAGTATACCTTGCCGAGGTCCTCCTTGAGGAACTTGGTGCCGCCGTTAACGCAGTCGACGTCAACACCCTGTACGAGGGTCTGGCCGGCTTCGTTTTTCCAGACGTAGGTGGTGCCCTTGCCGTTGACTACGCGGTTGAGGTAGCTCAGGTTTATAGCGGGTGCGCTGGGAACAAGCTCAACGGGCAGCTGGGGTGCGTAGGTGTAGGTGGCTACGGAGGGTAGCAGGGGGAGGGTTTCGAAGGTGAAGTAGTTGTTGCTCAGGTCGAGGTCGGTGAGCTCGTAGAGGGTGTCGTACTTCAACGAGTTGAGGCGGTTGTTGGAGAAGTTGGCTGTCTGGATATCCAGGGGATAGGTGAGCGAAACTTCGCCGGTGAGTTGGTTGTAGCTCATGTCGACGTTGAGGAGCTGGTCGTAGTTGGTGAAGTCGTACTCCTGGAGCAGGTTGTGGCTTGCGTTGAAGTTCTGCAGGGCGCGGGTTGCTACGATGGTGATGCTCTTAAGCTGGTTGTAGGAAACGTCGATGTCCCGCAGGACGGTCTTCTGCATGTTGCCGTAGGGGCCGGAGAGGTTGAGTGCTGCCAGGTTGTTGTGGCTCAGGTTCAGGGCCTGGAGGCATCGGTTGTAGGTGAGGCTGATGCTGCGCAGGCCGCAGTTGGTGATGGAGAGGAATGCGAGTTCGGTGGCCTTGGAGAAGTCAACGGAGGTGAGGCTTACGCCATCGACTCCGATGGCCGACAGGGCGCAGTTGTCGTCAACATAGACTGTCACTTTACCCGTGCCCATTACCGAGCCTGAGATGTTGGCTTCTTCGGGAATTTCGTGGGTTGTGATGTTGTACTCAACCATTTCGCTGTCGCCGTAGGTCACGTAGAGCTTCTTGGGGTTGTCGGCAGTTGCACCGGCTACACCAAGGGCTGCCTTGAATTCGGTGCCTTTGGGAACGGTGAAGGTTGCCATCTGAATGGGCTTGCCAATTTCATCGGCGGCCTTAACCTTGAAACGGGTGGTGAACAGAGGATACTCGTTGAGCAGGCTGTTGTAGTAGTAGACCGTCAGCGAGTCGGCCACGATTTCGTTGAGGGTAATCACGCCGTCGGCATAGGTGTAGGCGGAAGCGGGGAGTTCTTCGGCTTCGGCAGCAACCTTGTTCACCATGATTTTGGCCGTGGTGGTGGTACCTTCGCGGAGCACCTGGCTGCTGAGGTCAATTGAGGAGCCTACGGCATATGAGCGCGCTACGGGGATGTTCTGCTGCTCGTAGAAGTATTCGCCCCAGGTTGCCTGCGGTGCGGGCAGGGTGGCGAAGTTGAGGTTGTTGTTGGAGATGTTGATGCTGTAAAGCTCAACGTTCTTGCTCAGGTCAAGCGCCTTGAGGCTGTTGTTCTTGAGGTTGAGATTGGTGAGCTTGGTGTTGGCGCTGAGGTCGATTTCGGTGAGCCAGTTTTCGGCCAGGTTCAGGCGGACAAGTTCGGGATTGTGGCTCAGGTCGATGGAGTTGAGTTTGGAGCCAACGTTGATCCAACCGGACTGATGGTCGGCCAGCAGGTTGATGAGCTGGGTGTTGGCGCTGAGGTCAATTTCGGAGATGGGAGTGTTGGAGATGTCCAGCGACAGCAGTTTGGGGTTCTTGGACAGGTCCAGAGTGGCTACGTCGGTCATGTCCAGGTTCAGGTACTGGAGGTTGGGGCAGCCGGTGGGGTCCAGCGACTTGAGGCCGCGGGCGTGGTAGCCGTCGAAGTAGATCAGGTTGGGATAGTTCTTGAGGTCGAAGTTGGGGTCGAGATATTCGCAACCGGAAATGCCGAGCACAATCAGGTCGGGCTTCGGGCCACCTACAATCAGGGGTGCGTCGGGGGCGTATTCAACCATTTCGAGGTACACGGCCATAAGCTTGGTGAAGGGCGTCAGGTCGAGGCCTTCCAGGGGGTTGTGGCTGAAGTCGAGTGCCTGGAGTTCGGTGCAGGCGCTGAATTCCACCTTGGTGGCGTAGATACCTTCGATGTCGAGGTATGCCAGCTGGGTGGGGTCGCCATAGATTTTGATGATGCCGTCGGGGTTTACGTGGATTGCGACGTTGGTGGCCTTGATGGCACCTTCGTCGAATCCCCAGGGAGCAACTTCCACTTCCTCGGTGCCATTGCCGTAGTCAATGTCGAAGTAAGCAGTCTCCAAGTCGGCACCCAGACGAATCTGGTATGCGTTGGATTCTCCGACGATGTTGTAGGCGTCGGAGTAGATGGTGACGATTGGCTTTTCATCGGCACGATGCTTGGCTGCCCACGAGGCGGGCATGCAGAGCATGGTGGCAATAAGGGCCAATGCGACAGAATAGAACTTTTTCATTGGATATGGTTGATGAGTTGGTTTTAGGTTTTGGGTAGAGGTTGCAGGGCTCGGTTGCCGTTGCGTGATTACCTATATAATTAAGGTGTGCGAAAAGAGTCAAAGAACCCGGAGGCCCGGGAGGGTATCGGGTTCTTTGAGAGAAATTTTACTCAGCGCCGAGGCAGATTTTTTCTGAGTGGCGACCGTTGATGTTGAGGATGTAAACGCCGGCGGCGAGGTGGCTGAGGTCGAGGGTGATTTCGTCGCCTGCGGCGGATGCAGCCATCACTTCGTTACCTGCCAGGCTGAACACACGTGCATCCATGCTTTCCTGGCCGCCTACGAATGCGCGGTAAGTGCGGTTGCCTTCGGAGGTGAGGATGAGACGGTCGTTGTTGGTGGCGGCGTCGATGTCGTTGAGGCCGGCGGCCATGCGGATAGCTTCCTTGAGGCCGGCCAGGGCGTTGAACTTACCGGCACCCCAGCGAGCCTGCTCCTTGGTGTTGTTGACGGCTTCGTCGCGTACGGCGGTGCGTTCCACGATGTCCTTCACGTCGTCGATGGTCAGGTTGGGGTTTGCTTCAAGCCACAGGGCGATAGAACCGGCCACGAAGGGGGTGGACATGGAGGTGCCCACTTCCTGCTTCCAGTAGTTCATGCGGTGGGGTTCCTGCATCTTGGCCTGGAGCATCACGTTGAGATATTCATCGGGCGCACCTTCTTCTTCCTGGAGAGCCTTGATGTAGGCCGAGCTCATGGAGGAGATGATGGCGGAGCCGGGAGCGCAGACGTGGGGGAGGATACGGCCGTCGGACATGGTTGCGAAAGAGGAGAATCCGCTGATGCCGCCTTCGATGAAACCGTCGCCGGGATAGGAGGAAATTCCGCCGTCGAGGCATAACCAGCTCTGGCGGGTGTTGTAGCTACCTACACAGAGCACGTTGTCGCCAACGGCGAGGTCGGAGATGGAGCCGTCGCAGGAGCCGTCGTCGAATTTGGGGTCGCCGTAGTTGTCCATCCATGTGGTGTTGCCGTCGCAGTAGCATTCGATGGTCTGGCCGGGCTTGCCGGTAACGATGAAGCCGAGTACATAGTTATCGTCGAGATTGGAGTCGGCGTTGACCACGGCGTAGTCCACCATGCCGTAGTAGCGGCCGGAGTCCTCGTCGATTTTAGCGCCTACGCCAATCCAGCCCTGACTGTAGGCGCGGGACATGGCGGTGTCGAAGATGATGTCGGTGTCACTGTAGCGGAGTGATTCGTCGCTGACCCAGTAGGTGCCGATGTCATCACCCTGAACGGCCATACGCTTCACAACGGCCCATTTGCGGCTCCGGTTATAGATTACGGCCTGGAGTTCGAAGGGGGTTTCGTCGTTGGAGTAGATGGCGATAGAGCCCTGGCGCATGGTGTAGGAACCGGGCACTTCGGGGTCGTACTGCTGATAGTAGGGGAAGATGAGTGTCTGGACGGTGTTTTCCTCCTCGGTGAGTTTCTTCTTCAGGGCGATTTTGAGGTCGCCTTCATTTCCGGCGGAGATGCAGATGATAGCCTCTTTGCCGGCCTCGGCCAGGTACTGGCACATGAGGTTGGAGCCGTCCTTGGCGCCGCTGGTGCTACCGAGGGAGAGGTTGAGCACCATAGGGAGATTCATAAAATAGCGGTAGTCGAGGAGAGCCTCGATGTCGGCCGCGATGAGTGCGTCCATGAGGTCGCCGCAACCAACGGCAATTTTGGAGCCGGGCGCTACGCCGTAGAACCGGCAGTTCTCGGTCACGTACTCGGTGGGTTCGTCCTCGGTGGTTTTTGCCTTGGCGACAGTCACGGGGTCGTCGAATCCGCCGGCCATGATGCCCAGGGTGTGGGTGCCGTGGTAGGAGTATTTGTCGTCGGTTACGAATGTGCCGAGGTTGGTGTAGTTGTAGTGGTCCTCAGCCAGGCCGGTTCCGGCTGCGTTTACGCGCATATGAGCCAGATACTCAATGCGGAAGCTTTCGGGGTCGTAGCTATAGCGGAAGTTGATGTGGTGGGGGTCGATGCCCTGGTCGACGAGGGCGGTGATTACGCCGTTGCCGGTGTAAGGCCGGGTAAGGCCTGCCTCCTTGCTGCCGGAGTGGATGAGGTCCACGCCGGAGTCCTTACGGGCCAGGTCCATGCTGGGCTTGACGTCCTGCTGAAGGGCCATTGTACGGATGGCGGGGCTTGAGGCTACGGCTTCAACGTCGTCGTAAGCTACTTCCACCAGTGCTATGGCGCCACGGCTGGAGCGCACGTTGATACCCTCCTCGCGGAGGTCGTCAACGGTGTAACCGTGGTTGAGTTTTACGAAAGCGAGGGTGACGGCAGGAGCTTCGGCAGAGGCTGTTTTGGAACGAGCCTTGAGCTTTGCTACCGCTGCAGGGTTGGCCTTGCGCGTGGAGTGCTCGCGAACCTTGGCCATGCTCTGCAGGGTCAGGCTCTGAGCCGATACGGCAAGCACACTTGCGAGTGCTACCGCCAAGAGAGTAAATTTCTTCATATGATTGGTATTTGTAGTCGTAGATAATAGTCGTTTGCGCAGCAAATCAATCTTTCTTTGTTCATTGTGCTATTGAATGCGCAAAATTAATTAAAAAAAATGACTTTTGTGCAATTTGCCACCAATTAAATTCATATAAGAACTAAAAATAATGCCAAATTATGTAAAAATGGCCTTTCCGAGGGCCAAATTCGGGCAAAATGACAAAAAAGATAATTCACAAAGAAGAGATTAAACCATTTCACGGAATATATTGTTGATAATGATAGAAAGTATTCAACTATTGTCAAACTAACAATTTTACTCCAATGGACACTGAAAAGATCGGCACAGATGCCGGCACTGTATGGGTCGCTCTGAATGCCACTGATGCATTAGGCATCAAGCAGCTTAAGAAGATTACCAAGCTCAAGGATAAAGAAGTATTCGCCGCCCTCGGCTGGCTCGCCCGCGAAGGCAAGGTTAACATCAACGTTGACCCCGAAGACGAAAAAGAATACATCGTATCTCTAGTACAGGACAAGTAAATCCCCTTACCCTCATATCGGAGGCGCAACCCCGGCGGGCTGCGCCTCCGCACGTACTGTGGTTTTCAAAAACTTTAGGGTGCCCACAGCCCTGTGATATTCCTAAAAGGGGACGACAAAGGGCTGAAATTCAAATAAAATTCATACCTTTGCACTGCTATGCGAATGTTTGCCCAATTTCAGCGCTACGGGCGCTTGAGTTTCCTGGTGGCATCGGCGGCGGTGGTGGCCCTGTTCCTGTATTTTTCAAACAGCCTCATCGGCGACCTGGCCGTCCAGGAACGCGAGCGCATGCAGATATGGGCCGATGCAACAAAGGAAATCATATCCTCTACTGCCGACCAGACCCACACGGAGGTGAACATCGACTTCCTGCTGAAAATCATCCAAAGCAACACCACCATACCTGTGCTCCTCACCGACGACGAGGGCAACATTCTGGACTACCGCAACTTCAACCTCCCGCAGCCCGAAGATGGCTCCGAGTTCGGACTCCCCACGTCGGATGTCAACCGCGATTTTTTGAGCAGGAAACTTCAGGGGATGCGTAATTCTCCCAATAAAATCGACATCGAAATCGAGCCCGGCCTCGTCCAGCATCTATACTATGAGGATTCGACGCTGCTCAAGCGGATGAGTATCTTCCCTTACATTCAACTTGCTGTTATGCTGGCTTTTATAGCTGTGGTTTACTTTGCGGTACTATCCACTAAGAAAGCCGAGCAAAACAAGGTGTGGGTTGGTCTTTCGAAAGAAACCGCTCACCAGCTGGGCACGCCCATATCTTCGCTTATGGCCTGGATGGAGCTGCTTCCGGACATGGGCGTTGACTCTGAGACAATAGCGGAGATGAACAAGGATGTGGCGCGTCTGAGCACCATTGCCGCGCGTTTCTCTAAAATCGGATCCGTGCCCAAGATGGAGCCCGAACCGCTCGGGTCGCTGGTTGAGGGGGCTGTGGACTATATGAAAACCCGCATTTCGTCGCGCATAAGCCTGAGTTACCATCCCTCGCCTGTGCAGGGAAGGGTTGAGGCGAGCCGCCCGCTGCTGGAGTGGGTCATCGAAAATCTGATCAAGAACGCAGTCGATGCCATGGATGGTGCCGGAGCAATCACAGTTAAGTCAGGAATCTCAGCCACAGGAGCTTACATCGAAGTGGCTGATACCGGCAAGGGCATTCCGCGCAAGAATTTCAAGACAGTCTTTTCTCCGGGCTATACCACCAAGAGCCGCGGTTGGGGTCTGGGTCTGACTCTGGCCAAACGAATAGTAGAGCAATACCATGGCGGGCGCATCTGCGTCAAATCCTCCACCCCCGGCCAAGGCACCACCTTCCGCATCGACCTCCCCACGGTATAATCCCCGTAATCGTTACTGTTATCGGCCGAGCTCGGCCGATAACAGGACAAGGGCTTTTTCGATGGCGGAGCGGATGTGGTGGCCGGAGGAGATTGCGGCTTGCATGGAAGCTACGGCGCCACGCATGGCGGCATACTTTGCAGGGGTGACGGCCGGGAGGACTTTCCCGAGGCTGTCGAGGCTGTCGACCGTCAGGCCAAGACCGTGGGCGAGCACATAGGGTGCGATGGCCATCTGCGACCACACCACTACGGGCAAGCCGGCGGCGATGTAGCTCGAAAGTTTGTAAGGGGCGTTGTAGCGCAGGTATTGACCCATGGGGCCGCTGCAAGTTTCAGTGGAGTTGCCGTCCCACACCAGACCGTAGGCTTCGTTACTAATCTTTTGTGGCAATTCTTCCGGCATGCAACTGCCCCGGTAGTCCACGCCCGGCCGGTTGACGAGTTCCTCGGGTGCGCCGGTGCCGTAAAGCACCAACCTCCAGCCGTCGCCGGGGGCTAATTTGCTGAGGAAGGTGGATTTGCCCAAATTGCCGGCGAACACCACCGTGGGCTCAGCCGGCGGTGCGCCGGCGGGGATGGAGGATTGAAGATAGTCGAACATCTCCAAAATGATGACTTCCTTTCCGGGGAAGCGTTCGCTCACCCAAGCGGCCATGGCGGGTGTGTGAACGATGATGACGTCAGCCAGCGAAAGTGTGGCGCCGTCGTCGTGGAGGGAACCTCCGCGCAGGGAGTTGATGTCGTGGACGACAACGATAAGACGGTTGCCGCGGCGTTTGGCCTGACGTGCGAGGGACTCGACGGCATGCTGGGCCGGGTACTGCAGCAAAACCACCTTGCCTCGTGGCATTTGGCGCAGGCTCAGGCGAGTGTTGATGATGTCGCGCAGATGGACGAGCTTGTTGCTCTTGGAGAACCATCGTGGCAGACCGATTCGATGCGCACCCATGGAGGCAACGACATCTTCAACGTCGGTGCTGGGCTTGGAACCGGCGTTGGCCTGGCGGTTGAAGCAGTGGGCTATATAATATAGGTGTTCAGGACTCATGGTCGTTGGTTATCGAAAAGTTCCATGGCGCGGGCGATGACCGGAGCCATGTCGTAGTATCGGTACTCGGCCAGCCGTCCGCCGAATATCACATCCTCCTCGGCTTCGGCCAGGGCCCGGTAACGCCCGTATATGTCCTGATTGCGTGCGTCGTTGACAGGATAGAACGGCTCCATGCCCTCCTGCCATTCGGCAGGGTACTCGCGGGTGATGACGGTGCGGGGGTTGTCGTAGACGCTGTTGCCGAAGCTCTCGAAATGCTTGTGCTCTATTATGCGGGTGTAGGGAATGGCGGCGTCGGTGTAGTTCACCACCGCATTACCTTGAGCGTTGGGACGCTCCTGCACTTCCGTGTCGAAACGCAGGCTGCGGTAGTCCAGCCGGCCGAAACGGAAGCCGAAGTACTCGTCGATTCTGCCGGTGAACACCATCCGCTTCGCCAGTGGGCGCCATCGGTCGGGATCGTCGAAATAGTTTGTGTTCAGTTCTACGTCGCTGCCCTCGAGCAGTTTGTCAATCAGCGGATTGTAGCCCCCTATGGGTATGCCCTGGAAGGCGTCGTTGAAATAGTTGTTATCGAAGGTGAGGCGCACGGGCAACCGCTTGATAATGAACGCGGGGAGCTCGGAGCAGGGTCGGCCCCACTGCTTCTCGGTGTAGCCTTTGACCAGGAGCCTGTAGATGTCGCGGCCCACCAGCGACAGGGCCATCTGCTCCAGATTCTGCGGCTCGCCTTCGAGGGCAGCCTCGGCGCGCTGCGCGTCGATTCGTGCGGCGGCCTGCTCAGGGGTATGCACTCCTGGCCATATGCGGCAGAAGGTATTCATGTTGAAGGGCAGGTTGTAGAGGTTGCCGTCCGGCGCTACGGCCAGGGGTGCATTGGTGAAGCGGTTGAACGGCACCAGCGCGTTGACAAAGTCCCACACGCGGCGGTCGGAGGTGTGGAAAATGTGTGCGCCGTAAGCGTGCACGGTGATGTCGGCTATTCGCTCGCAGTGAACGTTGCCGCCCGTGTGGGGCCGCTTGTCGATGACCAGACAGCGAAAGCCGGCGTCGGTGGCCAGGCGGGCAAAGGTGGCGCCGAACAGCCCTGCACCAACGATGAGGTAGTCGTATTTTTTTGCAGAATCCATGGTAGGTGCAAATATAAGCATTTAATTCAAGTTGCGCAAGCGAAGGAGTGTCGGGTATGAGGCTTTAGGGAGTGGGGATTGGTTTTCCAAGTGCGAGCAGATGTTGATAAATTTTTGCAGAATGTATGATAAAAATTTGTGTAATAGTTTAAATTATGCTAAATTTGCGCCTCAATGAATTTTTGTAGCTGAGCTGATAATAATCGATTCTATAATATAAAAACCACAAACCTAAGTTTCGGGAGCGAAACTAAAAATTTCCGGATTTATGCAAATAAGCAAATACGCATTGATGGCAGCTCTTGTGGCAGCCCTTCCGCTGAGCTCGTGCATCGACGATAAGTACGACCTGTCGGACATCGACACCACAGTGCGCGTAGAAGTCAACGACCTCGTAGTGCCGGTAAATATCGACGAAGTGACCCTCAGCAGCGTCTTCAAAATAGAGGAAGGCGACCGCGTACAGGAAGTCAACGGCGAATATGTAGTACTTGAGGATGGCACCTTCACCAGCGAAGGAATCAGTGTTGAAGCCGCACACCTGCCCGCACCCACCATTTCCTCGACTTCGAACACCATCTCCATCCCTGCCGGAGGCGTTGCCTTCAGCCAGGTTCCCGGCGGCGTGCTTAAAGTCGACATCTTCACCGACCCCACCACCTTCCATGCCGAGGACGCCTCCGTGAGCTCATCCATTGTGTCGGTCAGCAGCGTGGGTACTGTGTTCGACATCGTGATGAAGCTTACCCTCGGTGGATTTGACGGTATGCTTAACAGCTTCAGCCTCAAGGACTTCAATATGCAGTTGCCCAAGGGTCTGACCATGACTGCATCGCAGGGCTCGTACGACCCGTCTACCGGCCTTTACAAGGCTTCCACCCTCAAAGGAAGCGGCAATGTGCTCACCATCGACTTCTCCATGACGGCCGTGAACACAGACGGCGGCGCACTGGTTTACAGCTCTGATAGCGACGAACATAAGCTGACATTCGACGGCGAGATGTTCGTCAAGTCGGCCGTGCTCGAAATTGCCGAGAGCGACCTGATTGCAGGTTCTGAGGCTGTACTGCCTACATCCATGTCGCTTAATGCCGACTACGACATGACCGACATCGACGTGGACACCTTCTCGGGCGAAATCCGCTATGTCATCGATGTCTCGGCCTTCTCCGACATCGACCTCAGTGACCTGCCCGACGTCCTGAGCCAGGAGGGCACCAACATCGTGCTGGCCAACCCCCAGATTTACCTCAGCGTCAACAACCCGCTCAATACCTACGGAGCTTATGCCACCACGGGCCTGCAAATCACAGCCAACCGCACCGACCAGGCCCCCAAAACCTTCGCCCTCGATGCTCCGGGCTACTTCACCGTGCCCGGTACTCCCGGCGTGAGCGACTACTCATTCGTGCTCTCTCCCAAGGCTCCCGCAAAGCCCTACGAGGGTTATGTCAACCCCACTCACGTGCCCTATACCTCGCTCAGCGACGTGCTCAGCGGCGACGGACTCCCCGGTAGCCTCAGCATCGAAATGATGGATCCCCAGTTGCCCACGCAGCAGGTAAATAACTTCCGTCTGGGTCAGGATCTGGGCTCGGTCGAGGGTCATTATACCTTCTACGCACCTCTTGCCCTGGGCGCCGGCTCAATGATACGCTACACCGACACCGAGGACGGCTGGAGCTCGGACGACCTGGACAAGATGACAATCTCCAGCCTGAGCGTGAGCTTCACCGTAAGTTCCGACCTCCCTCTGGGCGTGGAACTCACGGGCTACCCCATCGATGTGGACGGGAACCAGATTAACAACGTAACCATCACCGGCGCACATGTTCCCGCCGGGGCCAAGGACATGCCCGTCACCCTGCAGACAACCGGCTCCATCACCCGTCTGGACGGCATCGAATTCACCGCCGAGGTGAAGGCCGGAACCACCGGCGAAGCACTTGCTCCGACTATGGGGCTGGTGCTCAAGAATATACGTGCCAAAGTATCCGGTTTCTATGAAGATGAACTCTGACCTTAAACCTCCGAAAACCACATGAAATCAATCATAAAGAACATTATTGCCGGTGCTGTCCTTGCATCAGCCACCCTCGGAGCTGCGGCTCAGAACACGGAAACGGGCTACTTCCTGGACGATTATACCTACCGCTTCCAGATGAACCCCGCCATCGGGAACTCGCGCAACTTCGTGGGTATGCCCGGCCTGGCCAACCTGAACGTGAACCTTCAGGGCAATCTCCATCTGAACTCGGTGCTCTACAACATCAACGGGCGCACCACCACCTTCATGAACCCGGCCGTCGACGCCGACAACTTCCTGCGCAAAATCAGCAATGTGAGCAAGATAGGCGTCGACACAAAAATCAACATCCTTTCGGCCGGTTTCCGTGCCTTTAAGGGTTACAACACCATCAGCATCAACGCGCGTGCAAGCGTCAATGCCCACTTGCCCAAGTCGCTGTTCTCGCTGCTGAAAGAGGGCGTAACCAACGCCACCTACGACATTACCGACGTCCGTGCCAATGCCGTAGGCTATGCCGAAGTTGCCCTTGGACACTCCCACGACATCAACACCGAGTGGCGCGTGGGCGGAACGTTCAAGTTCCTCGTTGGCGGTGCGGCTGCCGATGCCCGCCTCAACGAGGCATATCTGGAGTTGGGTCACGACTCGTGGAATGTGGTATCCGACGGTAACCTCAACGTCAACATCAAAGGCTTCACCTATGACCATAAGGTCAACGAACACACCGGCCACGAGTATGTGAGCGGCGGCAAGGTGGACGGCGCCGGAGTCAACGGTTTCGGCATTGCCTTTGACCTTGGCGCTACCTACAAGCCCAAGTTCTGTCCCGGCCTCGAAATCAGCGCCGCCCTGCTGGACTTCGGTTTCATCAACTGGAGCAACAACATGCTCGCATCTACCGACGGACGCCAGACATTCGCCACCGACGGCTATGTGTTCAACCCCGACGGCGACGCTGACAATAGCTTCAGCAAGGAGTGGAAACGCATGCGCAACAACCTCACCGCCCTCTACGAACTCAACCCCATGGGCGACACAGGTTCCAAGGCACGCATGCTCCACGCCACCACCAACATCGGAGCCAAGTATGTGGTGCAGACCGACAAGCGCCTCTCCTTCGGCTTGCTCAACACCACCTACATCGCCGGTCCGTACAGCTACACAACCTTCCGCCTGAGCGGCAACTTCGCCCCCTGGAAGGTGTTCGACATCGCAGCCTCCGTGGCTGAAGGCACTTTTGGATTTGAATTCGGATGGATGCTCAACCTCCATGTCACCGGTTTCAACTTCTTCATCGGCCAAGACCGCCTGGTAGGCAAACTCGCCAAGCAAGGCGTACCCCTGTCGTCCAACGGCGCCGTCAACCTCGGCATGAACTTCCTGTTCTGACCCGTTTCACAGAAAATTAAATTCAGAGCACTTTGACAGCTTAGAGTGCTCTGAATTTTTTATGGCTATTTTTTCTTTGGCGGTTTGGGAAATTTACGCTAACTTTGTGGCGAAAGTAATCCTCAAGAGGGGTGCCCGGACGGGCTGAGATCATACCCTTGGAACTTGACACGGTTAGTACCGTCGAAAGGACTTGAACTTTTCCGGCTTCCCGGCTTCGCGCCGCTGTCCACCCCTTGCACAGGGAACTTTCAATACTAAATTTTAGAAGTATGAAAGTGGAACTTAACAATCGCGAAGTCGAAGTCGCAAATCCAACCACCCTCGCCGAACTTTTGGCTGCGGAGCACCTCGGTGGGCCGGGCACTGCTGTGGCTGTCAACGGCAAAGTAGTGACCCGCGCATTACAGGCCTCTACGCCGCTCACCGACGGCATGAAAATCCTCGTTATTAAGGCTGTGTGCGGTGGATAAAGTGGAATTTCTGAAAATATCCATCACTCCGGACTATTTTTACCCCGACGAGGCCGGGGCCATCGAGGCGTGCCTTGCCCGGGGGTATGACTATGTGCACATCCGCAAGCCGGGTTCATCGGCGGAACAGGTTCGCGCACTGATTGACAGCATCAATCCTGACTTGCGTGCTCGCCTCGCCCTGCACGATCACTTTGAACTCGCAGCCGGGCTTGGCGTAGGCGGGGTACACCTGAACAGCCGCAACCCGTCGACGCCGAGTGGCTGGACCGGGCGGCTCAGTGCTTCGTGCCATTCGCCCGAAGAATGTCCGGATTACAAATCCTTCGACTATGTTACCCTCAGCCCTGTTTACCCAAGCATCTCCAAGCCCGGGTATAAACCCGCATTCACCCTTGCCGACTGCGAGGTCCTTCTGAACAGCTCCGACCGCCCCGCGGTTGTGGCGCTCGGAGGCATACAGGAATCTAACCTCCCGGCTTTGCAGGCCATGGGCTTCGACGGGGCTGCACTCCTTTCGGGAGCCTGGCGCCGGACAGTCGACCCGCAGCAATTTCGGCTCCAGTTCATCACGCACCCGCGGTCGGTCGCTGAAGCTGAGGCCCAGGTGGAGGCTGTGCTCGGAGGCGGTTGCCGCTGGGTGCAGTTGCGCTGGAAAGAGGCCCCCGACGGAGAGTATCTTCATGCCGCCCGTCGCATAGAACCATTGTGCCGCCGTTACGGAGCAATATTCCTGCTCAACGATCGCGCGCACCTTGTTCAAGAAGCCCGTGCCGACGGCGTGCACTTGGGCAAGAACGATATGAGCGTGGGCGAAGCGCGAAGTTTCCTGGGCCCCGGCGTCATAATTGGGCGCACTGCCAACACCCCGGAGGACGTACTCGAAGGCTTGTTTGCCGGAGCCGACTACATCGGCCTCGGACCCTTCCGTTTCACCGGCACCAAGAAAAACCTCAGCCCCATCCTCGGCATAGATGGTTACCGGCGCGCCCTCGACGCTCTGCGACAACAAGGCCTTACCATACCAATAGTAGCCATCGGCGGCATCACCGAGGCGGACGTCTCCGCCCTCATGGCTACCGGAGTGCAGGGCATTGCCGTAAGCGGTGCTATAATCAACTCGGCCAACCCTTCCGCCACCACCCGAACGCTCCTCTCCAAAAACTAAAACCTAAAACCAAAGCAGTGGACGAATTAACCCTTGGAGGTCGCACATTCACCTCCCGCCTTTTCCTCGGAACAGGCAAATTCAGCAGTAATGCGCTTATGCGCAAGGCCATCGAAGCCTCCGGCACACAGATGGTAACCATGGCGATGCGCCGCATCGAACTTGACGACAGCGAGGACGAAATGTTGGTCAACATAATTGACCCCAACATTCAACTTCTGCCCAATACTTCCGGCGCGCGCAATGCCGAGGAGGCCGTCATGGCCTCCGAACTGGCACGCGAAGCCTTTGGAACCAATTTCCTCAAACTCGAAATCCATCCCGATCCCCGTCACCTCCTGCCCGACCCCATAGAAACCCTCAAGGCCACCGAGGCGCTTGCCAAGGCCGGTTTTGCAGTGCTTCCCTACGTGCAGGCCGACCCGCTGCTGTGCAAGCGCCTTGAGGATGCCGGGGCTGCCGCTGTGATGCCCCTGGGTGCTCCTATCGGTACCAATAAAGGCTTGATGACGCGCGAGTTCCTTGAATTGATAATAGAGCAGAGCAATGTGCCCGTAGTGGTTGACGCGGGCATTGGCGTGCCATCCCACGCCGCGGCAGCCATGGAAATGGGAGCCGACGCTGTGCTGGTGAATACTGCCATAGCCGTGGCGGCCGACCCGGTTCTGATGGCCGGGGCTTTCGCAGAGGCCGTACGTGCCGGTCGCCGGGCATTTCTGGCCGGCCCGGGCGCCGTGAGCAACCGTGTGGCCCCGTCCAGTCCGCTAACTTCTTTCCTGGACTGACCATGTTTTCCGATGAATTAAGCCGCTACGACTGGGACGAAACCACGGCCTGCATCGGCGCTATGACCGAAGCCGACGTCCGGTGTGCTTTGAGCAAGGATCGTCTGAGCGTCAACGACTTCATGGCTCTAATATCGCCTGCCGCTACGCCATTTCTGGAAGAGATGGCCGCCAGGAGTGTCGCCCTGACGCGGCGCCGCTTCGGCAACACAATTTCGATGTTCATCCCTATGTACATCACCAATTCGTGCACAAACGGGTGTGTCTACTGCGGGTTCAATCACCGCAACCGCTTTAAACGTGTAATTCTCACTCCCGAGCAGATTGAGCAGGAGTGCCTGGCCATAAAGGAACTGGGACCGTTCGAAAACTTGCTCATAGTGACAGGTGAAAACCCCCATGCAGCCGGGACTGACTATATCGAAGAGTCCCTCCGGGTGTGCCGCCGACATTTTGCAAACCTTACAATCGAGGTCATGCCCTTACCAACGGAGGACTATGCACGCCTGCGTCACGCGGGGCTCAACGGAGTGATATGTTTCCAGGAGACTTACAACCGCGCCAATTACGGCAAGTATCATCCCACCGGCATGAAAAGCAACTTCGAGTGGCGCCTCAACGGCTTCGACCGCATGGGCATGGCCGGGGTGCATAAAATCGGCATGGGCGTGCTTATAGGGTTGGAGGACTGGCGGACGGACGTCACCATGATGGCGCGTCATCTGCAGTACCTTAAGAAAAAATACTGGCGTACGCGATACAGCGTCAACTTCCCGCGAATGCGCCCTTCGGAGTCTGGTTTTCAACCCAATGTGGTGATGAGCGACCGCGAACTTGCGCAGCTCACGTTCGCCTTCCGCATTTTCGACCCCGATGTGGATATTTCCTACTCCACCCGTGAGGAGCACACCTTCCGTACGCACATGGCTGCTTTAGGGGTGACCACCATGAGCGCCGGCTCGCGCACAGATCCCGGGGGTTATGCTGTGGCAAAGGACTCGCTGGAGCAGTTTGCAATCTCCGACGACGCATCCCCGGACGCCGTCGCCGCCGATCTCCGCCGGATGGGCCTCATGCCGGTGTGGAAGGACTGGGACGAGGCGTTCAACATTAATTCCGGAGCACTATGAACGACGAACGATACTTCCGCCAGCTTCTCCTGCCCGAAATCGGCACTGAGGGGCAAAGTCGCTTGAGCCGCAGCACGGTGCTGGTGATAGGTGCCGGCGGACTGGGCTCGGCCGTGATTCCATACCTCGCTGCGGCCGGTGTAGGGCGGCTCATCATCTGCGATCACGACACCGTGAACCTCACCAACCTCAACCGCCAGACGCTGTACACCACCGCCGACCTCGGTGCTCCAAAAGCCGCCACGGCTGCCGAGCGCGTGCGGGCTGTCAATCCGCAGGTGCATGTGGATGTATGCGAGGAGTTTACGGCTTCCAATTGCCATGAGCTTGTGAGCCGGACGGACGTGGTGGTGGACTGCACCGACAACTTTGCCACACGTCTCCTCATCGACGAAGCCTGCGCGACGGCCGGCGTGCCGTGGGTCTTTGGCGCTGTGGAGGGCTTCACGGGCATGGTGGGCGTGATGCACGGGCGCCGGCTGACTGAAATTTTCCCCGACGTCACCGACGAAGGCCGCGGACCCGTCGGCATCCTCGGAGCAGTTCCGGGCGTGGTCGGAGCACTGCAAGCCCTTGAGTGCATAAAAATCATCGTAGGGATGCCTCACTTACCCACAGGCACCCTTATGTGTGTAGATTTCAAGACATTAACGTTTCAAACCATCGAATTTTGACAATGAATAAAGACAATCGCTGGTCGGAAGAGGCCTGGCGTAAAGCCGAGCCTACCTACCAGGCCATACTCGACCTCCCTTTCATAAAAGACCTTGCCGCCGGAACTCTCCCGCGGGCTGCCTTCGACCGCTACATAACTCAGGACAGCCTATATATTAAGGTGTATAGCCAAGTCCTGGCCGAGATTGCCTCGCGCCTGCCGGACACAGCCATGAGCGAGGCATTCCTGCACTTTGCCCTCGACGGGGTGGCCGTGGAGCGCGCTCTGCACGAATCGTTTGTGGAGGCGTCGGGCGCTGAGATGTCGCCTGCGTGCCGGTTCTATACTTCCGTGCTGCGCTCGCAGACTCATGCGCCGGTCGAAGTGGCCGCTGCGACAATCCTTCCCTGCTTTTGGGTCTATCTTAAAGTGGGACAAGCCATTGCAGCGCAATCATCAAACGACAATCCTTATAGCCAATGGATTGCCACCTACTCCGACCCCGCCTTTGAGGCTTCGACAGCTAAGGCAATCGAAATCTGCGACGCGCTTGCCGTGGCAACCGACGAGCGCACACGCAAGGCCATGACTGAAATTTTTGCCGAATGTACACGTCTGGAATGGCTCTTCTGGCATTCCGCTTACGTCGATCTGAAATGGAACGTATGACCCTTCCTAAAGCTCTGACCATCGCCGGGTCAGACCCTTCCGGTGGTGCCGGAATACAAGCCGACCTCAAAACATTCTCTGCCTTGGGTGTTTACGGCACAACTGTGATAACATCGGTGGTGGACGAAAATACCTTGGGTGTGTACGACATTCACCCGGTTCCGGCGCGCTTTGTAGCCGGTCAAATTCACTCTGTCCTTTCCGACGTCGGAGCGGATGCCGTCAAAATAGGTATGCTCCACGACTCGGAGCTAATCAGAAGTGTTCTCGGTGCGCTTAGGGAATTTCCTGAGATTCAGAATATTGTGCTGGATCCGGTGATGGTTGCAACTTCCGGCGACCCACTCCTGCAACCGGAAGCTGTGCAGACTCTAATCGCCGAGCTTATACCCTACGCACGCGTCATTACGCCCAACCTCCCCGAGGCGTCGATGCTGCTGGGGGAGAAGGTTGAGTTTCAGGACCAGCTTGAGGATGCGGCCATCCGCCTCTCGGGCATGTTCACGCGTAGGCCTGTATCGGTCATGCTCAAGGCGGGCCATCTGACCGATGACTATCTCATTGATATTTTCTATAACGCCGAAACGAATACGGTTTTACCCCTGAAGTCACAACGGGTTGCCACTCGCAACACTCACGGCACCGGGTGCACGCTATCCTCGGCTATCGCCGCCGGTCTGGCCAAGGGTTACGACCTCGACCGGGCCGTTGCCGAAGCCAAATCCTACCTCGAAGGAGCCATCCGCCACGGCGCTTCCCTGAGTCTTGCCAAAGGCCACGGACCCGTTCACCACTTCTTCGCCCTCTGGTAGTGATATTACAGCACACAAAAAAGCCGATGAGAAATCATCGGCTTGGTGGGCGTTGAGGGATTCGAACCCCCGACCCTCTGCTTGTAAGGCAGATGCTCTAAACCAGCTGAGCTAAACGCCCGTTTCGTTCCAAAAGCGATGCAAAGTTAGGGCTTATTTTTGAAAGCACCAAATTTTTTGACGCTTTTTTTGCGGTTTTCGATGAAAAAATTACTCCGTACGCTCTGAGTCGCTGATTGTCAACTCGTTGCGCACGGAGCGGTTATTCTTTAACGTAGAACGAATACAGGTTATTCTGCTTCTTCGGCTTCGGCAGCGGGCTGCTCGATTTCGTAGGAAGTTGCGTCGATGTAGAAGTAGCTCAGGTAAGCCTTGCCTTCTTTTTCGGCACGTTCAGCGATTTTGGCGCGATAGTCGGCCATGCGGCCTTCGAAAGTATCGATACCGGCCTGACCGGCAGCCTTCTTCTCGGTGTCGCAAGCTTCGTGGCTCTGTTCGGCCTTGGAAGCTGCGGCATAGCGTTCTTCCATAGCTTTAACGGCTTCTTCGTCGATACGCTGTTCGCAAACAACGCCGGTAACCTTCAGGGTCTTGCCAACGCATTCGGGGGAGAAGGCACCGCCCATTTCAGCAGTGGCTTCGCAGCGGAGCAGGGTAGAGTCGGCACCCATGATGAAAGCCTTGCGGCCGCCATGGGAGCACAGATGAGAGCATACACCTTCAACGGTGACGGTGTCGCCAACCATGTTTTCGGCGTTGGCCATCAGAGAGTCAACGGTGATGGTGGTGCAGGCGTCGCAGGCGTCTTCGCACTCGGATTTCTGGGTTTTGGTGCAGGACACGATGCCTACGGCCACAATGGCAGCAAGAGCCAGTAAGAGAGTTTTGAGTTTCATATTGATAGTGAGTTAAATGTATGTCACAATTTGGTCGAGGGGTTTGCGGGTGGTGTTGCGCGGGGTGTGGGGCGCCTGGTAGCCGATGGGGAAGATTACTACAGGGGTGAGGTCCACGGGTATCTTGAGGGCCGAGCGTAGCACAGCCGGGTCGAAGTTGCATACCCAGCAGGAACCAAGGCCGCAGTCGGTAGCCGCAAGAGTTACGTGTTCGGCGATGATTGCGGCGTCGATGTCGGAGTGATTGTGGTTGTCGAACTGTCGCACCCATGCTGAGTCGGGTTCTGAACATACAATGATGTAGCAAGGGGCGTCGTTGAACCAGGGGCGGTCGTAGGAACTTGCTATAGCTTTACGACCCTCCTCGGAGGTTACCACATAGAGGTGCCAGGGCTGGCGGTTGGTGGCCGACGGGGCGTGGCGCGCGCACTCGAGGATGTAGTCGAGTTTCTCTTTTTCAACCTCTGTGGGTTGGAAACCGCGGCAGGAGCGGCGCCGGATGGCGAGGTCAAGGAAGTTCATTCGTCTATATATTATAATGTGTAATCAAAGTTTGCCTTGGGCGGTGAGAATATGGAACATAAGGTCGTGGAAGAGCATATGTTCGTTCTGACGGCTTTCCACGCCCTTGCTCTTGACGTCGAAGTCGCGGATAGCGCCGATGATTTCCACCAGCTGGTAGGGGTTGTAGGCCGACATACCTTTGCGCAGGCGCCCCAGCGCATATCTGCTCTTGAGGCCCAGCTCGGCGGTGAGGCCGGCGTCGCTGCGGTCGGCACTGTAGTAGGCGATGAGGAGGTCGGAGAAGAAGGTGAACACGGAGCCAACGACCATCACCGTGGGGAGCGCCTTGGGGTTTGCGCGCATGTAAGCCAGGATGCGGAACACCTTGCCGGCGTCGCGGTTGCACAGCGCATCGGTTAGCTCGAAGGAGTTGTACTCTCGGCTCACACCGATGTTGCGCTCAATGACCTCGGGGGTGATGGCAGCGTTCGGAGGCAGGAGCTGCGCCAGCTTGTCGATTTCGTTGTACAGGCGGCTGAGGTCCGTACCGATAAAGTCGACCAGCATGCCAACGGCCTTCTGGTCGGCCGACAGCCCCTTCTGCCGGATATACGAGCTGATGTGGGCCGGAGCATTGTAGTCGCTGATTTTTTTTGATTCGAAGATGATGGCTTTACCCTTTTTGAGGGCGGCCATGAGCTCCTTCCCTTTCATGGGTGCCCCGCGGTAGCACATCACCAGGATGGTCGTCGGCGTCGGGTCGGTGACATAACTCTGCAGCTTGGCAAGTTTGTTGGCATTGGCCGACTGGCATTCCTTGAGGATGACCACCTGGCGCTCGGCCATCATAGGCACACGCCGGCATATGTCTGCGACCATGGCAGGCTCGGTTTCCGGAGCGTAGAGGACATACTGGTTGAAGTCCTTCTCCTCGTCGGGCAGGATTGTTTCAAACTCCTTCACCAGTTCGGCGATGAAATAACCCTCCTCACCGTGGAGGACGTACACGGGCGCGTAGTCCTTGGCGGCGAGTGCCTTTTTGATGCCCTCAAAGGTCGGTGCGGGTAATGCAGCCATGGTGGAAGTTCGTAGTTTGAAAAATAATGCGTAAATTTACGCAAAAATTCTCGTATACACCAAAAAAATCTTCAATGACCTTCCCGGAACTCAACCTTCCGCCCTTCAGCCCGCGTCTGCGTCCCGCTCCCGAGGGCAGTCCGTATGCCTATGAGGTCTACGACCGCACCCGTCGCCGCTGGTTGCGTCTGACCCCGGAGGAGTACGTCCGCCAGGCCTTCAATGCCTTCCTCACCGGCCACAAGGGTGTGCCGGAGGCTCTGGTGGCCAACGAGGTGAGTCTGTCGGTCAACCGCATGGACAAGCGCAGCGACACAGTGGTCTACACCCGGACCCTGCGCCCGCTGATGATTGTGGAGTACAAGCGCCCGAGCGTCGAAATCACCCAGGAAGTGTTCAACCAGATAGCCCGCTACAACATCACATTCGAAGCCCCGTTCCTCGCCGTGAGCAACGGCCTGACCACCTACTGTGTGCGCTACGACCACACCCGGGGCACCTACAGCTTCCTGAATGCATTCCCCTCCTACGAAGAAATGCTCCAGATGACGGCGCACTCTTAAAATCCGTTAATTCTACCGTTATATCATATTTTTGGCTTATCTTTGCAGTCCTATCCAAGCAAAAATTATGAAGAGAATATACTCCTTCCTACTGACCGCGATGCTGCTGGCACTGCCCTGTACGATGATGGCTCAGTTTCGTTATGCCCCCGTGGCGGGCGTAAACATCTCCGACCTTAAGTTCAAGCAGGACTTGTTCGGCGTCAACAAGCTCGTGGGCGCGCAGGTCGGAATCATGGGTGAACTCATGTTCCCCGGACTCGGATTCGGTATGGACTTCGGCTTGCTCTACAGCCAGTTGGGCGCGAAAACGGACCTCGGCAGCCGGACCATATGGAGCTCCGACGGCTTCGGCGACGAAAAGGCGATTCTTCACATGCTTCAGATTCCTGTCCACCTCCGTTTCAAATGGACGCGCATGAACGGTTTTGAGGATTATATTGCCCCGTTCGTCTACGGCGGCCCTGAATTCGGAATCCTGGCCGGGCACAGTAATATTAAAGGTAAGGCCGGCGTGCCCAATCCTTACACATACGCCGGTGGCGACCTGGGCCTGACAGCCGGCGGCGGTGCCGAAATCTTCAAGCGCTGGCAGGTTTCGCTCCAATATACATGGGGCATGACCTACATCCTGAAGACCCGCAAGCTCGAAAACGTCAGCGCCCAGAACCGCCAGTGGACTGTCCGGGTGGCCTACTTCTTTTAGGCGCACCTTTCAGGGTTGAAAAATATCCTTTCTTTGCGACTGCCATTAATGGCTGATATTCAGTTGTTTACGCAAGGTTGGCGAAAAATTGAGTAAAAAAAGTTTGCAAAATATTTGCGGAAACGAAAAATTGTGCTTAACTTTGCAACCGCAAACGGGAAAGGATGCAAACCCGGCCCGGAAGCAGAGAAAATTGACAATGCCTCTTTAGCTCAGCTGGCCAGAGCACGTGATTTGTAATCTCGGGGTCGTTGG
>CAYNHP010000023.1:0-30759 GCA_964397235.1 uncultured Bacteroides sp. | reverse complement strand
CAACATAATGAAAAAAGTTGCTCGCTTATTAGCAGAGAAACTGCTTAAAATCAGTGCTGTAAAGCTTCAGCCGGCTAACCCCTTCGTATGGGCCTCCGGGTGGAATTCACCTATCTATACCGATAACCGCGTCACCCTCTCCTACCCCGACGTGCGCTCGTTCATCAAAATCGAACTCACCCGCCTGGTGATGGAAAACTTCCCCGAAGCCGACGCTATCGCCGGCGTGGCGACCGGCGCCATCGCTCAGGGCGCTCTCGTGGCCGATGAGCTGGACCTCCCCTATGTTTACGTCCGTTCCTCCCCCAAGGACCACGGCCTGGAGAACCTCATCGAAGGCAACCTCCGCGCCGGCCAGAAGGTCGTGGTAGTCGAGGACCTCGTGTCCACCGGTAAGAGCTCCCTCAAGGCCGTCGAAGCTATCCGCAACGCCGGTTGCGAAGTCGTAGGTATGGTCGCTCTGTTCAGCTACGGATTCCCGGTAGCCGAAGAGAACTTCGCTAAAGCAGGCGTTGAGCTAATCACACTGAGCAATTACAACGCGATGCTCGAAGTGGCTCTCGAAACAAACTACATCACCGCCGACGACGTAGAAACCCTCCGCACCTGGCGCACTTCACCCTCCACCTGGGTGCCCGAACGCTAAATTACACTTATGGCTACTTTCTCATCACCCGCCACGCAAGTGCCCATCGCCGCCGACCAGGTGGCCGCAAAGTTTGCCGACTTTACCGCTCTTGAGGCCGCCATGCAGAACATGCCCGCCGAGAAGCGTGAGAAAATCGGCAACGTGGAGTTCACCCGCGACACCATTCAGATCGTAACCCCTCAGGTTGGCGCAATCACCCTGCGCGCCACCGAGCGCACCCCCGAGCGCGTTGTCCTCGAAGCCGAAGGCTCCCCCGTGCCCATGAAGCTGCTGGTGAACATGACCCCCAAGGGCGACTCGGCAACGGAGGTCAGCGGAACCATCGACGTCGAAATCCCCGCTATGCTCAAGCCTCTGATCGGACCCGCACTCCAGAAGGCTGCGGACCAGTTTGGCAACATGTTCGCCTCCCTGGCCTGACATGCGGGCAATTCTGAAACATATCCTGACCGTCATCGTCCTGGGCGCAGGGCTCGCTTCCTGCTCCCACGTCGATGACGACCGTATACCCCCGCGGCGCGTAAACCTCGTGTTCAGCACCGTCGCCCAATGGGACGTCTACGGCGTGGCCGGGGCCTACAGCTACCGCAGCTTCATCCGCGAACTCCGCCAGCCTGCCAACTTCCCCTTTACTGACAACACCTACACCGGCTTCGGTGGCATCCTCTTGGTCACCGACCCTCTGGGCAACCCCCTGGCCTACGACCTGGCTTGCCCCGTGGAGGTCCGATCCGACATCCGCGTGTTCATCAACGACGAGTTCCTGGCCGAGTGCCCCGACTGCCACAGCACCTACGACGTGTTCTCCAACTACGGAGCCCCCGTGGGCGACTGCGAAGCAACCCGACTCCGCTACGGCCTCCGCCGGTATGCAGTAACCGCCGGCCTTTCAGGCGATTACCGCGTCGTCACATACATGCCTTAAATCCTGCGCCTCAGGCGCTCTTTTGCCATGCGATATCTTCCCCTCTGGGGCGTGTTGGCGCTAAGTTTCGCCTTCTTCGCCCTCGTTTCGTTCATTGAACACCCATCCGTTATGGGGCATGAGTTCAAAACTATGGGTTTTGCCGAGGAAATTTTCGGCAAGCGTGATATCATGGCGCCTGTCGAAGAGCCGGCCGGATCCGGCGCCCAAACAGCCGTTGTACCGGCCGATACCTTTCCGATGCCGGTTGACACAGCCGCACAGACCATCCTCTTTATCGGCGATTCCATGCTCGAAGGTCTGGGGCCCCGCATGGCTGCATACGCCGACCACAACGGCCATACGCTCTACGAAGTGATGTGGTACAGCTCGACCTCCGACACATGGGGAAGCTCCGACAAACTCGAATCCTACATCCGGCGCCTCAAGCCGACGTTCATCTTTATTTGCCTGGGTGCCAACGAATTGTTCGTGCCAAACATTGCCACCAAACGTGCCGGTAAAGTCAAGGCAATCCTACGCCAGGTAGGGGATATCCCCTACGTGTGGATCGGGCCGCCCAACTGGAAACCGGACACCGGTATCAACCGCCTCATATCCGAGGCCACACCGCAGGGAACATTTTTCCTCAGCGACGGCATGAAGTTCGACCGCACCAAGGACGGTGCCCACCCTACGCGCACCTCGGCCGCCGCGTGGCTCGACAGTGTGGCCCGCTGGATGCCCGACCATGCCCTGCACCCAATCCGTATGGAACGTCCCGACCAGGCATCCGGCAAGGCCAAGCGAATTTACATCCACCAGCCGAACGAAAAATGATTTCCGGCGCCGAAATACTCGACAACATCCGGCAGTACCTCTCCTACAACCCTGCCGAACCGATGCTCTTCTCGTCGGGTACGTTCTGGGCGCTGTTCCTAATCTTCCTCCCGCTGTATGCCCTGCTCAAAAAGCGTGTGTGGCAGATGGCCGCCTTCGTGGTTGCCTTCAGCTTCTTTTTCTACTACAAAAGCAGCGGCCTGTTCGTGTGCCTGTTGGCGGCCACGTCGCTTTTCGACTGGCTCCTCTCGCGCCTTATGGTGCGCCCGGGGCTTGCCCGCGGGTGGCGGCGCGCATGCGTGGTCCTGTCGCTTATAGCCTCGCTCGGAATCCTGTTCTACTTCAAATACGCCAATTTTTTCCTCTGGAACATCAACGTGATGGTCGGAAGCAACTTCCAACCGCTCGAGCTGGTGCTCCCGGTGGGCATTTCGTTCTACACCTTCCAGAGCATCAGCTATATTATAGATGTGTACAAAGGACGGGTGTCGCCCACACGCACCTGGCTGGAGTACGCCTTCTTTCTCTCATTCTTCCCGGCGCTGGTGGCCGGCCCGATTGTGCGCGCCGACTACTTCCTGCCGCAGATCCGCCTCAACCGGCACGCCACCCGCACGCAAATCTACATGGGCCTCTGGCTCATCATGGTCGGCGTGTTCAAAAAGGCCATCGTTGCGGACTATATCGCCCAATATAACGACTTGATTTTCACCAATCCCGGTGGCTACTCCGGCTTTGAAACCCTCATGGGCATCATCGGCTACACAATGCAGATCTACTGCGACTTCTCGGGCTACTCCGACATGGCCATCGGCATCGCGCTGATTATGGGCTTCAAGCTGGCGCAGAACTTCAACTTCCCCTACAAGGCGCAGAACCTCACCGACTTCTGGCGCCGCTGGCACATCTCGCTCTCAACATGGCTCCGCGATTATGTCTACATCCCACTCGGAGGCAATCGCCACGGCACAGCGCGCACCTACCTCAACAACTTCGCCACAATGCTCATCGGAGGCCTCTGGCACGGGGCAGCGTGGAAATTCGTATTCTGGGGAGGGATGCACGGCGCCGGACTGGCCGTCCATAAGGCCTCGAAGCCGTACCTCGGGCGTCTGGGCGACTCTGCAGCGGTGAAAATGGCCGCCTGGCTGGTCACATTCACCTTCGTTGCCTTACTTTGGGTATTTTTCCGCGCCGATTCCTGGACGGACTCTGTGGAAATCATCCGCTCCGTGGGGCGCGACTTCTCCCTGAGCTATGTCCCCGCATTTGTCTCCGCTCGCACCCTGTGGGTGGTGCTCATGGTTGCCATCATAGTGGCCCACTGTTTACCCTCGCGCTTCTGGAGCCGCACCGCTGCCCGCTTTGTCATGTCGCCGTGGGTGGTCAAACTTGTGCTGTTTCTTCTTCTAATTCAGGCCGTACTCGAGTTGCGGTCGGAGGCCGTCGCGCCTTTTATTTACTTCCAATTCTGATGCGAAATTTTTTGTTTATACTCCTTGTCTCGCTGACTATCACCACGTCCGCACAAAAGGCTATCCGATTCAACGACTTTCATCCCGGCATCGAGCGCGTATGGGAGGTCAACGACTTCTCCGACCGCGCCGTCAACCCCGACACTGCCTGGGAGCGTCACTCCCTGCCCATCGGCAACGGCTTCTTCGGAGCAACAATCATGGGCATCCCGGGCCGCGAACGCATTGTTCTGAACGAGAAATCGCTTTGGACAGGCGGACCGGCAACGGGCGCCGATGAGTATTGGGCCATGAACCGCCATGTGGACCCCGACACACTCGCCCACATCCGCGAACTTCTGGCCGGAGGGCGCAAAGCGGAGGCCGAAGCTTTGATTCAGCATCATTTCCAGGGCACCACTCCCTACAACCGCCACCGCTTCGGAACCTATACAATGCTCGGCGAAGTGTACCTCGACTTCGGCGACATGCCCGGCCACAACTACAGCCGCTGGCTGAGCCTCGACAGCGCAATGGTCACCGTAAGTGCCGACGGAGTCTCGCGAACTCACTATGCCTCAGCGCCCGACTCCGTCCAGGTATGGACTATCCGTGCCGACCTCCCGGTGCAGTTCTCAGTGGACTTCGCCACCCCTCAGGTCGTTGATTCCGTGCTGGCGATGCCATGGGGTGTGCTTTGGGAAGGTCATGTGGAAAATAACGGCATGAAATGGGCTCTCGCCATTGCAGTGGACGCTTCCGATGGCTCATGGGGTCTGGAAAACGGCTTGCTCTGTGTCGACGGCAAGGATGTTGATCTCATTTTGGCCGCGGCCACCGACTACCGCATGAACTTCAACCCTACGCTCGATGGAGAAACGGCCTATGTCGGAGCGAATCCCAGGCCGAAAGTAATCGCGCGCATTGAATCCGCCCTCGCCAAGGATACGGAGGCCTTGTTGGAAGCCCATCTTGCCGATTATCAGGAGCTCTACAACCGCGTGCAGCTCGACCTTGACGGCGACCCCGCCATGGAATCCCTTCCGACCCCCGAACGCCTGCGACGCTATGCCGCCGGGGCTACCGATCGCGGCCTGGAGGAGCTGCTCTTCAACTACGGACGCTACCTGCTTATCGCGTCGTCGCGCGAGGGCTCACTCCCTGCCAATCTTCAGGGACTGTGGCACAACAACCTCGACGGCCCCTGGCGCGTGGACTACCACAACAACATCAACATCCAGATGAACTACTGGCCCGCGCTGGTCACCGCCCTGCCTGAAACATTCGTACCCTTTGCCGACTACGTCCGTTCGCTGGTAGCACCCGGGCGCATCACGGCTCTTGACTATTACAACGCCCGCGGCTGGACGGCGGCAATCTCCGGCAATCCGTTCGGCTTCACGGCTCCGCTCAAATCGCCGCAGATGTCGTGGAACTACAACCCACAGGCCGGTCCCTGGCTCGCGTCGCAGCTCATGGAATATTACCGCTACACCGGCGACATCGACTGGCTGCGCGAAGTAGGGTTCCCCATAATCGCCGGGAGCGCCGACTTCACCACCGACGTGCTCGTGCTTCAGGACGGCAGCTACACCTGGTCGCCTTCCTATTCCCCCGAGCACGGTGAGGCCGACTCCGGCGCCACCTACGCCAACGCCGTGGCCCGCGAAGTTCTCAAAGCCGCCATCGAAGGTGCCTCCGCTCTCGGACGGGAGCCTGACCCGGCGTGGGTGAACCGCCTGGATTCCATCAAACCTTACACCGTCGGACACTACGGGCAACTGATGGAGTGGAGCGAGGATATCGATGACCCCAACGACCGCCACCGCCACACCAACCATCTCTTCGGTCTGCACCCCGGCACGACTATCGACGCCCGCAACGACGTCGCCCTGGCCAATGCCGCACGCACTGTCCTCAACCACCGCGGCGACCTGGCCACCGGCTGGAGCATGGGCTGGAAACTGAACCACTGGGCGCGTCTGGGCGACGGGAACCACGCCTACACCCTCCTGCGCAACCTCATCTCCACGGGCATGGCCGCAAACCTCTGGGATATGCACCCGCCGTTCCAGATCGACGGCAACTTCGGCGGTACGGCCGGCATCGCCGAAATGCTCCTCCAGGACCACACCGGCGAACTGCGCCTCCTCCCTGCCCTGCCCGACGCATGGGCCAACGGTTCGGTCAAGGGCTTGCGCACGCGCTCAGGCCAAACCGTCGACATCGAGTGGCGCAACGGGCAGATCACTTCCTCCACCGTCCGCTGAAAAGTATTGTCAGCTCTCAGGAAAGCATAAGAAAAGGGCACACTGCTGTGCCCTTCTCTTATGCGGAAGTGGGATTGATTACTTCTTGGAGTGTTCGATGGAAACCTTGCGGAATTCCTTCATGAGCTTTTCGAGTTCGAGGGAAGCTTTGCGTGCGCGGGTACCGGCAGCTTTGTTGTTCTTTTCGTGCTGGAGAGCAGCGTCGGCCTTGAAGGTTTCATAGGCCTCGTGGATCTTAGAAATCAGAGAGTCCATGGGTAAATGATTTGATGGTTAGTATTATGTTTATTCTTCGTATACAGTTGGGTCGTCAATTCCGGCCTCTGCCAGGGCCTGGCGGCGCTCGATGCAGGTGCCGCAGGTGCCGCAGTGGTGTTCCAGGCCGCGGTAGCAGGAGTAGGTGTGTCCATAGTCCACGCCCAGGCGCTTGCCAATGCGGGCAATGTCTGCCTTGGACTTGAGGGTGTACGGGGCTTCGAGGCGGATGCCCTCGTAGGTGCCTTCCCTGATGGCCTCGGCCATGGCGTCGATGAAGCCTTTGCGGCAGTCGGGGTAGATGGCATGGTCGCCGGCATGGTTGGCTATCATAATGGTATTCAAACCGTTACTTTCGGCCAGGCCGGCGGCGGCGGCGAGCATGATTCCGTTGCGGAAGGGCACCACGGTGCTCTTCATGTTGTCGAAGTCGTATTCGCCGGAGGGAATGGCGTCGGCGCCTTCCAGCAGGGAGCTGTGGAAGTTGGTGCCGATGAATGAGAGGTCGATTTCGATGAGTTCGATGCCCAGACGGCGGCAGTGGTAGCGCGCACATTCCAGCTCCCGCTCGTTGTGGTTGGAGCCGTAGGAGAAGTTCACTGCCATGTCTATGCGCGGGGCGTACTCGTAGAGCATGGTCACTGAGTCCATGCCGCCTGAGAGTACCATCAATGCGTCCTTCTGTGCTCCCATATCACATCTTGTCGGGAAATGAGGCCAGCAGGCGTGCCGACACCATGGCCTGGTGGTCGGCGTCGCCGTAGTTGGCGAAGGGGATTATCGATATGCCGCCGCGGGGGTTGAACAGTCCGCGGACCTCTATGTAGCGGGGGGCCATGAGCTTGATCAGGTCCTTCATTATTATATTAATGCAGTCCTCGTGGAAGTCGCCGTGGTTGCGAAAGCTAAAAAGATATAATTTGAGGCTCTTGCTCTCAACCATCAGGCGGTCAGGAATGTAATTAATAATGATATGACCGAAGTCGGGCTGACCGGTTTTGGGGCACAAAGAAGTGAACTCGGGGCAATCGAGCGTGACTATATAATCCTGCTCGGGATGCTTGTTGACAAAGGCTTCAAGCAGTGCAGGATTGTAGTCCGTAGGGTACTTTACCCCTTGATTTCCGAGGAGGCTTATTCCCTCCAATTCAGTATCTGAACGAGACATCTTTGTGTTTTTGAGTGTGGCGCGGACATGCGTCGGACAAAAGTTTGACAAACGTACGAATAAAATTTGGTAATTCCAAAAAAAATTATCTTCTTCGTGCCTTTTCCGCCCATTTCTTGCCCATTCGGGCTATTTTAACTATCTTTGCACAAGAATAACTAACACCATATTATGAAAACGATTCAAGTGAATACCACGGGCGTAAGCGGCGCCGTAAGCCAGAGTGCCATCGACGCATTGATGCCCGAAGCCCAAGCGGGTCTGCAAAAACTCATCAACGGCGACGGAGCCGGCAACGACTTCTTAGGGTGGGTGAAGCTACCCATGGAAACGTCACCGGAGCTCGTCGACGACATCAATACCTGCGCCGCCACCCTGCGCGCCAACTGCGATTACGTTGTGTGCATCGGCATCGGAGGCTCCTACCTCGGTGCCAAGGCTGTGATAGAGGCCATGAGCAACTCTTTTGCCGCCTACGGTGCTTCCAAGGCCCCGCATATCCTCTTCGCCGGCCAGAACATCGGCGAGGACTACCTCAGCGAACTCTCCGAATTCCTGCAGGACAAGAATTTCGGCATCATAGTCATCTCCAAGTCGGGCACTACCACCGAGCCTGCCATCGCTTTCCGCATTCTCAAGGAGCAGCTCGAGAAGCAGGTCGGCCGCGAGGAAGCCGCGAAGCGCATCGTGGCCATCACCGACGAGCATAAGGGCGCTCTCCGCACCCTCGCCACCAGTGAAGGCTACAAAACCTTCGTCATCGCCGACAACGTGGGTGGACGTTTCTCCGTCCTCACCCCGGTGGGCCTTCTGCCCATCGCTGTGGCCGGCTACGACATCAGCGCGCTCCTCAACGGCGCCCTGGACATGGCCTGCGCCACACTCGACGGCACCGACGCCACAGCCCGCACCTACGCCGCTACCCGCAACGCGCTTTACCGCGACGGCAAGAAGATTGAAATCCTCGTAAACTACTCCCCAAAGCTCCATTTCTTCGGCGAATGGTGGAAGCAGCTCTACGGCGAGAGCGAGGGCAAGGACGGCAAGGGCATCTTCCCCGCCGCTGTGGACAACACCACCGACCTCCACTCCATGGGTCAGTGGATTCAGGAAGGCGAACGGACCATCTTCGAGACAGTGATCTCTGTTGAGAATCCCGACCGCGAACTCCGCATCCCCACCGACGCCGACAATCTCGACGGCCTGAACTACATCGCCGGCAAGCGCGTCGATGAGGTGAACAAGATGGCCGAACTGGGCACACGCATCGCCCACATCGACGGCGGTGTGCCCAACATCCGCATCAGCGTGCCGCAAATCAGCGAGTACTACCTCGGCCAGCTCATCTATTTCTTCGAGGCGGCCTGCGGCATCAGCGGCTACATGCTCGGCGTAAATCCCTTCAATCAGCCCGGTGTGGAGGCTTACAAGAAGAACATGTTCGCCCTGCTTGAGAAGCCCGGCTACGAAAAGGAAACCCAAGCCATCAAGGCCAAACTCTAAACAGCTTACCCCATAGAAAGCGCCCACCCATGCGTGACATGAGCGGGCGCTTTCTACATCTTTGCTTCAGGATTAATCTCGATTAATCCTGATTTATCTTGATTAATCCCGAGAAATCTTGATGCATCTCGATTCCTCCCGATAAATCCCGATAAATCAGGTAATTAGGGACGCCTCCCTTAGGACGCTCCGAACGAGCGTCCCTACATTTCGTTGAGGGCAATTGTGGGCGGTCGGGCGACCGTCCCTCCCAGAGCGGGAGCTCGCCACCTCCATAAACAAAGCCGGCCCGGAGGGGTCGGCTTTGTTTATGCGGGAAGGGGAATGTTAGCGGAGGGTAACTTTCTGAGTGGCGGTGCGGTCGCCGGCAGAAACGCGGAGGATGTAGATGCCGTGGTCGGCCTCAGGAGTGAAGACCATGTTGTCGCCCTTGGCTGTGCGGGAAGCGACAAGCTGACCGGCGATGCTGTAGAGCTCTGCACGGATTTCGTCGGCACCGGCGCAGAAGAGGTCGTAGTCGTTGGAACCAACCTGGTTGATGAGGATGTCGCGACCGTCGGAGGCAACGTCGTGGATGCCGCTGCTGATTTTGAGCACCTTCTTGAGGCCCTCGAGGGCGTTGATCTTACCTGCACCGAAGCGTTCGGGGTACTGGCGGGTGTACTCGTCCTTGGTGGCGGTTTCCATCATGATTTTCTTGGCTTCGGCGGCGGTGAGGGTGGGATCGGCTTCAAGCCAGAGAGCCATGACGCCGGTCACGAAAGGTGCAGCCATCGAAGTACCGGACATTTCAACCCAGTAGCTGCTGCGTTTGCGCTTGGTACCCTCGTTGATGGAGAATGCCATCTGCTCATAGTCGGTGTCGCCCTCCTTGAGGTTGGCGTAGTAGTAGTGGCTCATGGAGGAAATCATACCCATACCGGGAGCGGCGATGTGGGGGAGCTGACGGCCGTCGAAGGTCTTGCCGAAGGAAGAGAAGTAGGCTATTTCGCCGGGTTTCACGCCGTTGAAGCCGAGGGTTGTGCGGTGGTTACCGTTGATGGGCCAGCGGTCCTTGTTCACGTAAGCACCTACGGCGATAACGTTCTCAGCGCAGGCCATGTCGTTGATGGAGCCGTCGTTGGTGCCGTCGGCGAAGCCGGTCAGGCCGTTGCTGTAGAAGCCGGAAGAGGTGTTGCCGTACATGCACACGCGCTGACCTGCCGCTCCTTCCACATAGATTGCGGGGATGTAGCGCTTGGAGTTGGCGGAGCTGGGAGCGAAGCTCTGGGCCTGGATGCGGACGTTGAAGCGGTTGTTGTTGGGGTTGATATTATAGGTGAACAACACTGCCGATGCCGTACCGAAGTACTTGTCCATGGCATCCTGCATGTCATAGTTCTGATTGCGGTAGTAGGTACCGGTAAGGTAATATGTCTTTTTATCTTTTTCGATACCCGACGTGTCGAGTTTCTTGGAGAATACGGGATTACCGGTGTCCTTGTCCATGATGACATAGGTAACGGTAAGAGGAGTGGCGTCGCTACCCCAGATATCCCAGGTACCGTTGGCGGTGCCGGACTGTGCGAGGAATGTTTTCACTGTCGAGGCACCGGCTGCGAGTTCTCTTTCGAGGGCGATGGGCATATCGGCTTCGTTACCGGAGGAAACGCAGATAATCATGTTCTTCTCTGCGTGCTTGTTCATCCACTTGTTGGCGTCGGTGGTACCGTCGTGGGGGCCTACGTTGTGGCCCAGCGAGAGGTTCATTGCTACGGGCTTGCCTACGCTCTGAGCGTAATCAGCAATAAGATTCAGAGCGATGTTGATGTTCTCACCATCGAGCTGACCGGCAGCTACAGCCAGGTCGGCATCGTAAGCAATACCGTAGTAGGGGTTTGCCTTGGGGGTGATGTCGATACCACCACGGTCGTTGAATGTGGGTGCGTTGAGGCGACCGCGGAACGAGCCTGCGGCAATGCCCAGCACGTGGGTTGCGTGAGTTTCACCGGCTTCGTCGGTGTCGAAGGCTGCAATCTTCTCGGGCGTGTCGTAAGTCTTAACCACACCACGGCTTGAAATCCACCACACGCGGCTGGCGCGGTTTTCGATGTCCATACCGGGGTTTTTGGTGAAGTAACCGTTGGCGTTTACGTCCTTGAGGAAGTTAACGTGGTTGATGTCCAGGCCGGTGTCCATCATGCCGACAACAACGCCCTTGCCGGAGAAGGACGAGGGGAGATCGGCATCGGCGGAAGAGCCCTGGTGGATAGCGTCAACGCCGGTTTGTGCGCGGGCGTCCTTAATCAGGAGCTGAGCTTCCTCAGAGCCGGTGATTTTCTTCACCAGAGGATGCTCGGACAGGGCGATGAGCTGAGCGGGGGTAACGGAAACGATGGCCATTTCGTCCATGGAAGCCAGGATGGTATAGCCTTCGTCCTTGAGGGTTTCGAAATCTTCTTCGTCGGCAACGGTAACGAAGAAGGCTGCATTTTCAAACTGGATTGACTCGATTTGGCGTGCGTCGCCGGCGCGCGAAGCGGGCTGAGCGGCAATCTGAGCCACCGAGAGCTTCTGCAGGGCAGAAACGTCGAGCTTCGCTTGGGCGAAGGCGCCGAAAGCCGCCAGCAGAGAGAGGGAGAAAATAGCTGTTTTTTTCATTGCAATTATATAATGCAGTAGTTCAATAGAATCTAAAATAGGGGGTCCGGGCGCACATGGCCCGAATTGAAATGCAAATATAGCAAATTTTTCAAAGATATGCAAGTTTGGGAGCGTTTTTGTATCTAAAAATGGTTAAATGGTGGCATTTTGGCCACTTTCTCCTCATCGACGTCCCTCGCAGAGGGCGCAAGTGATTACTATGGAGCAAGGTCATTCAGACGCTTTTAAATATGAAAAAGGCTGCGCCTTTTTAGGGGCGCAGCCGGGAAAGTATGAAAAGTTGCTGTTTAGAATTTGCTAACTTTACGCTGCTGGTTGAATTCCTTCAGCTGGGCAGCTTCTTTTTCAGCCTTCTGAGCTTTACGCTTAGCGGGAGAGAGGAAGCCGCGGGCTGCGCGGGTGGAAGTCTTAACCTTGGCGTTGCGGATATCGTTCTTGTGCTGGTCGCGAGTTTTGTGTTTAACGAAATCACCTACTACGGAGTCGGGGAGGTAGATTTCGAGAGCACCGTTCTCGTTTGTAGGCAGACCCATACCCTCAGCCCAGAGAGATTCGGTAGAGAGAAGCATGGTGTAGTACTCCTTGCCGTTGTTGGGCGAGATGAAGGTTGCGGGGAAGGTGATTACACCGTCGACATTGGTACCGTTGCAACCCCACTCAATCATTTGTTCGGAGTCCATGCCGTTGGCCTGGTCGATGAGATAGAATTCCTCGTCGGTCTTGGTCATTACAGGCACGCTGAAGCCGAGGGGCGAATCCATGATGTAGACAGCTTCGGGATCGGTGGTATCGAAGATGATGTAGCCGGGAGTACCGGTGGAAACGATGTCCTTGTTCTCGGTCCAGTCAATCAGAGGATCAACGAGGCGGAAGATACCGGGATATTCCTTATGCTGCTCGCACTCAACTTCGAAGGTGTCGCCCGAATAGCTTTCGAAGAACGAAGTCATGATGTCGTCGTTGAAGTAAGCCAGACCAACCTTGGTCCACATGGTTTCCTTCATAACTGACTCAAAATTGAAGGCGAAGGAGTCATAGCCTACTACGGTACCCTTCTGGTCGTACAACACTGCCACGATGGTGTAAGTACCATCCTCGGAACAAGGAATCATTACCTGCTTGGTCATGTCGTAGATGAGGTCGAGCTCGGTGTTGGCAGCAAGAGACTGACCAACTTCTTCAACCTGAGTATCGGTGAGTGCTCCAGCTTCTACGCCATATACATAGGAGTGAACGTCGTCGCTGCGGGTAATGGTGATTACAGCGTTTTCGATTCCCTTCTTATTTACGAAGTTACCATCGTAGGAGAATTCGAGGCTGTAGTCAGCAAAGCCGGGAAGGAAGATGAAGGATTCGGTGGGGAGGAAAGGAGAACTTTCGGTAACGTACATGGGGAAGTAGTGGATTACACCCGTGTTAGGATCATAGTAGTTATCCTTCAGATCATTACCTTCCCAGATTTGTTCGTATTTTTCAGAACCGGGCTTTTGACCCAGGTAATCTGTCATGAACGTACGGCAGTCCATAATGCTCATCACTTCACCCTTGTATTCGTAGCCGCAATCTTCAATGGTCTGCATAGAAACGTAGGGGTACTGCTTACCTTCAACTTCAACAAACTTAGCGTCGTCGATAGTGAAGATGAGGTTGAAGTGGAAGTTAGAGTAGCGGGGACCGCCAACACCAATCATCCAAAGGTTCTCGTTGATGAGCGACTTGCGGGTGATAATCTGTCCATCGTAGTAGAGCAGATAGTAGTCGCCATCTTCGTCCATAGAATCTTCGAGGTCGGCGGGAGAAAGAGTGCCTGCTTCACCGGCCTCGGCAAGAGGACCGTTGATGCTCCAGGCGCAGAGGGTAGCGGGAGTTTCGTACCAGGTCCAGTCGCTCCACTGGGAGTAAGCCATGGTGAAGGTCTTTTCGGCGTCACCGTAAACGGAGGTGATGTTGCCGTCAATCTTCAGGGTCATGTAATATTCCACGCCGGCTTCAACCTTGGAGAAGTCAACAGCAACGGGAACGGTTGCTTTCTTTTCACCAACTTCGAAGGTAACGGTGGCGGGAGCGGTGAAGATGCCGGTGCAGGGAACTTCATTTCCTTCTTCGTCCTCCATGGAGAAGGAAGCGGAGAGGTTCACGGTCTGAGCATCGCCGGCTTTAACGCGGTAGATTTCGACCGATACTTCAGTAGCACCGTTGGGGATGTCTACTTCTTCGGATGCTGTGGTGGAGAAGTACACATCATTTCCCTCGTAGGCGGGGGTAGGTTCCGGCTCGATCTTGTCGGTACAAGCCCAAGTGCCGAAGAGCAACAGACCGCCCAGCAGGGTTGAGAAATATTTATTGAGTTTCATATTGAATTCTACTTAAGCGGGAATTATTTGGGAAGAGAATAGTTCTGGTAGGGATCGGGAGTCTGGTAATCCACCAGTGCGGTGTTGTTGTCGAGCTCCTGACGCACGATAACGAAGTTCATCCATGAGGGACGGCCGTCGGTATTGTAAGCGTTGAGGGTAGGATCCCAGTTGGTGCCGTTGTAGTAGCGTGTAACGGACTTGTTGAGGCGCTTGTAGTCGAAGAAGATCAGACCTTCGCCGAAGAGTTCGATACGCTTCTGGAGGAAGCACTCGTTCACTACGCCTTCGGAGTCGGAAGCCTTGCAGGTGTAGGTGGGATAGCGGTAGGTCTTCATGAAGGACTCCAGGAGCTGCTTACCGGCAGCGGCGTCGGAGTGAGCGGTAGCTTCGGCTTCGATGAGGTACATTTCCTCAACACGCATCAGAGGAATATCGGAGGAGCAGCCAACCTTGTAGTCGTCCATATTGCCTTCGGCGGGACGGATCTTCACGGAGCAATATTCGTGGAAGTTCTCGGCAGCCCATTCCTCGTCGATGTACTTCACGCGGGAAGCGAGGTTTGAACCTTCGGCGGGAACGAAGGAGAACTTGCGGAAGTCGCGGTCGCTGATGGAGTTGTAAAGGGCGGCGTCGATGTTGACGAAAGTACCGGCACCGGTGTAGCCGAAGTAGTTTTCGTTAGCACAGAAGGAAACCCAGTTTACGATACCGGTGAGTACGCAGTCGTTTTCCTTGGTCTGTTCGAGGGCGAGCATCCAGGAGGAAACGGTCTTGTCGTTGAAGCCGGCGGTGGTGGAGGTCCATTCGTCCTCGGTCAGAGGAGTCGCGCCGGAAGCGGCGATGGCCATGCGGGCGTACTTTGCAGCTTCAGGGTAGTTGAGGTTCCACATTTCGAGGCGTGCGCGGATACCGTAAGCAACGGCGAGGCTGGGGAGCACCTTGGAGGTGCGGGGAGTAGCGCCTTCGAAGAGGGCGAAAGCCTTGTCGAGGTCACCCTTGATGAATTCGTACATCACTTCGTGTGTCACACGGGGGTTGTTGCGGGATTCTTCTTCGGTGGTCTTCTCGGTTACGATAGGCATGGTGAGGCCGATGATGGGCTTACCGGAGGTGGAGAGACCGTCGTTTACAGTCGTTTCGAGCACCTCGTAACCCTGAGCGGCGGTGAGGTAGGTCATGGCGCGGTAGGTAAGACCCTGTGCCAGAGAAGCGCGGAGCTGGGCGTTCTCGGTGTCCTCGGGGATAGCGCCGATAACGTTGTTACAAGCCAGAATCTGAGCGTAGAAGTAGTTCCACACGAACTGGCAGACCATGTAGTCCTGACCCAGCGTGTAGCGGACAGAGCTCCAGGAGGAGAACCAGTCGTAGCCGCCGTTGTAGTCTACAACCATGTCGCCGGTCATGCAGTCGAAAGCGTGCATCATGGCAGGGAAACCGAAGTTGTAGTGCTGGGTGTCGGTAACGGTGTTGATGGTGAGCATGTTGCCCGGGAGGTTCCACACCAGTGCTGCGGTAGCATCGGCGGAAGCCTCAAGCTGGCCCTGCACCACCCCGCTGGTGGGGAAGGTCTCTTCGATACAGGAAGAGAACAGAGGCGCAATCAGAGCGGCAGCCAAAAATGATTTATATATTGCTTTCATTGTTATTCAGAATGATTAGAAGGAAACATTGAAGCCACCGGAGATAGCGCGGATGGGCGCATAGTAGGTGTTGTTGCTACCGCCGGTAAAGGACTGACGGGGGTCAAGACCCTGACGGCGCGACCATACCCAGATGTTATCGCATGCGAAGTACACGCGGAGCTTGCTCAGGTACATCTTCTTAACAATCTTGGTGGGGAGCTGGTAACCGAAGTTGATGTTCTCCAGCGAGAGGTAAGAAGCGTTGGTGAGGAAGCGGGTGCTGGTGGAAGTGGTGGTCTGGTCGTTGTACATGAAGCGGGGGATGTCGGAGTAGCGGTTCTCGTAGCTCCAGGACTTGAGGATGTCGGCGTGGTAGTTAACACCGCGGCTGCCGGAGTAGGGGCTGCTCATGAGGTTTGCATAACCGGAGTCGTAAACCTTACCGCCGATCTGGTAGTTGAAGGAAGCGCTCAGGTCGAAGCCCTTGTAAGAGAACGAGGTGCTGAAACCACCGTAAACGGGAGCGAGGGCAGTTCCGACGGTTACCATGGTAGCATCGCTGTAAACGTTGGTGGTACCTTCGATTTCGTCGTAGATGTTACCGTTTTCGTCGGTCTTGTACACATTGTAGAGCGACATACCGGTTTCGGGGTCTACACCTGCGAATTCGGGCATACGGAAGGTGTACATGGGCAGACCTTCGCCGTAGAAGTAGCTGCCGGAGGAGTAACCGCCATGACCCTTGATGAACATACCCTTACGCTCTTCGGGGAGGCGGGAAATCTTGTTCTTGTACCAGGTGAGGTTGGCGTCGATGGTCCAGGTGAAGTCCTTGGTCTGAACGGGCACTGCGGAGAGTTCGATTTCCACACCGGTGTTGGTCATGTCGCCGACGTTGTCATAATAGCCCATGAAGCCGAATGAGGCGGGGAGGGGGAAGTACATGAGCATGTCGGAGGTCTTACGCCAGAAGGCTTCGATGCCACCGGAGAGGCGGTTGCCCCAGAAACCGAATTCAACACCGGCGTTGAAGTTGCCGTTCTTTTCCCAAGTGATGTTGGGGTTACCCATGGTAGAGGGCTCGGCAGCGGGGTGACCGGCGGAGTTGATGATGTCGTAGGTGTTGGTGTAGCGGTAGTTACCGATGTTGTCGTTACCCTGCTCACCGTAAGAAGCCTTGAGCTTGAGGAGGTTGATCCAGGTGTAATCGGTCATCCAGTCCTCCTTGGACATAATCCAGGCAGCACCTACCGACCAGAAGGAACCCCAGCGGTGTTTGGGATCGAAGCGGGAAGAAGCATCACGACGGAAAGAAGCGGAGCCGAAGTACTTGCCATCGTAGTCGTACTGAGCGCGACCGAGCCAGCCTTCATTATTATATGTGGTAGTGTAAGATGTAGAGTTGCCGTCGGTGATGGCCCCTGCGAGTTCGTCGTTGGAGGGGTCGAACATGTTGGAGCGCGAAGCGGAGAGCACTTCAGTGATGGTCTTGTAGTATTCGTGACCTACCAAGATGGTAACATCGTGCATGTTGTTGAACTTGTGGTTCCAGTTGAGCAGCTGCTGGAAGGTGTAGTCAGTGCCGCGCTGGTGGCTCTTGCTGATGATACCGTTCTGGGAGGCATACTGGCCGTAGTAGGGGTTGGTGATGCCTGTGCCGCGGCTCTCAAGGAGGTTGATGTTGTTGTTGGAGGTGAACTTGAAGTCCTTGAGGAAGCGGATTTCGATGAATCCGGTACCGGTGAAGGTGTTGGCTACGGACTTGTTGAGGTCAAGGAGTTCCTGGCTGATGGGGTTGGCATCGGCGAGGAAGGGACGCTTGCTGCCGGCGTTGAGGCCTGCACCGTAGTCGTAGCGGGGGAAGTCGCGGATGTCGAGCATGATGTTGCCCTGGCCGTCGCGCATGTACAGAGGATAGATAGGAGCCAGCTGGGTAGCGAAGGCGAAGAGGTTGCTGGAGGAGTTGGAAGCACCTTCGTCGCCGTCCATGCTGCGGAGGTTCACGTGGCCATAGGAAACGTTGGCACCTACCTTGAGCCAGGGCTTGGCCTGAACGTCGGCCGACAGACGGCCGGTAAAGCGGCGGAAGAAGGAGGGGGTGCAGACGATACCGTCGTTGTCGAGGTAGCTTACAGAAGCGTAGAAGTTGCTCTTGTCGGTACCCTGGGTAACGGTAACGTTGTATTCCTGACGGAGGCTGGTCTTATAGGTGGCGTCCATCCAGTTGTCGGGAGAGAGCCAGAATTCCTGACCGTTGTAGAGAGCCAGACGGCCTACGGTTGCGTTGGGGTTGAGGCGACCGTTGAGACCGATGAGGTTCTGACCTTCGGGCACGGTGAACACGTTGTAACCCAGACCGTAAGCGCTGTTGCCGGTGATTACGGAGTTGGCCCATGCGTTGGCCTGAGCCTCGGTGTAACCAAGACCGCCTGCATTGGCACCTGCATCGTTCTTAATGCCGGGATCCATCATCGCGTAGAGGTTCAGTGCACGATAGTAGGTTTCGTAGTACTGACCGGGGTCGGTGATGTAGTTATAGTCCTGAGTGGCACGGGTGTTGGCACCCCACTTGGCGTCCACAGTCACGGTAGCTTCGCCCAGGCGAGCGCGCTTAGTTGTGATGAGGATGACGCCGTTGGCACCACGGGCACCGTAGAGGGCGTTGGAAGCGGCGTCCTTCAGTACGGACATGCTCTCGATGTCGTTGGTGTTGAGGGTGTTGATGTCGCCGGTGTAAGGCGTACCGTCCACAATCACCAGAGGAGCATTGCCGGCGTTGATAGAGGAGAAACCGCGGATACGGATGGTGGGCGAGGAAGCACCCGGGGCACCCGAAGCGTTGGATAGCTGCAGACCGGCAACCTTACCCGAGAGAGCGTCCAGGACGTTGGTCACCTGGGTCTTCTCAATGGTGGCGGCGCCTACGGTTGCAGCCGAACCGGTGAACGACGACTTCTTCTGTTCGCCATAAGCCACGACGATGACAGGGTCGAGGAGGTTGCTGGCAGCAGAGAGCTCGATCACCATGTTGCCGTCGCCTACAGCGACATGCTTGGTGTCGTAACCTACATAGGAAACCGTGAGTTCTTTTGCAGTAGCGGGAACCTGGAGAACGAATTTACCGTCGGCATCGGTGGCAACACCGTAGCCGGTTCCAGCTGATACGGAAACGCCGATGAGGGCTTCTCCGGTTTCTGCATCCAGGACAGTACCCTTCACCGTACGCGTCTGGGCCGACGCACACAGGCTGATGGTCAGCACTGTCAGAAGAAATAGAAACAGCTTTTTCATACTTAGAAAAAATTAGACATAAATTGATTTATATTGTATTCAATGCAAATATAATAATCGGCACAAAGCAAGCTTCGCGCAATGATGAGTTGCAAAGTTAATACAATTTTTTTGGAATTGCTAACAAAAAAGGATGTAATGTATACATTTATTGACACTTAGCCTCACACATGCCCAAGAAATATGTTATATAGCACTGATTTTGAACATATTACACTAACGGAGCACTCCGAAAAAAATTTTGCCATCAATGAAGAAAATTTTTGCTGACAATTCGGTATTTGCACTATGAAGGCCGATTTTGTGGCATTTTGCTACAAAATCGGCCTCAAAGTGACAGTTTCGGCGCGTTAGCCTACTCAAGCATCAGAGCCATATAGGGCCGGCGGGTAGGGAGGTTGAAGATATCGCCTATTTTTTCGGAGCTGAACAGGATTGATGTGAGGGTATCGACGCGTACGTCCAGGTCGAAACGGCCCTCGCGCCAGGGGGAGCGGGTACATTTGCCGTCGGCGAGGGAGAATACGGCAGTGTTGGCGTCGATGAGCGGGTCGTAGACTCGGATTCGCATGTGGAGCGTGGGATGTGCGGCGGCCAGGAACCCGAGGACGCGCCCGGTGTTCACGATGCGGCCCATCCCGAAGGGACGGAGGTAGGCCTTGATTCCGCTCACGGGCGGACGGCGCACAGTCATTGCGCGCTCCCCTACCCTGAGGCGCAGCTCGTGGAGGGCAGTGAGGGCCGCGGCATCGGACTCGCTCATGAGGGAGCTGACGGTTACTTCGCCCGAGGGACGGGTGGGGTCCCACGTGGCGAAGAGCATGGCCATGGAGCCGTCGTCGGCGCGGGCGGCGATTTCGGCATGCCCGGCCTCGAAGGCGCGGTCGGCCATGATGTTGTCGTAGTCGCGGCGCGAGTGGAGTACGCCGGAGCCAAAGTGGTGTTCCAGACGCGCGAGGTACTCATATTCGGGCTCGATGGCCACGCCGGTGCCTCCGTCGAAGGGCTGGAGGGCTGTGTATCGTTCCTCGTCGATGTAGAACACGGTGGCGAAGTCGAACTTATCGTAGAAAAAGTAGAGATTGCGGCTGGCGGGGATGAGGGTGAGGAAATCGAGGCCCTGACGGTGGGCCTCGCGGATGGCCTTGCGCATGAGGCGCCCGGCATAGCCCCGCCCGCGGCCATCCTTGCGCGTGGCTACGTAGGAGATATAGCCGGCTCTCGCGCGCGCGTACATATATAATATATCATATGGCGCCATCATCAGGGTGGCGATGGTGCGCGAGGTGCCGTCCTCGGTCACGCCATGAAGGTTCTCCTCAGCCACAACGGACGAGAAGAACCATCGTCGCCAGGGTTCGTCCTCGCGGAAGGTCTGGCGCGCAATTTCTTCAAAATCAGAGCGTTTCATCGTGCCTTAGGTCTTGGTTTTTCATCCCAGTACACGCGCAGGGGGTATCGGTCGGGGCGCATGAGCAGGCGCAGGCCGGTGGCGAAGGTGAAGTAGCTCCAGGTCCAGTTAATCAGGACCACGGCGCGGTTGCGCATGCCCAGAAGCGAGAGCAGGTGCACCACAATCCACGCAATCCATGCAGGGTAGCCCGAGAGGTGGAATGAGCCCATGTCGACCACGGCGCGGTTGCGCCCTATGGTGGCCATGGAGCCTTTGTCCTTGTAGCTGAACGGCTTGGGTTCCTTGCGGGTGAGGTTTTTAGCCAGATTCTTGCCCATCTGGAGTGCCACCTGGGCCACCTGGGGGTGTCCGTGGGGGTATTTTTCGGTGGTCATCATGGCGATGTCGCCGATGGCGTAGACATCAGGGGCGCCAACAACGCGATTGTACTGGTCCACCGGCAGGCGTGCGCCGCGCTCGAGCTTGACGTCGCCGCCGAGGATTTCGAAGGGCACGCCTGTGACGCCTGCGGTCCAGATAAGTGTCTCGGTCTCAATGGTTGAGCCGTCGGCGAAGTACACGATTCCGTCGTCGTAACGCTGCATTGTCTTGTTGAGCTGCACTTCCACCATGAGTTGTTCGAGGCCCTTCTTGGCGTCGGCCTGGCTCCTGGGGCTCATGGCGCGCAGGAGGGCGTCGGTACCTTCCACTATAACGACGCGGACCTCGCCCGGGTCGATGTCATGGTACTCGCGGGGGACGATGTAGCGCTTCATCTCGCCCAGAGCTCCGGCGATTTCGACCCCGGCCGGACCTCCGCCGACCACCACGAAGGTGAGCAGCCTCCGGCGCAGAGCCTCGTCCTTGCACAGGGCCGCCTGCTCGAGGCGATCGAGGACCTCGTTGCGTGTGCGGATGGCCTCAGGTGTGCTTTTGATGGTGTACACGTGCTTTTCGAGGTCGGGAATGCCGAAGAAATTGTTGGTCGTTCCGGCAGCGATGACCAGCGCGTCGTAGTGCAGGGTTTCAAATTCGGTATATACCTCATGCTCAGCCACATTCACCTGGCGGACGGTGCCGAGGTGGAATCGGGCGTTGCGGTAGTGGCGGTTGTGGAGTTCGCGGCGGAAGGGGAAGGATATCGACGCCGGTTCCAAGCCCGAAGACGCTACCTGATAGAACAGTGGCGGGAAGCTGTGGTAGTTGTGCTTGTCCACAATTATCACATCCCATTCTTTTTCATCGACGTGCTTGGCAAGGTTCAGACCTCCGAAGCCGCCGCCTATTATGACGAGTTGCTTGCGTTGCATATGTGTGATTATTTTCTACAAAATAAACACACCCGCCCGCGTCAGGGTTCAATGGAGAGAGGGTTTAGGTTTTAGGTTTTAGTCTCACTTCGTTCGACTACTATTTTTGGCGCACATAAAAAGGGACTCCTCACGGGGTCCCTTTCTATAGGTTTCCAATAGGTACAATTTCTAAGGTAAAAAAGATTGTTTTAGGTTTTCGATGCAAAGTTAAGGCCGAAAAACCTGTTTACCAAAAAAATTCGTATGTTATGGAACATAATTTCAACTTTTGCCACCAAAACCTGTGATTTTGGGGCCTTAGAGCGCCCTTCAATGGGGTGACGCTCCCGTTAAACCTTAAACATTAAACCAGATTTAATACTCCTCCCAGGCCTTGATTTCGATTTTATTGAGCGGGATGGTGGTGAATGCGCGGATAAATGCCGAAGCGAGGCGGGAGTTGGTGAGCAGGGGGATGTTGAGGTCGACGGCGGCGCGGCGGATGCGGCGTCCGTTGCTGAGCTCGGTGCCGGTGAAGTTCTTTGGCATGTTGATAACCAGGTCAACCATCTTTTCGTGGAGCAGGTCCAGGGCCTGAGGATGCTGGTCGGGCGTCGAGGGCCAGTAGACACGCACTGCGGGGATGCCGTTTTCGTTCAGGAACTGGCATGTGCCGCCGGTGGCATAGATGGTCAGGCCGGCCTTGTGGAGCAGGTGCGCGGCTTCGAGCATATCGGCCTTCTGCTTGGGCGAACCGGTACTCATGAGCACCGCCTTCTGGGGCACACGCATGCCCACGGCCAGCAGCGATTTGAGCACAGCCTCGTTGGTGTCGTCGCCAATTGTGCCGACCTCGCCCGTAGAGGCCATGTCCACACCCAGCACGGGGTCTGCACCGCCCAGACGCGAGAAGGAGAACTGGCTGGCCTTGATGCCCACGTAGTCCAGATCGAAGGCGCTCTTAGCCGGCTTCTCCACCGGCAGGCCGAGCATGATGCGCGTAGCCAGGTCGATGAAGTTGATTTTCAGCACCTTGGACACAAACGGGAAGCTGCGCGATGCACGCAGGTTACATTCGATTACCTTGATGTCGTTATTCTTGGCCAGGAACTGGATGTTGAACGGGCCGGAGATGTTCAGCGCCTTTGCGATGCGCGCGCTCACCTTCTTGATGCGGCGCATGGTTTCGACATAGAGCTTCTGCGGCGGGAACTGGATGGTGGCGTCGCCGGAGTGTACGCCGGCAAATTCGATATGCTCGCTGATGGCGTAGGCCTTGATTTCTCCATCCTGCGCCACGGCATCCATTTCAATCTCTTTGGCGTACTGAATAAACTCGCTCACCACCACGGGGTGCTTCTTGGACACGTTTGCGGCGAGTTTAAGGAAGCGACGAAGCTCGTCGTTGTTGGAGCACACGTTCATTGCAGCGCCGGAGAGCACGTAGCTGGGGCGAACGAGCACGGGGAAGCCCACCTCCCCGACGAATTTGTCGATGTCGGCAAAGTCGGTGAGCTCGCGCCAGCGGGGCTGGTCGATGCCCAGGGAGTCGAGCATGGCGGAGAACTTGTGGCGGTCCTCAGCGTTGTCGATGCTTGTGGCGGAGGTGCCGAGGATGTTTACTTCGTTGGAAGCCAGGCGGGTTGCGAGGTTGTTCGGTATTTGACCACCCACGGACAGAATCACGCCGTGCGGATTTTCGAGCTCGAGGATGTCCATCACGCGCTCGAAGGTAAGCTCGTCGAAGTAGAGGCGGTCGCAGATATCGTAGTCGGTCGAAACGGTTTCGGGGTTATAGTTGATCATAACCGAGCGCCAACCCAGCTTGCGGGCCGTCATGAGCGCGTTGACCGAGCACCAGTCGAACTCCACGGACGAGCCGATGCGGTAAGCGCCGGAGCCGAGGACGACAACGGAGCGGTGGTCGCCGGTGTACTGTACATCGTTCTCCGAGCCGTTGTAGGTCAGGTAGAGGTAGTTCGTCGCGGCGGGATATTCGGCGGCAAGTGTATCTATCTGCTTCACTACCGGTTTGATTCCCAGGGCGATGCGATGACGGCGAACGTCCATCAGGAGCGCGTCGGTGTCGCCAAGGAGGGCCTCCTTGAATACGCAGCGGGCCACCTGGAAATCGCTGAAGCCCTGCTGCTTGGCCAGGCGCAGGAGTGCCGGGGGCATGGCGCCGAGGTCGTCGTATTTCTCCAGCTCGCAGGAAGTCAGGAAGATGTTGCGGAGTTTATAGAGGAACCAGCGGTCAATCTTGGTCAGTTCGTGGATACGGTCCACGCTGTAGCCGTCGGCCAACGCCTTTGCAATGACGAAGATACGGCGGTCGGTTGGCGATTTCAGGGCGGCTTCAACGTCGGGTATCTTGATTTCTTTATTCTCCACGAAGCCGTGCATCCCCTGCCCTATCATACGCAGGCCCTTCTGGATTGCCTCCTCGAAGGTGCGCCCGATGGCCATCACTTCGCCGACCGACTTCATGGACGAGCCGATGTGGCGGTCGACGCCGTGGAACTTGCCCAGGTCCCAGCGGGGGATTTTCACCACTACGTAGTCAAGCGCTGGTTCGAAAAATGCTGATGTGGTGTGTGTTACGCTGTTGCGGAGGTCGAACAGGCCGTAGCCCAGCGCGAGCTTTGCGGCCACGAAAGCCAAGGGATAGCCGGTGGCCTTCGATGCCAGGGCCGACGAGCGGCTCAGGCGCGCGTTCACTTCAATGACGCGGTAATCCATCGACTGCGGATCGTAGGCGTACTGCACATTGCACTCGCCCACGATGCCGATGTGGCGGATTATCTTTATGGCCAGGGAGCGCAGGAAGTGGTAGTCGTCGTTGGAGAGCGTTTGCGAAGGGGCCACAACGATGGACTCGCCCGTGTGGATGCCCAGGGGGTCGAAATTCTCCATGTTGCAGACGGTTATACAGTTGTCGAAGCGGTCGCGTACCACTTCGTACTCCACCTCTTTCCAGCCCTTAAGTGACTTCTCAACAAGCACTTGCGGGGAGAACGAAAGCGCCTTTTCGACCAATGCACGCAGCTCGGCGTCGTTATCGCAGAAACCGCTGCCGAGTCCGCCCAGGGCATAAGCGGCGCGAACGATTACGGGGTAGCCGAGCGTGTTGGCAACGCGCAGGGCCTCCTCAACGGTGTCCACGGCCTCGCTGGATATGGTCTTGACGTCAATCTGGTTCAGTTTTTCGACGAAGAGCTCGCGGTCCTCGGTGTCCATGATGGCCTGAACGGGAGTACCCAGCACTTGCACGCCGTACTTCTCCAGCACGCCGGAGGTGTACAGCTCCACACCGCAGTTCAGCGCTGTCTGGCCGCCGAAGGCCAGCAGGATGCCGTCGGGGCGCTCCTTCTCGATGACGCGCTCCACAAAGAAGGGCGTCAGCGGCAGGAAGTATATCTTGTCGGCCATCCCTTCGGAGGTCTGCACCGTGGCGATGTTGGGGTTGATGAGCACTGTAGTAATACCCTCTTCCTTGAGAGCCTTCAGAGCCTGGGCGCCGGAGTAGTCGAACTCGCCGGCCTCACCGATTTTGAGCGCTCCGCTGCCGAGGAGCAGTACTTTGGAATAGTTATGCTTGTTGGACATGGTTCTTACAGGAGTTGGATAAATTCGTCAAAGAGGAATTCGGTGTCGCGCGGGCCGCTGGATGCCTCGGGGTGGAACTGAGCCGAGAAGAAAGGCTTGGACTTGTGGCGGATGCCCTCGTTGGTGCCGTCGTTCATGTTCACGAACAAGGCCTCCCAGTCGTCGGGTAGCGTGGCTGTGTCCACGGCGAAGCCATGGTTCTGCGACGTCACGAAGCACGACTGTGTGCCGATCCGGCGCACGGGCTGGTTGTGGCTGCGGTGGCCGTACTTGAGCTTATAGGTCCGCGCTCCGGCGGCTTTGGCCAGCAACTGATTGCCCATGCAGATGCCGCAGATGGGTTTGCCGATTTCGATGGCCTTGCGGATGTTTTTCACCGTGGCTTCGGCGAAGTCCGGATTGCCCGGGCCGTTGCTTATAAACAGGCCGTCGTAGGGAATGGCGGTGAAGTCGTAATCCCACGGCACACGCACCACCCGCACCCCGCGGCGCAGCAGGCAGCGGATAATGTTGTGCTTGATGCCGCAGTCTACCAGCACCACGGTCTTCTTTCCGTCGGCCGCGGGCTCAATGGGCAGAGTCAACGCATGGGGTTCGGACTCCAGGGTGTCGAACACCTGCGGCTCGGTGCACGAGGTCAGTGCAATGAGGTTTTCGGCGTTGGGGTCATAGAAATCGACATCCGGTTGCCCTTCCACCACTATCTTGCCAAGCATGGAGCCATGCTCGCGGAGGTGTTTGGTCAGTGCGCGGGTGTCGATGTCGTAGATGCCCGGAATCTTCTCATCCTTAAGCCATTGCGCCAGGGAGCGGTCGGCCAGCCAGTGGCTGTGATGGAATGCATAGTCTTGGGCGATGATGGCCCGGCAGTGGATACGCGAGCCTTCGAGATATTCTTTGAGCGCTTCGGAGCCGTCGGACGGCGGGACGCCATAGTTGCCTAACTGAGGAAAGGTGGTGATGAGAATCTGACCTTCGTAGGAGGGGTCGGTGAGGCTTTCGGGGTAGCCGGTCATGGCGGTGTTGAACACTACCTCCCCGGAGGTTGAACCTTCATAGCCAAAGCTATAGCCGGTGAACTGGGTGCCGTCCTGGAGTGTCAGTACAGCTTTTTTGGGAGCCTGCATAGAATGATTTTTAATTGGCATTATTAGCAAAGGCTTTCACATAAAGCGGAAAGACCATGCAAAGTTACGAATTATTCTCCATATACCCAACACCCGCGCTGTTTTTGCCGCCGTGTCCGATTTTTTTGCTACTTTTGCACTATGATAACGAGCCTGACCGTCACTCACTTCATCATTCCCATTGCCGCCGGTGCTGTCGCCGTGGCCATATGGAGCTTCCTGCGCAAAACGCCAGTGGCAGAATCCGAGCAGCGTACACCCCTCCACGACACCCACGAGCACGGCCAACGGGACGCTGACTTCAGGGCCATTGCGTCGCTGCTCGAACTCAATGCAGACACTATCACAACCAGCGCAGACTCCCGCCGAAAACTGCTCAAGGACCTCCGCGCCGGCAAGGTCGACCAAGCCATCCGCGTCCTCATGGACGCCGACGAGGAGACCCGGCTCTTCCACCGGCTCCACGAGCAACTCGACCACATTATCATCCGGCACTTTCCTGAGATACTCCCCTCGCCGGACGCTCACGCGCCCTACAGCGCGCGCATACGCATAGAAGCACTTGCACGACTCGGTTTCGAGCCGCAGACCATAGCCAAAATCCTCAATCTTTCCGTCCGGACGGTGTATAACAACCGCACCGGCAAAGCGTCATAGACGACTCAAAACCAGCGATTTCAGTACAGGCTCTATTCGGCGCAAGGCTTCCCGGAGGCGCTCGCGGGGACATGCCATATTCAGGCGGATGAATCCCTCGCCATGGTAAATTTCACCGGGACTGAGCAACACGCGAGCCTCCTGCTCGAGGCGCTCTACGATTTTCCCGGAGCTTAGCCCGGCGGCGCGGCAGTCGATCCACAGCAGGTAGGTGGCCTGCGGGTCGGTCACGGGGTACTCGGGCAGGCGTGTGCGGAAAAAGTCCAGCGCCTCGCGCCGGTTCTGGGCCAGATACTCAATGAGGCCCGTCAGCCAAGGCTCCGACTCGTTGTAGGCCGCAATGGTTGCCGCAACGCCGAAGGGGTTCACGTCGCACACTTCGTTGATGTTGATGGCTTTGTCGATACGGGCGCGTAGCAGGCGGTCGTCAGCCACGATGTTGGCAATCTGCAGGCCGGCTATATTGAAGGCTTTCGACGCCGAAATGCACGTCACAGACTTCTGCGCGAACTCCGCCCCCAGCGACGCAAAAGGCGTATACCGATGCCCGGGGTAGACGAGCTCGCAGTGGATATCGTCGCTGAGCACAAGCACATCGTTGCGGAAACAAATCTCGCCCACGCGCCGCAGCTCCTCCGGCGTCCATACGCGCCCGGTGGGATTGTGCGGGTTGCAAAGAATCATCACCTTGGCCCGAGGGTCGGAAGCCAGCGCTTCAAGGCCGTCAAAGTCGATGCTGTAGCTGCCGTCGGCGTGCCTTATAAGGGGGTTGGCAGCCAGCTCGCAGTCGTTGTTGCGGATTGAGGAGAAGAAGCAGTTGTAGGCCGGAGTCTGGAGGATGACCTTATCGCCGGGAGCGCATACGGCCTTGATAATGGCCGACACCGCCGGAACTACACCTATAGTATATATAATGTGTGCCGGGTTGATGTTCCAGCCATGACGGCGGGCGAACCAGCCGGTCACGGCTCCGTAGTACTCCTGTCCGACAGCCGTGTAGCCGAACACCCCGTGCTCAACCCGACGCCGCAATGCGTCCATTATCGGCTCGGCCACCCGGAAGTCCATGTCGGCCACCCAAAGGGGCAGCGTACCTTCGGGCATATCATGGTCCCACTTGTACGAGCCGGTGCCGCGGCGCTCGGGGGCCTGGTCAAACATGCTGCTCATAGCTCAGCCGAGGGTCTCAATTTTACAATCGGCCGGCGCAAGCACGTGCTCGTCGAGGATAATCTCGCCGTAGCCCTTGGCCTTGATAGAACCCGAGCGCGGATTCTTGACCGACGTAACGTCCGACAGGATGGTGGCTTGGACGTCGCTGTCCTCGAAAGCCAGGTCGGCGTCGGCGGCAAACTCACAGTCCTCAAGGGTCAGGTTCTTGCAGTAGCACAGCGGCTGGGTGCCGGAAATCTTACACCGCACCAGGGTCAGGTTGCAGCTATGCCAGCCAAGATACTCGCCCGTGAGCTCTGAGTCGTACACGGTCACATTGTCCGTGTTCCAGAACGCGTCCTTGGAGTCTATCTTGGCATTGCGTATCTCCACGTTCTGACAGTACTGGAACGAATAGTTCCCCTGCTGTTCATAATCGGCGATGCGTATGTTGCGGCTGTGCATGAACAGGTAGTCAGCCTTGGCCACACTCACCTGCTCCATGTCCACATTGCTGCAGTGCCAAAGTGTTTCCTGCGCGTCAGGGATGTTCACGCGCGTCAGAAACACACCGCTCATTTCGCGGAACATCTTCGGAGCATCCACCTGAGTGTCGGTCATCGTGCAGTTCTTTGAGTACCAGAGCGCTGCGCGGGCCCCGGGGGTGAAGGTGCATCGTTCAATCCGGAATGTATCCACATGCCAGAAGGGATATTTACCCTCAAAAGTGCAGCCGACCGCCTCAATATCCGAGCAACACTTGAGGGCACTCTCGCCGGCATGAATCGTTACATTTTCCAAGCGCAGATCCTTACTTCCGAACAGCGGGCGCTCCCCGCCGAATTCTTTATCTTTTACGAGTTCCATGTCTTTTATAGTTATGTACCTTTCCGTTGGGCAAAAATACGAAATATGTCGTATTGTCAAACAACCAAATTGCGAAATCGTTTGTTAATAATTCAAAAGACATCGCCCGTGCGAGTGTCCGTTTCATCACTAACGCAGAAATCATATATAACTATGGCAACCGACCCCGAAAACGATAAAACCCCGCAGGAATCAAGCACTCCCAAAGCCCACGTAGGTCCGACGCCCACGCCATCCCCGGCGCCCGAACCCGCCGACGAAACAAAAACCGCCGCATATAACGACGGCTACCGCAACGGCATCATGTTCTACCTCCACCTGGTCGTGCTCCTGGGCGCATCGTTGCTGGTGGCCCTGATGAGCTATGAAGTTATCAATGCAAAGTCGTTCTATACCAGCCACGTATACCTCCGCGTCGAATTCTGGGTCTGCGTAATATTCCTGGTCGACATCTTCCTCGGCCTCTTCATCACCGACAACCGAAAGAAGTACATAATCAAGCAATTACCATCGTTCATCATCTGCATACCCTACATTCAGGTGCTGTGGGCCTTCGGCGTCCACCTCTCGGGTGAGTGGCAGTTCGTGCTCGAATTCCTGCCCATCCTCCGCGCCGTCTTTGTCCTGGGGTCTGTTCTCCGCACCATGCGCTTCGGCAAGTCGCTGAGTATGTTCTCGGCCTACGTCCTGCTCCTGCTCACCATGATGTACTTCGCCAGCCTGATGTTCTACGTGGCCGAAGCTTCCGTCAACCCCGAAATCCACTCATTCCGATCGGCCGTCTACTGGGCAATCCTCTGCACCACAACCGTCGGCTCCAACATCTCCGAAATGACAACCCTCGGCGAAGCCCTCGCCACAGTCCTTTCCGCCATGGGCCTCGTACTCTTCCCCGTATTCACCGTCTACATCTCCAACGCCGTCGCCACCCCAGCCAAGACCAAGCACAGCAACTAAGATGTCACGCTATACCATCGGGCCCGCACGTCCCGAACACGCATCCTTCCTGGGCCAATGCATCGCCCGGGCCATCGGCGACGAAATTTGCTCCCGCATCGCCGGCAGCCCCGAACGCGCCGCCGACGCCTTCGCCCGGCTGGCCGCACGCACCGATACCCAGTATAGCTACCGTAATGCCCTCATCGCTCTCACCCCGGGCGGCACTCCCGCCGGAGCCTGCATAGCCTACGACGGCACCCTGCTCCATGCCCTGCGCCGCCCCGCCGCCGAACTCCTGCAGTCCGAATTCGGATTCGACATCGCCGCCGGAGGCGACGAAACAGCTCCAGGCGAAATATACCTCGACACGCTCGCGGTTCATCCCGACCATCAGCGTCAAGGCATCGCCACAGCTCTCCTGCGTGCCCTGCACGAGCAAGCCATACCCACAGGCTTACCCGTCGGCCTCCTCGTAGAAAAAGAAAACCACCGCGCCCGGAGCCTCTACACCAAATGCGGCTTCACCATCGTAGGCGAGCGCCCCTTCGCCGGCACCCTCATGCACCACATGCAAACCCCAACCGAGCCCCTCACGAATCAACACTAATCCAGCCATCCGCAAGGGCATGAAGGTGGCGAGCTCCCGCGCGCCACAATCCCCATCAACGTTATGGAGGTAGCGAGCTCCCGCTCGCCACAAGTACCACCGAACGCCTCCCGCGATGCCATAAATTTTGTCTTTCGTACAAGGAGCTCGCTCCTTGAAGTCC
>CAYNHP010000022.1:23653-31961 GCA_964397235.1 uncultured Bacteroides sp. | reverse complement strand
CAGGCAGGTGAGTAAAAGTTTTTTCATTTGGTTTACAGCAGCCGCGGGATCCTCTCGTTGGCGTTTGGGAACGAAAAAAGCGCAGGATCTGTATCTGTTGCCGTCCTTCAACCTGAGGCTTCTCGCATTGCCCTACTCATGTCGGACGGCAACGCAGAAGCCCACGCCGGTATATGCAACTATTCTTTCGGCTTCGACACATCGCGTGCCGGAAGGCCAAAAGCAAGTCATTACAACTACCACGGGCATCTACCGTTGCTCAATCCTTGACATGAGTATGAAATTTTGCGAGAATTTCAGGTTGTCAAGAATCAGCGCGGATAAACGCTTTTATAATATGTAAGCAAGGCACAAGGCCGTGCACATCCCGCCCGCTTTCCCCGACCGGGGCTTCAGGACGGTCTGCACCGCAAGGTTAATATAACTCAGCGACTATTGCAAATTTTTTGAGAAAGTTTTTGACATTTTTGTTCAGAAACTGAACGGAACAAGCCTCGCTGCGTTCGGCCACAATATCAGGGCCGGGTGGGGCGGAAGGTGAGGGTTGATGGGTTGGCGGCATGGGCGGCGATGGCGGCGAGGTCGGGGGCTGAGACGGCGCGGATGGCGGCGATGGTGTCGGACATGGGGGTTGGGGCTCCGCGGAAGAGGGTGGCGCGGGCGGCGGACATGATGGCGTTCTCCATGTTCTCGCCGGCGATAGACAGCTGGCCGATGTACTGCTTCTTGGCCTGCTCGAGGCGGCGGGGGGTGAGGTCGCCGTCGGCGATGCGGGCGAAGGTGCGGTCGCAGAGGTCGGCACAGCGGTCGAGGTCGGCCTCGTCGCAGCCGTAGTAGACGGTCATGAGTCCGCAGCCGGAGAACATGGCTGTGGATGTTTCCACGTTGTAGACCAGTCCGCGGCGCTCGCGGAGCTCTACGTTTAGGAGCGAGTTCATGCCGGGGCCGCCGGTGAGGTTGGCCAGGAGGCTGACGGCGTAACGGTCGGGGGCGAATATGCCTCCGCATGGGATTCCGCGGACCACGTGGGCCTGATGGATGGGCCGGGGGGAGTCGAGGCGGAAGGGGGAAATGTTGTGGGGTGCGACTGTGCGGCGCACGCAGCGTTCGTTCAGGGCATCGAAGTGGCGGTCGACCATACGGCCCACGGCTGCCGGGGATAGGTTGCCGGCGTAGAAGGCCACGAGGTTGTCCTTGGTGTAGTAGTCGCGGAGGAAGGCGCGGCAGTCGGCGGAGGTGAGTTTTGCGACGCTGTCGGGGTAGCCTAAGATGTTGTGGCCCAAGGGGCTGGAGGCGAAAATGCGGTCCTCGAAGTCGTCGAAAATGGCTTCGGACGGGGTGTCGTAGTAGGACATGATTTCGTCGATTACGACTTCGCGTTCCTTTTCGATTTCATTTTCGGGGAATCGCGAATTGACGGCCAGATCTGCAATTAGTTCTATGGCGCGGGCGGCGTTGCCGGTGGGAAAGATTGAGTAAACGACTGTTTCCTCTTTGGTAGTGTAGGCGTTGAGTTCGCCTCCGACGCCCTCCATGCGGTTGATGATGTGCCATGAGGAGCGGCGAGCGGTGCCCTTAAAGATGGTGTGTTCCACCAGGTGGGCGAGGCCGAATTGGCCGGGACGCTCGTCGGCACTTCCGGCACGGACGGCCACGCCGAACACGCCCGAGCCGGCTCCGGGCTGGCGGAGGTGTACCAGCCGCACACCCGACTGAAGCTGAATGAGTTGCGGTTCCTTGCTGCGTGCCACGGTTATTCTTTTTCGACCCATTGGCCGTCGGCTTTGAGGAGGTCGGTGAGTGCATCGAGGGCTTGGTCCTGAGGGATATTCTTGACCACGCATTCGGTGCCGCGGTAGAGGTTTACGTGGCCTGCGGCTCCGCCTACATATCCGTAGTCGGCACCGGCCATTTCGCCGGGACCGTTGACGATGCATCCCATGACGGCGATTTTGAGGTGCTTGAGGTGATGGAAGCGCTCCTTGACGCGCTCCAACACGCCCTGGAGCTCGAACAGCGTCCGTCCGCAACCGGGGCAGGCAACGATTTCGGCCTTGAAGCGCTCGAGTCCGCAGGCCTGGATGATGGCCTGGCGGATTTCGTTGCGGCGTTCGTCGCTGACAGCGCCCCCGCGGAGTTCGAGCGACCCACGGATGCCTTTGAGCAGGGCCGAACCCATATCGACAGCTGCGGCGATGATGAATTCCTCCTCGGGCATGTTGTCCGGATAGGACCAGGTGTGCGTATCGCCTTCGGAGGTGAAGGTTAACGGATTGGTTCCCTGATGAATGCGGTCGATATGGCTCAGCAAAGCTTTTGCCACGGGAATCTCGGCCTCCGGGGCTTCGCTGAGGCTGACGCGTATAGTGTCGCCGATGCCGTCGGCAAGGAGTGAACCGATACCGACGGCCGATTTTACGCGGCCTTCGAGGGCGTTTCCCGCCTCGGTGACGCCGAGGTGGAGGGGGTAGGCGAGTCCTTCGCGGTCCATCTGCTGGACGAGGCGTCGCACAGTGGCGGTCATCAGCGGCACTTCAGATGCCTTTATGGAAATCACTACATCGTTGAAGCCCACCTCGTTGCATACGCGGATGAACTCCATGGCTGATTCGACCATGCCCTCGACGCCGTCGCCGTAGCGGCTCATGATGCGGTCGCTGAGGGAGCCGTGGTTGACGCCGATGCGGATTGCGGCGGAGTGTTCACGGCAATGGTTGAGGAATGGGATGAGTTTTTCGCGCAGACGTTCCACCTCGGAGGCATATTCCCGGTCGGAGAATACCATTTTGCGGAATGTGCGTCCGGGGTCGAAGAAATTGCCGGGGTTTATGCGCACCTTCTCCACATGCTTGGCTGCTTCGAATGCTGCGTTGGGGTTGAAGTGGATGTCGGCCACGAGGGGGACGGTGACACCCGCTTCGCGCACCAAACGGCTGATATTGGCCAGGTTAGCGGCGTGGCTGACGCCCTGGGCTGTGATTCGCACCAGTTCGCCACCGGCGCGGGCGATGCTGACGGCCTGGGCGGCAGTGGCTTCGGCGTCGAGCGTAGGGGTGGTGGTCATCGACTGCACGCGCACGGGGACGTCGGAGCCGATGGTGGTGTTACCGACGTGGACCGTCAGGGTGGGCCGGCGATGTGAGTTTCGGCTCATGTTATACCTTATATTTATAGCCTTCGACGGCGCGGAGGTCGGCGTCGGCCTTTTCCACCTTGTTTTTAAGCGACTCGACGTAGGCTTTGTAGCGAGCGGCGAGTTCAGGGTCGGCCAGTGCGAGGATGCGCACGGCGAGGACGCCTGCGTTGAGGCCTGCGTTGATGCCGACCGTGGCGGTGGGGATTCCCGGGGGCATCATGCAGATGGAGTAGAGGGCGTCCATGCCGTCGAGGGTGGATGCGATGGGGAGACCGATGACGGGGAGGGTGGTCATTGATGCGATGACGCCGGGGAGGGCGGCGGCCATGCCGGCTGCGGCGATGATGACCTGTATGCCGGAGGCTTCGGCGCCTTTGGCGTAGTCGGCCACGGCGTCCGGGGTGCGGTGGGCGCTGAGGGCGCGGAGTTCGAAGGGTACTTCCATCTGCTCGAGGAAGTCGGCGGCTTTTTTCACTACGGGCAGGTCGGAAGTGCTGCCCATGATTATGCTTACGCGGGGAGTCATAATTGGTCTATTGTGGTTATACAGAGAGAGTTATCAGAATTGTGAAGAACCCCAGGGTAGCTCCGGCGAGAGTCTGGAGGGGAGTGTGGCGGTTGAGGTAGAGGCGCGCCCAGGCCATTGCGCAGACCAGGACCATTGAGACGCATACCCACAGCAAGGGGGCGTACATGAGCATGTGGTGCCATGCGAGCCAGAAGAAACCGGCGCAAAGGCCTCCGACGGCACCGACGTGGGCGCTGATTTTCCACCAACGGGTTATGATGACTGAGAACACCGACACCAGTGCGGCTCCCACGAAGAAAGCCCACAGCCACTGGGGAGCACGCAGGCATGCGAGGTAGATGGCGGCTCCGGCGTAGCAGAGAATCGATGCGATGTAGGGGATGGTTCGCTGGCTGCGGTCGGAAATGGAAGCGTCGCTGACCTTTCCGAGCTTGATGAGAGTCCAGATGAGGGCGAACGGGATTACGGCCGTGATGACGAACACACCGGCCGTTGCCCAGAGGCGTGTGCTGAGGTGCAACACCGCCAGGGGGGTCATGAACATGGCCGCCAGCATGGCATATGTCGGCACCAGCAGGGGGGCGAAGAGGTCGCTGATGATGTGTGCTGCAAGGCGGAGCGGGGTTTGTTGCTGTGTCATTGTTATAAGCGTCGCGGTTTGTTAGAGTATAACGTTTGGCGCGTGAGTTGGTTTCAGAACTTTTTGCGGAGGCGTGCCACGGGGAATCCGAGACGTTCGCGGTACTTGGCGACGGTTCGTCGCGCCAGCTCGAAACCTTGGGCAGAAAGGGCTGCGCGAATAGCTTCGTCGGCCAGCGGGTGCGACTTGTCTTCGGCACCGATGAGCTGAGTTATGGCGTCGAGAATCTGGTGGGAAGAGATGTCGGTGTCGGCGTCGGGGCGCTCGTTGAAGAAGAACTTCAGGGGGTATGTGCCGTGGGATGTGAGGATATATTTTCCGGCGGTTGCGCGGGAGATGACTGAGAGGTCGAGACCGGTGACGTTTGCCAGATCCTTGAGTATCATGGGGCGGATATCGCTGCGGTCGCCTGTGATGAAGAATCGTCGCTGCCAGCTTACGATTGCGCGCCCGATAGTCATGAGGGTAGAGTTGCGCAGGTTGACAAGTTCGATGAACTTGAGTGCGGCGTCGCGCTTGCGGCGGATGAACACTCCGGCCTCTTTCTCGGCGCGCCGGGCGGCGGGGCTTACGGCGGAGGGGGGAGCCGAGGCTGCGAAGGAAGCGTCGATGGTGAGGTCGGGGATGCGCGAGGTGAGGGACAGGTTGAAATTGTCCGTGGCCTCGTCGTAGGTCAGGACGAAGTCGGGCACGATGTGGCGTGTGCGGTCGGCTGTGACCACCCCTTCGAGTCCTGCTCCGGGCTTGGGGTTGAGTGTCTGGATATAGTCCAGAGCCTGAGAGAGTTGTGTGCGTGAGATGCTGAGCTGGGACTGGAGGCGGTCGTAGTGCTTCTTGGAGAAGAGGTCGAAGTATTCGGCGATGATACGTCGGGCGATGTTGACGGCGGGGCGGGCGGGGGCGCGGTCGATCTGGAGCAGGAGGCAGTCGCGGAGGTCGAGTGCACCGATTCCGGGCGGGTCGAGGTGGCGCACCATGTCGAAGACGCGCCGGACGTCGGCATCGGATACGTCGATACCTTCGGCAATGGCAATTTCGTCGGCGATTGAGCTGAGGGAGTTGTGCATATAGCCGTTGGAGTCGAGGTTTCCGAGGATGTGGGCTGCGATGCGGAGGTCGTTGGGTGAGAGGTCGTTTTCGGAGCGCAACTGGCTCATGAGGTTGTCCATGAGTGAAGTTTCGTCGTCGACGGCGATGGAAAGTGGGTCGAAAGCGGAGCTTTCGGCGCCGAAGTTGCCGAACGACGGTGCATCGTCGTCGTCGCCGTAGTCGGCCCGCTGGAGCTGTTCGGCTGTTTCGGTGAAGTCGCTCTCGGCTAGAGCGTCGGGGCCGTTGTCGGCCACTTCGAGGGCGGGATTATCGTCCAGTTCACGGCGTACCTCGTCCTCAAATTCGGGCGTGGACATCTCCAGCATACGCCCCAGGGCCACGAGTTGCGGGTTGAGGGTCTGCTGAAGACGTTGTTCCTGCGTCTGTTTGAGCGACTGGTTGCCGGCGGCCATCAGAACTTGCGTATACCCATTATCTGCCGCATCTCGGCGAGCGTTTTGGAGGCGCGTTCGCGTGCTTTCTCGGCGCCCTGAGCGACGACCTTGCGGAGATAGTCCTCGTTGGCCATTATGTCCTGAATGTGCTCGCGGATGGGTGTTGTGATGGTGAGGATGTCCTCGGCCAGCTGCTTCTTGAGGTCGCCGTAGCGGATGGAGCAGTCGTCGTAGGCGTTGCGGAACTGCTGGACCACTTCGGGGGAGGATGTGAGTTCGAGGAGTGTGAAGAGGTTCTCGATGGGCTGGCTCATGGGGGAGTGGGGGTACTGCGGGCCCTCGTCGGTGACGGCACGCATGACCTTTTTACGGAGCACTTTGGGGTCGTCGATGAGGTAGATGCAGTTGCCCTCGCTCTTACCCATCTTGCCGGAGCCGTCGAGGCCGGGGACTTTGATGGGCGCACCGCCGAAGTCGAAGTCGGTGGGTTCGGGGAAGAAGTCGACGTTGTAGAACGAGTTGAAGCGGCGGGCGAAGCGGCGTGTGAGTTCGAGGTGCTGGAGCTGGTCCTTGCCTACGGGCACCTTGTTGGCCTTCTGGATCAGGATGTCGACGGCCATGAGGGTGGGGTAGGTGAGGAGGCCTGCGTTGACGCGCTTGTTGGTAGAGGCTCCGATGATTTCCTTTTCGATGGCTTCGTCGTCGTCCTCGCCGGCGGCGGGTGCGCTGATTCCGAGGGCCTTTCGGGCCTTGTCCTTGAAGGAGGCTGTGCGCATGAGTTCGCCGATGCCCACGTGCATGTTGAGCAGGAGGTACATCTCGCTGACTTCGGGCACGTCGCTCTGGATGAATATGGTGGACTTGTCGGGGTCGAGGCCTGCGGCAAGGTATTCGGCCAGGATGCTCTTGACGTTGGCGTGGAGCTCCTTGGGGTCGGGGTTAGTGGTGAGGGCGTGGAGGTCGGCGATGAAGAAGTTGCAGTCGTAATCGTCCTGAGCGGCGACGAACTTTTTCAGCGCACCGAAGTAGTTGCCCAAGTGGAGATTGCCCGTGGAGCGGATGCCACTGAGGACGATCTCTTTTTTCTTTTCCGGTTCTTCCATATGTAGGGTCAGGTTATTTTACAAGCATAAGATGACGGGGCAGGCCACCCCGCCTATTTCCCGGCAAAGATAGTAAAATTTTTCGAGAAAACCACTGCCCGGCGGATGCGGCGTTAAATCTTGATGCGGGAGCGTAAGGATGTGGGAAAAAATGCTTAAATTTGCAAGTCCATGAAAATTACAACCGACACTCTGCGCCTGTTGTTGCTGCTGCTTGCTTTTGCGGCGGGTGAGGCGCTGCGAGCCGAAGGGCCAGACCTGAGCGTGGGCCTGGAGGTGCTTCCGTCTTATGTTCCGGGCACGAATACTTACCTCAGGGGGGATAATCCGTACGAGAAGCATATCAACCACAGCCTGACCGGAGCGGTGAATCTGGCTTTCCGGTATGCGCCGGACAGTAGGCAGGGGATGCTCTATCCGGGTCTGTATCAGGGGCTTGGTGTGGCGTCGACGACATACTTTGCGAGCCGGCTGCTTGGTACGCCCGTGTCGGCCTACCTATTCCAGGGTGCGCCGATTGTGCATCTGGGCAGGCGTGTGTGGCTGGGCTACGAATGGAAGTTCGGCATCGCCTTCGGGTGGGAGCATGAGGATTATCCGGCCAATATCAACGGCGTGGTGAGCACGAGCCTGACGGCTCATATGGGCCTTGGGGCGAAGGTTCACTACGAGCTGAGCGACCGCTGGGAGGTGGTGGGTGGATTTGAGGCCACCCATTACTCCAACGGGCACACGTCGTGGCCCAACGGGGGCGTGAATGCCCTGGGGGTGTCCATCGGCGCGGTGTACAGGCTCAACAAGCCGGCGGGACGTGTGGCGGCTTCCGAGGAGCTGGTGCGTGAGGCCGACCGGGGTCGCTGGATGGTGGACATCGCTGCCTACGGGGCATGGCGCACGCGTGTGGTTTATGTGGGCGATCCTGAGACGACGGTTCTCTGTCCGGGGAAATTCCCTGTGGCGGGTCTGACGGGGGCGATGATGCGTAAGCTCAACCGGTTCGTGTCCGTCGGCCCGGCCCTGGACCTGCAGTGGGACCAAAGTGCGGGTCTGGCGCCTTACTGGGCGGAGGGACTGGACTATGAGGACATCAAATTCTACCGGCCGCCTTTCGAGAAGCAGGTGAGCGTGGGGCTGTCGGCGCATGCGGAGCTGACGATGCCGGTGTTCAGCGTGAACATCGGTATGGGGCATAATTTCGTGTGTCCCAAGGGCGAAAAATCTTTCTACCAGTCGCTGACGCTGAAGACGTTCGTGAGTCGGCACATATATATATATGTGGGCTATCGGCTCGGGGCGTTCAAGGACCCTCAGAACCTGATGCTGGGGGTGGGAGTGAGGTATTAATGCATAATTCATAATTCATAATTCATAATGCATAATTTGGGGCTGAAGCCCTTCACTAGGACAAACCGCCTG
>CAYNHP010000022.1:0-23553 GCA_964397235.1 uncultured Bacteroides sp. | reverse complement strand
GAGATAGTTGAGATGTTCGGGATAAGCGGCGAGATTGCGCCGCTGGGTGAAGGCTTTATTAATGATACCTTCATAGTGCGGACGCCGGAGGGACAGGCGGACTATATTCTGCAACGCAAGAACAAGAGTATCTTCCCGGACATACCGGCGATGATGGACAACATCGAGCGGGTGACGGCCCACCTGCGCCGGAAGGTTGAGGGCGCCGGCGGGAATGCTGACGAGGAGGTGCTCCGGGTGGTGAGGACGACTGACGATAAGCCTTACTTTGTTGACGGGGCGGGGGACTACTGGACCATGTGCGTCTTCGTGCCCGATTCCATAGCCTACGAGCGGGCCGATACTCCCGAGCTTGCCGCCAAAGGGGGCGAGGGGATAGGGAAATTCCAGGCCATGCTCCTGGACTTCACCGAGCCCCTGCATGAAACCATACCCGGCTTCCACAATATGGAAGTGCGCCAGCGACAGTGGGACGAGGCCGTTGCGGCCGACCGCGCCGGGCGTGCAGCTTCAGTGGCCGAGGAGATAGGTTGGATAGAGGACTTCCGCGACCGTGTGATGGAGTTTCAACGCCTTGTGAAAGAGGGAGTTATTCCGAACCGCGTGACGCATAACGACACGAAGATAAACAACATCCTGTTCGACCGCGCGGGGGCGGTGAAGTGTGTCATAGACCTTGACACGGTGATGAGTGCGCCGGTGCACAACGACTTCGGCGACGCCATCCGCACCTACGCCAACACGGGTGCCGAGGACGACCGGGACCTGAGCCGGGTAGGGCTGTCGATGGCGATGTTCGAAGGGTTCACCCGGGGGTACCTCTCGCAGTTGGGTGGCCTGCTGACCGAGGCCGAAATCGAGTGGCTGCCGTTCGCGCCGCTGCTGATAACCTACGAGCAGACCCTCCGCTTCCTGATGGACTACCTGAACGGGGACACATATTATAAGATAAAATACCCGGAGCATAACCTGGTTCGCACCCGGGCGCAGTATGCCCTGTTCAAAAGTATGCTGGAAAACTATGACGCTATGAAACAGGCCGTTAAGTTGGCGATAAAGTAGTATAGTTGGAGAAAAAGCGCGAAAGGGCGAAAAATATTTGCACGGTAGGAAATTAATGCCTACTTTTGCGGCGAAATGGTTGTCCGCAAGGACATGAAAAGGGAACGGGGTGCGAATCCCCGACAGTACCCGCTGCTGTATTTCCCGACGGCGCAAGCCGTCAGCAGCTCACGGCACAATGTCACTGGCCTCAGGGCCGGGAAGGCGCCGGGAGCCGGGATGAGTCAGAAGACCTGCCGTTTTGTCCTGCTTTGCCGGCCCCGGGAAATGGGCAGCGATTCAAGGCTATGCCGAAAGAATTGCACATTCCGCAGCCGCCACGGGGCCCTACGGGATGTTTTTTATTTTTTCACCAAGAGCGGGAATTATCCGTAACCACCCCCGCTCCCAATAGCCTGAGCTATGCAGAAAAAAGCAATTCTGAGCTGCTGCCTTGTTGCAGCGATGAGCCTTTCGGCACAAGACGTGATAACCTTGGACCTGTCCAAGGCCACGACTAAACTGGAGTTCAACGCCGAGACCGGCGCGTGGACCGAAACTTACACCAACGATGCGACGACAATCGAGAGCCAGTGCTTCTCGCTGGTGCACCATGCCAACAGCGAGTGGCTGACGTGGTGGGGCTTCACCGCATCGAATTCCTACGACAACACGCGCCCCGAGAACACCCTCAAGTTCCAGTTCAGCAACATGGCCCCCGGCGGGATTGTGCTCAATGAGGACGGCACGGTGAAGATGGGCGACGACGATATGCCCGTGACGGACAAGGCGATGCCCTACGCAGTTGGCTACTATTCAAGCTATTACGCAGACCAACCCGTTCAGATAGCGTTCAACACCGGCAAGAGCTACGAGCCGGTCGGAGCCTACTTCAACCTGACCAGTTATCCCTACTACTGCCTCGAATTCGGCGACGCTTACGCCCGCGCCTTCCACAACGGGGACAAGCTCACCGTGACGGCCCACGGCGTTGCGGCCGACCAGACCGAGAAGACCGTTGACTTCCAGCTGGCGTCGTACACCAACGGCAACCTGACCATCAACCGCAGCTGGATGTACGTGGACCTGAGCGAGTTAGGTGCAGTTAACGAAATTTACTTCACGCTCACCACGACCGACGTGGGCGAGTATGGACCCAATACGCCCCTTTACTTCGCCATGGACAAACTCATGGTGAAGGAAGCCACCTCGGGCGCGCTGAACATGCCTTCAGTGGGCCAAGCAACAATCTCCTACGACCGCGCCGCACACATTGTGCGCATCAGCGGAGCCGACTTCGCTATGATCACTGACGTAGCCGGAGCCACTCTTATGAGCGGCGATTCCGCAGAGTTCGACATCTCCGGCCTGGGTGCCGGCATCTACATTGTGAGAGCCGGCAATTCTACCCTGAAGATTGCTCGCTAAAACCCTTTGATTCCGATTCCAAGGAACCGCGGCCGCGGATTACAGTCTTTTTCGGTTTATCATGAATAATCCGTGGCATCCCCTTGGGTTTCGCATGCGAAACGAAGCATAATGAAAATAATAATGCGTATTCTCCCGGCGGTTATGGCCATCGTGATGATGGCCATGGCTGCGGCTTCCTGCAACGAGTTCGAGCTGATAGAGGACGACGAAACGGAGCCGACGAGTGCGACTTTGCGTCCTGTGACGCCGACCTCCACCGCGGCGGCGGACCGTGTTTACGACTACCGTCCGGCCCCGGGGCAGTTCATCAACGACGAGACTATGGGTGTCCTTGCGGACTCCGAAGCGGCCATCGGGTGGGCTCAGGAGCGTCTGAGCAAAGGACTGACGGTTTCGCTCGGGGCGTTCGGAGGGTATGTGACCGTTGGGTTTGACCACAGTGTTGTTGCCACCGGGGGGTATGACTTCGCCATCGGCGGCAATGCCTTTGTCAATGCCGGGGGCGCCAGCAACGAGCCCGGGATTGTGTGGGTGATGCAGGACACCAACGGCAACGGTGAGCCCGATGATACCTGGTACGCGCTCCGTGGCGCCGACTGGGAGCAGGCAGAGGTAATGACCATAACCTATACGCGGCCGGCGTCGGACGGGAGCCCTGTGGCATGGACCACAGCCTCGGGCCTCTCCGGGGAGGTCGAGTACTTGCCCGAACTTCACAAACAAACCTCGTACTACCCCGCATGGCTGGGTGCAACCATCACATTTACTGGCATCAACCTGCCGGCGCGCATTGAGCGCGACCCGGAGACGGGGCAGTGGGCTTCGATGCCTTATGCGTGGGGATATGCCGACAACTGCGGGTCGGATGCGGTGGAAATTCCCGGACGTAGGGGACAGTTCATCGGCTTCAAAATCAGCAACGCCGTTGACGCTGACGGGGAGGCCGTCAGGCTTCAGTTCATCGACTTTGTCAAGGTCCAGACGGCTGTTATTGGCCAGAGCGGTCATCTCGGGGAGAGTTCCACTGAAATTATCGGCGTGTATGACCTTTCGATGTAATATATTGGCTGTCTTGATGTTATCCTTTGTGCTCGGTGGGTGCATGAAGTGGGAGTACGGTCAGGAAGAAGAGAAGATAGACCTTCCCGGGGCCGGACTCGTCATCTGCAACGAGGGGAATTTTCAGTATGGGAACGCAACGCTTTCGTTCTACAATCCGGCGGACGGGACGGTTGAGAATGAGCTTTTCTACCGCGCCAACGGGTTCCGGCTCGGCGACGTGGCCCAGTCCGCGACCATGGCCATGGACAGGCTGTGGGTTGTGGTAAACAACAGCCACGTGATTTTTGCCATTGACCCGGTCACGTTCCGCGAACGGGGGCGGATAGAGAACCTCACGTCTCCGCGCTATATCCACTTCGTCGACGAGCGCAAGGCTTATGTTACCAACCTGTGGGACAACAGAATAGCTGTTGTGGACCCAAAACGCTACGAAATCACCGGCTTCATCGAAATTCCCGACATGCACGCGACGACCGGCTCCACCGAGCAGATGGTTCAAATAGGGCGCTATGTTTACTGCACCTGCTGGAGTTATCAAAACCGCATTCTGCGCATCGATACGGCCACGGACGCCGTGGACGGCGCCCTGGAGGTCGGTCTGCAGCCGCGGTCGATTGTCGCTGACCGCCGCGGGCGCCTGTGGGTGCTGACCGATGGCGGGGATGCATCGTCGCCATATGGCCACGAGGCTCCGGCGCTGACGCTTGTGGACCCCGCGGACATGAGCATATCGCGTAAATTCCTATTTGACCCCAAGGCGACGGTTAAGGACCTGACAATCAACGTTGACGGCGACCGGTTGTACTGGATTAACGGGGGCGTCTGGAGCATGGATATCGAGGACCGTTATCTACCCTCCGAGCCGCTCATTGCCGACCGGGGTACTATATATTATGCTCTGACAGTCAGCCCGTTGGACGGCGATATATATGTTGCGGACGCGATCGATTATCAGCAGCCGGGGCTGATTTACCGCTACAGCGCGGCGGGAGTGCTGAAAGAACAATTTTATGCCGGCGTAACTCCGGGGGCATTTTGCTGGAAATGAGGAAGTTGTTGCTCATATTTCTGCTGCTGCCCCTGACGCTATGCGGCCAGGAGTCACTCAATGAGTTCGTGGTGTGGGGCCGACGTCCGATGAAGAACATCGGCGTGCAGCGGACCGACCTGGATTCCGCCTCGCTCAAGGACAATGTGGCGCAGAGCATGGCCGACGTGCTGACCTACAACTCGTCGGTGTTCGTCAAAAGTTACGGACGGGCGACACTATCCACTGTGGCTTTCCGCGGCACGTCACCCTCGCATACACAGGTAACATGGAACGGCCTGAGGCTGAACAGCCCCATGCTGGGGATGACGGATTTTTCGATGATTCCGTCGTTTTTCGTGGACCGGGCGTCGCTGGTGCACGGAACGTCGTCAGTGAACGAGACCGGTGGCGGACTCGGTGGGTTGGTGGCGCTGGCGACGAGCGACAACATTCCGAAGGGTTGGAAGGCGCAGTATGTGCAGGGTGTGGGGTCGTTTTCGACCTTCGACGAGTTTGCCCGCGTGACCTACGGAGGGGAGAAGTGGAAATCGTCCACGCGCATCTCATATGCCTCATCGCCAAATGATTACAAGTACGTCAACCATGACAAGAAGGTCAATCTCTACGACGAGGACCGGAATATAATCGGACAATATCACCCCACGGAGCGCAACCGGAGCGGGGCATACAAGGACCTGAACGCGTTGCAGGAAATATACTTCGCACCCCGGGCAGCCGACCGGCTGAGTGTGCATGCGTGGTTTACGCACTCCAACCGCGAACTGCCCATGCTCACCACCGACTACGGCGACGAGCGTGCCTTCGAGAACCGCCAGCGCGAGGCGACTTTCCGCGGGGTTGCGGACTGGGTGCACACGGCGGCGGTGTGGAAATCGAGCCTCAGCGGAGGGGTAGCCCACACGAATATGCATTACGACTACCGACGCGAAATTACGGCTGACAACTGGGCGGACATGACGCGGTCGCGCAGCCGCATGACCACCATTTACGGTCAGGCCAAGGGAGAGTGGATACCCTCGCGCCGCTGGTTTTTCAACGCTTCTTTCACCGCGCACCAGCAAATTGTGGAGAGCCGCGACAAGAACATCATCACCTCTTCGGGCGGCCAGGCGGCGACGGGCTACCGCGCCAAGCGCATCGAGCTTTCAGGGTCGATTTCGGCCAAGTGGCAGCCTGTGGAGCCGTTGGGTATTTCAGCGGTGGTCCGGCAGGAGTCGTTCGGGGGACGTACGGCGGCGCCGATACCGGCACTGTTCATTGACGGGCTACTGTCGCGCCGGGGAAACATCATGCTCAAAGCCTCGGCATCACGTAATCATAAATTCCCGACGCTCAACGACTTATACTTCCGGCCGGGCGGGAATCCGAACCTGAAGAACGAGAGCGGGTGGAGCTACGACGCCGGAGCCTCGTGTGCGTGGGGTTGGACGCGACATTTTCCGCTGTCGGTCGGCGCTTCGGCCACCTGGTTCGACTCGCGAATCAGCGACTGGATTCTCTGGCTGCCCACCACCAAGGGTTTCTTCAGTCCGCGCAACGTCAAGCGCGTGCACGCCTACGGCGTTGAGCTCAAAGTCAACCTTGCGGCCGAGCCCTTCAAGGGTTGGAAGCTGAACCTGAACGCGTCGTACTCATGGACGCCGTCGGTCAACGTCGGCGAGCCGATGACTGAGGGCGACCGGTCGGTAGGGCAGCAGTTGCCCTACATTCCGCGAAATTCGGCCTCGCTTAACGGGCGGCTGCAATGGCGCGGGTGGTCTTTGGACTATAAATGGGTCTATTATTCAAGGCGTTACACTATGAGCAGCAACGACTTCACGCTCACGGGGTCGCTGCCACGTTACTTCATGAACAATGTGAGCCTCGAGAAGGCGTTGCCCACGCGCGTGGCGAACTTCCGTGTGAAGCTTGTGGTGAACAACCTCTTCAACGAGGACTATCTTTCGGTGCTGTCGCGTCCGATGCCCGGTATCAACTTCGAGGCCTTTGTGGCGGTGGAGATTTAGCTCGTGGAGGTGGGATTTTGATTAATCGGGATTAATCGGGATTAAACATGATTAATCTCGAATTGTTTGGGTTGAGGATGAAAAAAAGCACGCCGCGGGGCGTGCTTTTTGGTGGAGTGGGGGAGGGTTATTTGCGGTTGATTTTGAAGATGCTGCCTTCGATGAGGGATGCGTAGACGTCGCCGGTGGCGGGGTCGATGTCAATGCCGTTGACTTCGCTCTTACCCAGGGGCAGGCGCGCAATGGGGGTGAGGGTTTCAGCGTCGATCATGACGATTTCGCCGTGGCGGGAACCGGCATAGATTACGCCGTCCTGTTCGGCCACGATGCAGGGTGCGTGGTCGTAGCCGAGGCCCATGTCGATGGTTGCGATTTCCTTGAATTCGGGAGCGGTGGCATCGACTACGACCAGTTCGCCGTCCATGGTCTTGGCGTAGACGCGCTTGCCGTCGGCGCTGTGGCCGAGGCTTTCGCGGTAGCGGTGGGAGTTATCGCGCCAGAGCTGCTTGCCGGTGGTGCGGTCGAGGGCGGTCATGTAGCGGTCGGGGGCGACGATGAACACCTTGTCGCCGGAAATGACGGGCACCACATTGCCCGGGCCGAGCATATTGGCCGTCTTGCCGTTGTTCCACACCCAGCGGAGTTTGCCCGTGTTGAGGTCGAGGTTGCGTAGGTTGGTGTCCCATGCGCCGAAGATGAGGTCGGAGCCGTCGATGGCCGGAGCGGCCTGGCAGTAGTTGAACAGGGAGTCGTAGCTCCACACGAGTTTGCCGGTTTTGGGGTTGCGGCGTTCGATGCGCTTGTAGCCGCCCTGGACATAGCCCTTTCCGTCGGGGGTAAGAGTGCCGTCGGCCACATAGGGACCCTCCTTGGAGACTTCCTTACGGACGGTTTTGCCCGTGCGTGCGTCCAGGAACATGATGCCGTCGTGCATCGGCACGGCCACGCGGCCGTTCATAGCCACCGGGCGTGCGAAAAGTGATGCACCGGTGGGTACGCTCCAGCTCAGGCTGCCGTCGGCCTTGTTGATGGCGCGGGCCTGGCCGAGAGAGTTGCCGAAGTAAATGTTGTTTTGGTCAAATCCGAGGCGCGTGAACACCGAGGCACTGTCGGCCCACACTTTCACCACGTCGAAACCCCCGGGGGCTACGATGGGTGCGGGTTCGGGGCGGGTGGCCTTGCGATGCTTGGTGACGGCGGGCACTGCCAGCTTGGGCGTGGCGGCTTTGCCGAGCTTCTTGTCGTAGACCTTGAGCCATTCGGGCTCGAGTTCGATGATGGAGTAGCCGTAGTTATCGTTGCGCATGTCCAGGGCGCGGACCATGATTGCGGGGAGGGTGCCCTTGTTTTCATCGCCGCCGGCGTTATAGCTCCGGTAAGAGTGGTAGTGGCCGTTGATGTGGGCAATGACGGGGAATTCTTCGAGCACTTCGAGGTAGTCGCCCCAGTTGTCGAGGTCGTCGGGAAGGATGGGGTAGTGGTTGAAGTTGAGGATACGCTTGCCGGGGGTTGCGTTGGCCAGGGTAGAGCGGAGCCAGTGGAGGTCCTCCTGCTTGATGTGGCCGTCGCCCATCTTCATGAAGGGGCCGCAGTTGATGCCTACCACTATGAGGGAGTCGAATTCGGCGAAGAAGCGGTCGTTGCCCCAGAGGTCGATGAATGTTTTGGTTGCGCTCTGGCTCCAGTTGTTCTCATGGTTTCCGGGGAGAACGAAGAGGGGGAACCGGATGCCGTCCATAATTTCTTTGACGTTGCGGAGCTGCTCGTCGGAGCCCTCGTTGGTGAGGTCGCCGTCGAGGACGACGAAGTCGAAATCGCCGGCGTTGATTTCCTCAACGGCTTTGCGCAGCATCGTGTCGTTGGCGTTGCCCGGGGTGACGTGGACGTCGCTCAGCACCGCTATGCGTTCTCCGCTGGCCATGAGGGCCGTCAGAAGCAGCGCCGAAGCAAGGATTGATTTGAGTTTCATGTAATGAATGTATAATTGTGTATAGTTAATTTGCGTGCGGTTTGATGGCGTTAAGCCATCGGGCACAGAGGCCTGTATCGAAACTCGATTATTATTTGCAAAGTTAAAAACAAATTTTTAAATTTGCATGTTAAAAGAACCTAAGGCCCCGAAAAATGCGTCGGGAGGCATTGAACATTCCTAAATACACCTTTGTTTTAAAGGTAAAAATCTGAACATAAAACAGACAACATCACTCGATACACTAAAAAAATCGTTATGAAAAAGATCGCATTATTCATGGTTGTAGCGCTCAGCAGCGCAGCCGCTTTCGCTCAGGTCAATAAGGCCGAACTGAAAGCCCTCCAGAACTTCCTCAGTGAGCCTGCCCAGGAGGCAGCCACCAACGCCGAAGCCCTGAACATCACTAACATCAAAGACCCCTCCACCTGGGAAGGCGTCACCGTAGAAGGCAAAAACATCACCGCCATCGACTGGAAAGGCAAGAAACTTGCCGGGTCGCTGGACCTGAGCGGCTTCACGGCGCTGAAGAAGGTGGATGTGTCGCGCAATGCCCTCACGGCCGTTACTGTGGCCAACGACCCTGCGCTGACCGAATTCAACGCCTCCCGCAACAAGCTGACCCAGATTGACATCACCGGTTGCGCCGCCATCACGAAGGTGTCGGTCAACAACAACCGCCTCGCTGAAATCGACCTCTCCAACGTTCCGTTCATCAAGTACCTGAATGTGTCGTCCAACCACATGGTGACTCTGGACCTCCAGGGCTCCGCTACCCTGGAAACCCTCAACTGCCAGAGCAACGACCTGGAAGAGCTCGTGGTTAAGGATTGCACCGCGCTGAAGAACCTCTACTGCGGCTACAACAACCTGACCGGCATCACCCTCTCGGGCGTGACCAACCTGCAGAATTTCAACATGGACGATAACAAGGTCAGCAACATGATTATCTCCGGTCTGCCCAACCTGTCCACCTTCGTATGCTCCGACAATGGCATGAAGACTCTGGGTATGCGCGACTGCAAGAACCTGATCGACATCGTTTGCTCGTACAACGACCTCACCACCTTCGAGGTCAGCAACTGCCCGAACGTTACTTTCGTGGACTGCAGCTACAACGACCTGACCCAACTGAACCTCTCCAACCAGACCTTCCTGCAGCGTCTGCTCTGCAACAACAACGAGCTGACAATGCTTGACGTTTCCTTCGACCAGGCTCTGACCTACATCAACGCCCGCTACAACTTCATCACCGACCTGCGCACCATCGCTTGCCCGAACCTGCGGATGATTGCATGGCAGGGGAACTTTTAAGTCCAATTTCACAGGCGAAATTGGAGTGTTATAGTTATAAGGTTATAGGCTTTAGGTTTTAGGTATTAGGGGCTTTGTTTTATGGCTTGCCTGATCTTAACTTGGAAGGCTTTTGACTACATACCTTTGAACTTGACCTGATGAAACCGCGAAGTTTGAGAGTAAATAGGCGACTCTGAACTTATTAACACCTGCCTTAACGGGCTATGATCGAAAAATGCGATAATACGATCTGAATAATTCCCCAAAGGGAGCGACAAAAATATTTGCCGCTCTCTTTGCTTTTGTCGGAGAAATTCCTTATTTTTGCATCAACAATCCCGAAACTGAAACAATCAAAATAAGTACTGTCATGACAATGGACAATTATGATTTCAAGGGCAAAAAAGCCCTTGTGCGCGTGGACTTCAATGTCCCCCTGGACGAGAACGGTAACATTACCGACGATACCCGTATCCGCGGCGCTCTCCCCACACTGAAAAAAATCCTCAACGATGGCGGTTCGGTCATCATCATGAGCCATATGGGCAAGCCCAAAGGCAAAGTAAACCCCAAACTCTCCCTTTCGCAGATTAAGGACGCCGTTGCAAAGGCACTCGGCACCGACGTAGCTTTCGCAAACGACTGCATGGCTGCCGACGCCATGGCCGCCGACCTCAAGCCCGGTCAGGCCCTGATGCTCGAAAACCTCCGCTTCTATCCCGAAGAAGAGGGTAAGCCCGTAGGTATCGACAAGGAAGACCCCAACTACGATGCCGCCAAGAAGGAAATGAAGGAGCGTCAGAAGGAATTCTCCAAGAAGCTTGCTTCCTATGGTGATGTATATGTGAACGACGCGTTCGGAACCGCTCACCGCCGCCACGCTTCCACCGCCGTTGTTGCCGACTACTTCGGCAAGGACGACAAGATGCTCGGCTACCTCATGGAGAAAGAAGTGAAGGCTGTTGATAACATCCTCAAGGACATCAAGCGTCCCTTCACCGCCATCATGGGCGGCTCCAAGGTTTCCACCAAGATCGGCATCATCGAAAACCTCATGGACAAGGTTGACAACCTGATTCTTTGCGGCGGTATGACCTACACCTTCGCCAAGGCACAGGGCGGCAAGGTGGGCAACTCCATCTGCGAAAACGATAAGCTCGACCTGGCTCTGGACATCATGAAGAAGGCCAAGCAGAAAGGCGTGAACCTCATCCTCGGCACCGACTGCATCGCAGCCGACGCTTTCGACAACAACGCCCACACCATGGTTTGCTCCGCTATGGACATTCCCGAAGGTTGGGAAGGTCTGGATGCAGGTCCTGAAACCCGCAAGGCTTTCGCCAAAGCTATCGAGGGCTCCAAGACCATCCTCTGGAACGGCCCCGCAGGCGTGTTCGAATTCGACAACTTCACCGGCGGCAGCCGCGCAATTGCCGACGCCGTGGTTAAGGCTACCAAGGACGGTGCCTTCTCGCTCGTGGGCGGTGGCGACTCCGTGGCTTGCGTGAACAAGTTCGGTCTGGCCGACGAAGTATCCTACGTTTCCACCGGTGGCGGTGCACTCCTCGAAGCTATCGAGGGCAAGGTGCTCCCCGGCGTAGCCGCAGTTCAGGGCTAATTCATCTCCCGATATTTGAGGCCGCGCCAATCCGGCGCGGCCTCTTTTATTAAACCTCTCCAGCGGCAAGGTTGCTTACAAATATGACGACAATGGAAGATAAAGATTTTTGGGCCTACGTGCATGCCCATGAGGCCGACGACACGGCTAAGTTAGCGCTGGGCGCGCCGGCGTTGAAGGTGAATTTCGACGTCCGGCAGGCCATTGTGCAGATTCAGGCCCGGCGCAAGTTCGGAAAAAAGCTTTCCCAAACTCTGGCCGATTTCCCCGACTTCTATTTCCCCTCGCTGCTCAACGGGGAGCAGTGCACTTCCGACCGCCTGGCCGACTTCCACACCACGCTCATTCCCGAAGGAGCGACGGTGGTGGACCTCACGGCGGGGCTGGGAATCGACGCCATGCATTTTGCGCGGCGGGCGAGCGCGGTGACGGCGGTTGAGCAGTCGGCCGGCCTCGTAGAGGCCTTGCGATATAATTCCGCAGGGCTCGGTGTGGCAAATATTACCGCTGTTAACGACACTTGCGAGCACTTCCTGAGCGAAGCCGTGGAACAGGGGAGAGCCTTCGATGTGGCCTTCATCGACCCGGCGCGGCGCGGGGATGCCGGGCAGCGCCTGTTCGCGCTGGAGGATTGCAGTCCGGATGTCGTGGCCCTGCTGCCGACTATCGAACAGGCTGCCAAGCGATTGATTATCAAGGCCTCACCTATGCTGGATATCTCCGCAATCATATCTTCACTGTCGGTGTGTCCCACCCGCGTCATCGCCACAGGGACACCGACCGAGTGCAAGGAACTTATGGTCATTGTCGACTTTGAAGCGGAGCCGGAAGCAACCCTGATTAATGCCGTTACTATTCCCGGGCCCGCAACCGAGCCTTTTACTCAGGAGCAGGAACGTGGCTGCGGGCTGCCGCCTGTGTGCAGCATTCCCAAAGAGGGCGGTTATGTGTTCGAGCCCTTTCCGGCAGTGATGAAAACCGGGGAATTTCGCTTGCTGTGCCGCCAGTACGACCTGAAGATGTTCCAGGCCAACACGAAAGTGTACTATGCCGATGAGCCTCGGGCCGATTTTCCGGGACACATATATTATATAGAGAAGGTGTTGCCCTACGCTTCGCGGGTAATCAAGCGCTTTGCGGGGCAGTACCCTCGCATCAATGTGGCCGCGCGCAACTTCGGCATAAGCGCCGACGCACTGCGTGCCAAGCTCGGCGTGCGCGACGGCGGCGACCTCCGCCTCTACGCCATCACCGACGCCCGCAACGAACGCATCCTGCTGGTCACCAGGCCAATATAAAAATGGCCGGGCGCTGTGCCCGGCCATCGGAGAGAGGAGAATGTGTATTAATTACGGGAATAAACTTCTTTGTGGTGAGAGGGTAAGATGACTTCGGAGGCTGTGCGTCCGGCGAAGTCGCCCTCGGTGCTGATGAATACCCAGTCGATGTCGTCCAGACGACGGAGGTCGGAAACGAAGAATGCTTCGCTGTACTGGCCGCCGACGACGATGATGCGGCTTACGCCTGCTTCGCGGGCGGCGTGAACGGTGTCCACGAAATATTTGAGGGTACGTTCGTTCGACTCCTTGTCCTGAAGGTCGTCGTTATATACAAGAACGGCATCGTGGTAGCCGCTGAGGGCTTCTACCATTTGTTCGTGCTGCTCCACGGGCATGGTGGAGATTGTCAGCCGGGTGTCTTCAATCATTACTCGGGTGGGTTCTTCAACCATTGCGTTGACCGAAAGGCCCGCTTTGAGGAGAGCTCCCAGAACGTCGGCTTGAACAGGGTTCACAGAACCGACAAGTGCAATTTCTTTCATATCATAGGTGTTTTATGTTGTTATCTTTCTACCTATAATAACGTCTTGGCGGCCTATAAGTTCACTGAAAACGCCGGGCGCAGAATGTGGCAAATCTGCTTGAGTGTTGAGAATTTTATTTTGGGAATTTAAGGGATTTTTGTAACTTTGTAATCGAAAAACGGGCCTGATTCGGGCTTGGGAATGTCTATGGAATTGCTATTGAGCCACATAAGCTATCTTTTGGGAGAGCATCGGCAAGTGCCGGTGGTCGGCCTGGGTACTTTTACCCGCGTAGAGCGCCCGGCGGCTTTTGAGCAAAACGGCATATCCGCCCCCGGAGTCCACATTGAATTCGCTGCGGAAGTTGACCCTCATGCTCCGCGCATAGTTGAAGCGTCGGTTGCCAGGGGATTGTGTTTGCCGTTAGCGGAGGCGTCAGCGCTTATAGACGACCAGGTGGCTGCCATTACCCGCGCGCTTTTCAGCGGCGAGGCGGTGGATATAGATGGCGTAGGAACGCTCTCATACTCAGGCAAATCCATTGAATTTGAAGAATCGCAGCCGGCAGGATGGTCGGCCCTCGGATGGTATGGACATGTGGACGCAACGCCGCTGGTAGCCGAAGAAGAGCCTGTTGCGGAGGTTTCGCCCTCAACCCGGGAGGCCTTCATGCGCTCGCTGAGCCGTACGGCCTCGAGTGCGGCCGCCGTGGCCATCCTAATCCTGATTACATTCATCACTTCCCAGCTGCCGGGCCGACGCGGCGGCGGCGAACCCCTCAATGCCACCTTCGGGGTTGAGACGACTGCAATCGCGCCTTCGGATGCGCTCATACCCCGTCCCGGTACCTCTGCGCCGACCGTGCTTTATCTGGTGACCAACACCCCGGCTGACGCTGTTATCGAAGTAACCCCGGAGCCCGAACCGCTCATGGTGGCAGATGACCCCTATGTCCTGGTGGTGGCATCGCTGGCCAACGACGGGGAAGTGGAACGTTTCATGGCCGCACACCCCGACGAGCAGCTGGGACTCCTGCGTTCGCAGGGACGCCTGCGCGTGTTTGCAGCCACCGGCTCGAGCGTAAGCTCGCTGCAGGCCGATGCCACAGAGGCAGGTCTTTATAACCGATACCCAAACGCGTGGATTTGCCGTAGGTGAGGTCCACGACGCAAAATACCACACTATGGACTTTCACGAACTTCTCCTGAACCGCCACAGCATCCGCAAGTACACCGGCGAACCCATCAGCCCCGAAAACGTAAAACTCATAATCGAGGCAGCCCTGACGGCGCCTACGTCCAAGAGCAAGCGCCCCTGGAACTTCGTGGCCGTTGAGGACCGCGAGACCCTTCAGAAACTCTCCGCCTTCAAGCCCCGCTACCAAACATCCGTGGCCGGAGCGACTCTGGCCGTGGTTGTCACGGCCGACCCTGAGGAAAGCGATATGTTTGCAGAGGACTGCGCTATTGCCGCGGTATTCATGCAGCTTCAGGCCGAAGCTCTCGGCATCGCCTCCTGCTGGGTTCAGGTTCGCGGGCGATATGCCGAGGACGATGAACCATCGGAAAACGTGGTGCGCGATTTGCTCGGAATCCCTTACACTCAGGTAGTTGAGTGCGTGGTAACGTTCGGTTATTCCGCCGAGAACCGCCGTCCGCAGGACCCCGAGAAGTTCCGCTGGGATAAGGTACACATCGGCACCTGGCGGGCTGAATGAGCACACCCTTGCGCATAGCCCTGGTCGGCACGGGCAACGTGGCCTCACGGCTGAGTCCGCTGATTGCCGCACACCCTGACTACGAAATAGCGGTCATAGCTTCCCGTACGCTCGACCATGCCCGACGGTTAGCCGAGAATTTGGGCATCGACACAGCGGTGACCGACAAATTTCGCTCCATCGGAGATTATAAGCCCGATATAGTTCTTATCAGTCTGGCAGACAATGCCTTGGAGGAGGTGATTGCATCCATAGGGCGTCTTGAAGACGAGCCCCTGGTGGTTCACACTTCCGGCACGCTCGACCGCAGCTTGCTTGCGCCGGCGTCGCCCAGAACGGGCATCCTCTATCCGCTGCAGACATTCACGGCAGGGCGCGAGGTGGATATACGGCGCGTACCGGTGTTCACCGAGGCCGAATCCGATGCTGATCAGGCCATAGTCGACCGCCTCGCAACGGCAATATCCGACAAGGTGCACCACACCGACCCGGCGCGGCGCAAGACTCTGCACATTGCCGGCGTGTTCACTAATAATTTCACCAACATCCTGCTCGAACAGGTGGAAAAACTGCTTGCCAGAGACGGTTACGGCCTCGATGTTGTGCGTCCGCTCATGGAAGAGACTGTGGCCAAGGCTTTTGCCATAGGACCCCATGCGGCGCAGACGGGTCCGGCCAAGCGGGGCGACCAAGCCGTAATCGAGGCACATATCGCAGCACTGCCCGACGAGCTCAAAGGAGTTTATGCATCACTTTCCGACCTCATAACTGCCTCACATACATCCCATGAGTAAGATTCCCTACGAACTGAGCAAAATCAAAGCCGTTGTTTTCGACGTTGACGGCGTTCTATCACCGACCACCGTCCCTATGTCGGCCGACGGCGTGCCACAGCGCATGGCTAACCTCAAGGATGGTTACGCCATGGTGACCGCCATCCGTAAGGGCCTCAAGCTGGCCATCATTTCGGGTGCCGATACGCGTTCTATTATAGGGCGTTTCAATCCTATAGGCCTGTACGACATCTACTTAGGAGTGCTGGATAAGTTGCCCGTGCTGGAGAAATACATGGCTGAAAATGAGCTCAATGCCGATGAAGTGGCTTATGTGGGCGATGATATTCCTGACATCAGTTGCCTGCAGCGGGTCGGGCTGGGCGTAACGCCGGCCGACGGGGCGGACGAGTGTAAAATGGTGGCGAAATATATCACTTCCGCAACCGGTGGCTACGGCGTGGCCCGCGAATTGCTCGAGCAGATTTTACGGGCACAAGGAAACTGGCCGGTTGTAGCACCTGCTTTCGGAGGATAATATGAATGTAACAGTTAAACCGCCACTGCCCACTTCGGCATTTAAAGGGAAGCATGTGCTGCTGGCTTCCAATTCGCCGCGTCGCCACGAACTCCTGGGCCTGATTGTGCCGGAATTTGAAGTGCTGCGTCTTCAGGGCGTGAAAGAAACATATCCGTCGGAAATGAAGCCGGAGGAAGTTCCGGCCTACCTCTCGCGGCTCAAAGCGGATGCTTGCAAGGATGTAATCGGTCCGGACGATGTGGTTATCACCGCCGACACTGTGGTAATTATCGACGGCAACATCCTCGGCAAGCCGCGGGGTTATGACGATGCCGTAGAGATGCTCAAGACATTGCGCGGGCGTACGCACCGCGTTGTGACCGGCGTTACGATTACCTGTGCGGGCGGAAGCGACACTTTCAGCGCCACCACCGACGTTACCTTCGGCGAGCTGACCGATGCAGAAATTGAGGAATATGTGGCCCTATATCAACCCTACGATAAGGCAGGGGCGTATGGCATCCAGGAGTGGATCGGTGCCATCGGCATCGAGGGCATGAACGGAAGCTTTTACAACGTGATGGGCCTTCCGGTGAAGCTCCTCTACGACCACCTTAAAGCCCTCAGATTCTGAAAGAGAACAAGAACTCTAATAAAGGAAGCCGAAGAGCCAAAGAGGAATCTTGTTGCCGATGCCGAATTCGATATCGTCGGCCGCAACAAAACTATCAGGGATGTCCTTTATCTGCTGGAAGCTCTTTTTAGCACCGCCCACTTCGAAAAGATAGCGGTTGTCTACAAGTAAATCACCATCCTTTGGATAAGCCACCTCATGCCCATGGGCCATCATCGCGGCCAAGAAGGATTCCCTCACCTTTCCCTTATCGGCATATCCCAGCGCATAGAGAAGCGAAGGATTGCTTAGCAGAACCTTTTGTGGCTTTGCCATTGACTTGGGATTCCTTTCCGACTTGAAGTAAAGTAACCGCAAAATTTGGGAGCGGTCAAGCAGAGAAAGCAGCTTAATCATCAAATTGGGCGATACATCCAAAAGTTCGGCCGTTGTTTTTGCATTCAGAGGCGAAGGCGACTGAGAAGCCATGATTGTCAGCAGTTGCTTGGCTTTTTGGAGTGTATTGTACTCAATATTTTCAACAGCCGGGATATCACTGTCGATGACAGCCGTGATTATATTGCTTAACCGAATCAGATAATTGGTTTCGGTTTCAATTTTGTAGAAAGGATAGAATCCGTGACGGAGGTAAGAATGAAATTTTTTCACAATATCTCCTCCCTTATTTATTGTCGCAGTTATTGCGAGGTGGTCATACAGTATATCCTGAAGGGTATACCGGGGTAATCTTAATCCCTCAAATTCAAGGTATTCCCTAAAAGAAAGTCCCGGGAGCATATACATCAGCGGTCGGCGAGAGAGGTCTGCAATAGATTGATCAATCTCCAGCAATGAAGAGCCGGTAAAAACGATGTTGAGGTCAGGATAGAAATCATACATATTCTTAATCTGACGTTCCCAACCTCGGAGGCGATGCACTTCGTCGATGAATAAATGGGTAATACCACGTTCTACTGCGTTATCGGCAAGATCAAGAAGGGTATGAGAAGCAAACCAAATATCATCGAGAGAGACATAAAGAGCTTTTTCTTTATTCGGGAACTCCAAAAGAATGCGTTGAAGAAGCATTGTGGTTTTCCCCACACCACGTGCTCCTTTAATGCCAATCAACCGACTATCCCATGAAATATCGTAATATAGATTTCTTACATAGTCAGTTTTGGTATGTTTGAGCAGGTGCAGGTATCTTTTTATTAACAGGTCCATAAATTGCTGATGTTCTTAGTTTGGTATTTTCAGGAGCAAAGTTAATAAAAAAACTCATCTTTACAAAGATGATTTGGCAAAAGTCATTTCTATAAAGATGACTTTGGTGAAATCATCTCTATAAAGATGACTTTGGAGCGGTAGGAATACGTCGGCGTCTCGGCGGAAGCCAATTCTGTGGGGGCTTCAACCGCCTGCGCCTGCGCCGCAATCGGCTTCTAAAGTCAACGACCTTCGGACGCTTTGACATGCTGATTTTATGGAGGAGGCGAACTCCAGTTCGCCTCAACGGGTCTCGTCGGGGCCCTGATAGCGGCTACAGTCGGTTTTCGAAAGCGGTCACGACGGACTGCATTTGGGAGGGGAGGTAGGAGAGGGCTTTGGTACGCAGGTCGGCAGGGACTTCGAATTGAGCTTCGGCCAGGGAGCCGACGATTGCGCCGACGGTGTCCGAATCGCCTCCGTAGCTGACAGCCAGGCGGATTGCATCCTCAAATGAGGTTGCACACGAAGCGAGAAATAAGGAAAGCGGAACGCAACCTTGGCAAGTCACATCGAAAAAACCTTTAGGAGGGAGGTTTTCGAAGATGTCATCGCCATAGAACTCACGGGCAACATCTTCGAAAATTTGACCGGACTTGTTCTGTGCCGTCCGCATGCGGAAGATGGCGACTGCAATGGCTTGAGCGCCTTTGATTCCCTCAAGGTGGTTATGGGTTATGGCCGCTGATTTTTCGGCTTCGCGCATCACATCTTCTTCCGTGTCGAACAGCCATGCGACCGGGCTGACGCGCATTGCCGAGCCATTTCCGAAGCTATTGTACGGATAGGGGTCGGGGCGCATCACCCAATTCATGAAAAAACTGCCATATTCTCCTTTTGGGTGGGGATATTGCCGGCACCAATGCCGCATTGATGACTGATAATCTATGTGTTTCAGAATTGCGTCGGCCACTGCGACGGTGCAGATGGTATCGTCGGTGAAATCGGAGTACTCACCAAATAGAGGGAAGTCATAATCCGAGGTATTGTCGAATTCATAATCAGAACCGACGATATCTCCAATAATTGCGCCTATCATAGTATTTCAAATGCGGATGTAATCAATTCTTTTCGCGGATGAGGCCACGGCGGTAGCAGGCGAGGAGTTTGTTGAGGTCTTCAATCTGAGCTGCGATGTCCTTGCCTTTGTCGGTGTCCTTGACCATGACTCGTTGGGTCTGGTACTCGGTCAGGACGGTGTTTGAGATGATGTCCTGACCCTCCTCGATGGCTTTCTGGCGGGATTCGAATGGTTCGTGCTGCACGAGCTGGAAACCGCGCGAGTGGAACACGAGGGTGTAGCCGGCGATGCCGGTTTTTTCCTGATAGGCTTTGGAGAAACCGCCGTCGATGACCAGGAGCTTGCCGTTTGCCTTGACCGGATTTTCGCCCTTGATGATCTGGACCGGTACGTGGCCGTTGATGATGTGCGAGCCTTCGGTGGGAAGGCCGAACTCGGTGAGGATGGCGTTGATGGTTTCTTCGCTGTCGTTGAGCTTGTAGTATGCGCCTTTTTCCTCAACATGGGAGGCGGGGTCCTTGATGAGGTAGCGCTCGAAGGTGGCCATCTTCGACTTGTCGAACAGGGGGCTGTCCGGGCCGCACCAGAGGTACCATAGATAATCGACTTCGGCGGGGTCGGAGGGCTCGTCGGCCGTGGGGCGGCATGCTTCCTGCACGAGCAGGTCCAGGCGGTCGAGCAGCTTGCGGCCGGAGTATTTTTCGCCCAGGACTTCGACTGCGCGGAATGAGCCGTCGTCGTTCATGGGAATCGACGCATGGAACATCAGGTTGTTGTTGCGCGCAAGGTAGAATGAGCCGCGGGTGAGCAGCGTGTTGATGTGCTTGCGGAGTTTCTCGCTGTGGGCGAAGGAGTTGTGGAGGTGGTCAACGAGGTTCTGCTCACCTTCGGTGAGGCGGTAGGGGTCGGCGGGGTCGATTGTGGGGAATGAAGCGTCCAGCAGGGGATATTCCTGCCCGTCGATTATGGCTGTTCCTGCGTTGTGGTCAATTTTGTCGAGGAGACGGCGTGAATCCATGCCGTACTCCGGATGGCGCTCAATCATCTGCCCTTCGAGTTTCCACTGAATCACCGTGATGGCCTTGTGCATCTGGGCCATGAGGTGCTTCTCTTTCTCGGTGTAGATGCGGTGGGCGTTTTTGATTTTAGGCTCGAAGCGCTCGAGGTTATCGTGGGGGTATGCCTCCATGGCGAAGGTAGCCAGGGGGAGGAGGTTGATGCCATAGCCTTCCTCGAGGGTTTCAAGGTTGCCGTAGCGGAGCGAAATACGGAGCACGTTGGCCATAGAAGCATCGTTACCGGCCGCTGCACCCATCCAGAGCACATCATGGTTGCCCCACTGGATGTCGACGTTGTGGTAGTCGCAGAGGGTGTCCATGATGATGTGGGCGCCGGGTCCACGGTCGTAGATGTCGCCTACGATGTGGAGGGAGTCGATAGCCAGGCGCTGGATGAGGTTGCACAGGGCGATGATGAATGCGTCGGCGCGGTAGGTCGATATGATGGTGCGGATAATCTGGTTGCAATAGGCCGTCTTGTTGGGGTCGGTCTCGGTTTCGTGCAGCAGTTCCTGGATTATGTAGCTGAAGTCCTTGGGGAGCGCTTTGTTTACCTTGGAGCGGGTGTACTTTGAGGATACGCTCTGGCAAACCTTGATGAGGCGGTTGAGTGTCACCTCGTACCAGTCCACCATGTCCTTTTCCACCTCCTTGACCAGCTGCAGCTTCTCTTTCGGGTAATAAATGAGTGTGCAGAAGTCTTTGATTTCGCGCTCTCGGAGGGTGTTGCCGTAGAGTTCGGTGACTTTACGCTTGACTGTTCCGGAAGCGTTTTTGAGCACATGCTGGAAGGCTTCGTACTCGCCGTGGATGTCGGTGAGGAAGTGTTCGGTGCCCTTGGGGAGGTTGAGTATTGCCTCAAGGTTGATCACCTCCGTGCTTGCCTGGGCCACGGTGGGGAAGGAGCGAGCCAGGAGCTGGAGATAGCGGAGGTCGGCCTTGAGGTCGGCAGTGGGGTAGTGGACGTGGGGAATGGTCATGTCGGTGCTTATTCAGCAGGGGTGAAGGAGGTGAGGACTTTCTCTTCGGAGACAACACCCTTCTTGTCGGCGGACACTTCCTTAACGCAGCCCACGCCCTTGGCGAAGTAGGTAGTTACGAATTTCTTGGTGGGAGCTTCGCCCATGGATTCGGTCAGGGTGTAGGTGTATTTGAGGCAGGTGAAGGTGCCGGCAGGGACGGTCACTTCTTCAGTACCGGCGAAGGTGATTTTGCCCCATTTGTTGAGTAAGCGGCTCTGGCCCATGTTCATGCTCAGGGTGCAATCCTTCTGGACAGTGCCAACGGCTGCTTCGGGATTGATTTCGAGGAAGAGGCTGCCACGGGGAGTGAGGCTCCTGTCGAGGTCGGCCATTTCGGTTTCTGATACCATATGGCCTTGTGATTCAGCCATTTGAATAATCATGTCGGTCATGAATTTCTTGAAGGTTGCGGCATCCATTTCTGTGAATACGGTCACGCCGGTGGCGGGGTCGAAAGTTGCGGAAGCGTCGAAGGAAATTTTTGCGAAGTCGTTGCCGGGGACGTCGGTGACGGAGTTGAAAGTTACGGTGATTACTCCGGAATCGGCGGTGTTGACGGCGGTTACGGTTTCGGTGGTGGTCACTTCGGTCTGGGCCTCAGTGCTTTTGTTGGTGTACTTGGCGACGGTGCCGACGGTGGTGGGTACATATTGGGCCGAGGCTGCCAGCGAAGCTATGCAAGCGAGGGCGGCGAAGATAAATTTTTTCATTTTGTTCGTAGTTGATATGTTTGACACAAAGGTACATTCTTTTTTTGACATATGCAAGAAAAAGGCCCGCCGCTATCGAGCGACAGGCTTTTGTAGGCTTTAGGTTTTAGGCTTTAGGTTTTAGGTTTTAGGTTTTAGGGAATGGGTTAACCCTTTAACCACTTAACCTTAGAGCTTAACCTTGGTGGTGTTGTTGCCCTGGCGGCGGATGTAGATGCCGGCTTCGGGGTTAGCCACGCGGATGCCCTGGAGGTTGAAGTACTCTACGGGGGCGTTTTCGTCGTCAACGGTGACGTTGCTGAGGCCGGCGGCGTCGTAGGTGAAGGAGAGGGTGCTCTCGTACTGGCTTGCGTACATAAGTTCCTCATCGCTTACGGGGGTTTCGGGAACAATCAGGATGGCTTTCTTGGGGAAGGTGATGGTGTAATTGTTCCCTTCAACGGTCATGACGGTTGCAAACTCGGGGGCGGTTTCAACGCCGTAGCTCATGTAGAACATGGCCTGGTTGGTGTAGTAGAGTTCGCCGAGGGTTTGGGTCTGGAGGCCGGAGTCGGTGTAGGACATGAGCACGTCGTTAGCCACGGAGCAGTCGAGGGTGAATGCGGGGCTGGTGGAGTTGATTTTCAGGGCTTTGTAGGTGGCAACCAGGGGGTCGAGGACGCGGAATACATTTTCATATTCTTCGCAGGCCTGAATGGTTACGTTGCTGACCTGGGTGTTCTCCTTGCCGGTTGCGGTGGAATAAAGGATGTTTTCGAGGAATTTGGCAGTGCCGATATTGTACCAGGTGAGGCTCTTTTCGAAGTCGTTTGCGGCGCAGAGCAGGTACCAGCCGAGTTTTTCGTCGTTCGGGTCACCGAGTGCCCAGGCAATCATTTCGTCGAAAGCGATGATGTTGTCTTCGATTTTACCTACGATGTATTCGTCCTTGATAGCGCCGTCGGACATGGTTAATGAAGCGTCGTCGCCTTCGCCGGATGCGGTCATCTGCTTGCCGTAGAAGTAGATGTCGCCGTCGGAGTCTTTACCCACGAGCTGCTTGTTGGTGAGGTTGAGGGTCATCTTCTCGAGGTCGAAGTAACCTTTGATTTTGAAATTCTGGGGGAAGCCGGTGATAACAACGTCGCCGGTGTCTTCGTCGACGAGTTCGATGGTGATGTCGGCGCTCTTTTCGCCGCCGTTGCCAAGGAGGGTATAGTAGGACCAGATGTAGTCGCCAACGAGGTCGTTGATGGTTACTTCGTCGGCGCGTGAAGCGGACTTTTTGTGCATGACGCCGGAGGTGGGAGCCTTGACGGTTTCCATCTGGCTGAAGTTAAGCTCGTAGGAGGGTTTAACGGGGTAGTTCAGCTTATCGGTGGGCTGGATGGGGCGCACGGCGGCCGCACTCAGTGATACGACTGCTGCAAGAGCAAGGGTGTAAAGTTTCTTCATTGGAATAGGTTGAATTGTAATGAGGTTGAGAAGGGTTGCGAGTTTTTGAAGCATATCATTCGCAACACCGCGGCAAAGGTAGCTCAATTTCTTGAAATAGACAAACAAAATGCGTTAAAATTGCGGCCGGAACTTTAC
>CAYNHP010000021.1:13220-32931 GCA_964397235.1 uncultured Bacteroides sp. | reverse complement strand
TGGCCACGTCGTAGATGGCCGTGAGCTGGGGCACGCCCACGCCGGCGATGATGCGGGTGGTGCAGATGGAGCCGGGGCCGATGCCTACCTTCACGCCGTCGGCACCATTCTCAACAAGGTAACGGGCGGCGTCGCCGGTGGCGATGTTGCCCACAACCACGTCCAGGTCGGGGTATTTCTCCTTCACGGCCCGCAGCACGCCGATGACGCCCTTGGAGTGACCGTGGGCGGTGTCGATGACGATGGCGTCAACGCCGGCGGCTACCAGCGCGTCGGCACGCTCCATCGAGTCGGTGGTCACGCCTATGCCGGCGGCCACACACAGGCGCCCTAACTTGTCCTTGCAGGCGTTGGGCTTATCTTTGGCTTTGGTAATGTCTTTGTAAGTGACCAGACCCACGAGCTTGCCGGCGGCGTCCACCACGGGGAGTTTCTCGATTTTGTGCGACTGGAGAATCTCGGCGGCCTCCTCCAGGTTGGTGCTCTGGGTGGTGGTCACGAGGTTTTCTGAGGTCATCACTTCGGCGATGGGGCGGTCGAGGTTGCGCTCGAAGCGCAGGTCGCGGTTGGTGACGATGCCCACGAGCTTTTTATCGGCGTCCACAACGGGGATGCCGCCAATATGGTATTCCTTCATCATCTGAAGGGCCACGCCTACGGTGGCGCCGCGGTCGATGGTGACCGGGTCATAGATCATACCGTTCTCGGCGCGCTTCACGGCGTGCACCTGGCGGGCCTGCTCCTGAATGGTCATGTTCTTGTGTATCACGCCGATACCGCCTTCACGCGCAATGGCGATGGCAAGCTCGGACTCCGTCACGGTGTCCATGGCGGCCGACACAATGGGTACATTCAGGGTGATATTCCTGGAGAAACGGGTTTGTAAATTTACTTCGCGGGGGAGTACATCGGAAAAGGCCGGAATCAAGAGTACGTCGTCAAACGTAAGTCCGTCCATCTTTACTCTATCTGCAAGAAACGACATATGCTTTATTGTTTATTGCATGCAAAGGTACAAAAAAATCCCCGACTACACAACACCACGGCCATTTTTTCTCAAATATTGCCGCCCGCAACCTGAACAATCCCGGCGCGGGGGGTGTTAGAAAGGTATAAAAAAATAACTAACTAAAATACAATTCCCTATGTTCAAAAACACTATGATTGCGGGATGCGGCGGCTTCTTAGGCACCTGTCTCCGTTTCCTCTCGGAGAAGCTGGGAGGCGCCATCTGCCACCTCTCCTTCCCCCTGGGCACATACATGGCCAACATGGTTGGCTGTCTGATTATCGGCATGCTCTACGGCTACCTCAACAAGACCGGCCGTCTGACCAAGAACGAGAACCTGCTGTGGGTCACCGGCTTCTGCGGCGGCCTTACCACCTTCTCCTCCCTCTCCGATGAATCCGTAAGCCTGCTCCAGAACGGCGACGGCGGCATGTTCGCTTTCTACATGGCCTGCAGCCTCGTGTTCGGCATCGCAATGGTTGCTCTCGGCGCCGCTTGCATCCGCAAACCGGCTGAAAAAACTCAAAATGCCTAACCCTTAAAAACTTAAAATTATGATTATAGAATACATGCTTATAGCAGGGTTAGGCGGATTTGCCGGCACCTGCGGTCGTTACCTCACCGGCGTGGCCGGAAAGAAACTCTGCGGCGACAACTACCCCGTCGGCACCTTCGCCGTCAACGTAATCGGCTGTTTCATCATCGGCATCTTCATGGGCCTGTTCACCCGCAACGAAATGAGTCCGCTGGTCAATGCCCTCCTCATCTCAGGCTTCTGCGGCGGCTTCACCACCTTCAGCTCCTTCAGCCACGACAGCTTCGCCATGATTCAGAAGGGTCAGTGGTGGAAATTCGTCCTCTACATTGTCCCCACCGTGGTCCTCGGCCTCCTCATGGTTTGGCTCGGCATGAAGTGCGTCGCCTGATCATTCACAAAGCTAAAAAGAGCATGGGCGGTAAGCTCATGCTCTTTTTTTATGGGTCTCGGCGCGCTTCACGGCGTGCACCTGGCGGGCCTGCTCCTGAATGGTCATGTTCTTGTGTATCACGCCGATACCGCCTTCACGCGCAATGGCGATGGCAAGCTCGGACTCCGTCACGGTGTCCATGGCGGCCGACACAATGGGTACATTCAGGGTGATATTCCTGGAGAAACGGGTTTGTAAATTTACTTCGCGGGGGAGTACATCGGAAAAGGCCGGAATCAAGAGTACGTCGTCAAACGTAAGTCCGTCCATCTTTACTCTATCTGCAAGAAACGACATATGCTTTATTGTTTATTGCATGCAAAGGTACAAAAAAATCCCCGACTACACAACACCACGGCCATTTTTTCTCAAATATTGCCGCCCGCAACCTGAACAATCCCGGCGCGGGGGGTGTTAGAAAGGTATAAAAAAATAACTAACTAAAATACAATTCCCTATGTTCAAAAACACTATGATTGCGGGATGCGGCGGCTTCTTAGGCACCTGTCTCCGTTTCCTCTCGGAGAAGCTGGGAGGCGCCATCTGCCACCTCTCCTTCCCCCTGGGCACATACATGGCCAACATGGTTGGCTGTCTGATTATCGGCATGCTCTACGGCTACCTCAACAAGACCGGCCGTCTGACCAAGAACGAGAACCTGCTGTGGGTCACCGGCTTCTGCGGCGGCCTTACCACCTTCTCCTCCCTCTCCGATGAATCCGTAAGCCTGCTCCAGAACGGCGACGGCGGCATGTTCGCTTTCTACATGGCCTGCAGCCTCGTGTTCGGCATCGCAATGGTTGCTCTCGGCGCCGCTTGCATCCGCAAACCGGCTGAAAAAACTCAAAATGCCTAACCCTTAAAAACTTAAAATTATGATTATAGAATACATGCTTATAGCAGGGTTAGGCGGATTTGCCGGCACCTGCGGTCGTTACCTCACCGGCGTGGCCGGAAAGAAACTCTGCGGCGACAACTACCCCGTCGGCACCTTCGCCGTCAACGTAATCGGCTGTTTCATCATCGGCATCTTCATGGGCCTGTTCACCCGCAACGAAATGAGTCCGCTGGTCAATGCCCTCCTCATCTCAGGCTTCTGCGGCGGCTTCACCACCTTCAGCTCCTTCAGCCACGACAGCTTCGCCATGATTCAGAAGGGTCAGTGGTGGAAATTCGTCCTCTACATTGTCCCCACCGTGGTCCTCGGCCTCCTCATGGTTTGGCTCGGCATGAAGTGCGTCGCCTGATCATTCACAAAGCTAAAAAGAGCATGGGCGGTAAGCTCATGCTCTTTTTTTATGGGGTTAGTCGACCTTCGAGAACTGGTCTTTGCCGACGCCGCAGAGGGGGCACACGAAATCGTCGGGGAGGTCTTCAAATTTGGTTCCGGGGGCGATGCCGTTGTCAGGATCACCTTTTTCAGGGTCATATACCCAGTCGCATACGTCGCAAATGTACTTATCCATAATCGTTTGGGGTTTAAAGTTTGTTTCTAAAACATAGGCAGCCTTTTGATTGTTCAAATAGTAGTAAAAAACAACTGACATGAAAACTACAATCCTCACCAAACGCGCCTACGAGCCGGCTTCGGCCACCGACGGCTTCAGAATCTATGTGGACCGCCTCTGGCCCCGCGGACTCTCCCACGAAACTTTCCATTACGACCTCTGGGACAAAGAAGTCGCTCCCTCCACAGAGCTGCGCCAGTGGTTCCACGAAAACCCGACGGCGGAGTGGACCGAGTTCGAGCAGCGCTACAGCCGGGAACTCCAGGCCAATCCCGCATTCGAAGCTCTGCGCAAGCTCATCGCCGACAAACCCGTGGTCACCCTCCTCTACTCCTCCCACGACACCACCCACAACAACGCCCTCGTCCTCCAGTCCGCCCTCACCGAGGCATAGCCCATTGGCGCCCTTCAAGGGCGCCGACTTATAGTAACCCATTGCGCCGCAGGCGCTGTGGGATACCCAAAGCCCACCTTTAACCTGGCGTCCTTGCGACGCCGACTTACAGCCCGAATAAGTCGGCGTCCCTTCGGACGCCAATTTGTTATAACAGCGAACATCCGCCAGCGCCATTCGGCGCAAGCGGTTACGATAAGTCAACGCCCTGCGGGCGCTTGCATTGTTACCCCTGTGTCTCCACGCAAAAACTCATCGAGATTAATGCCGATTAATCAACCGGTCGGCAAGGCCTTCAACGTTAGGAGGAGAGACGTCCACGCCTCCCTTTTTCGAGTAAGTTGGGGCTTTTGTGGCCTTTTCAAAAAAGGTGGTAGGTCTGGAGACCTACCCTCCAAAGTCCACCGCCTGCATACCTATTTTCCGCCCTGAAAATTTGGAATCCGCAACAAAGTGTTGTATCTTTGCAATGCGAAACACCAAGGCGCGCATACCTTGCTCAATCTGAAACCTAACAAACAACCACTATGAAAAACAACACACAATCAACACGCAAAAACTCGGCTTTAACTCCCTGTCTCTCCGCTACTTGCGGAGAAAAATTCAGCGACGCTTACAAACCATCAACAAACCAATAACAAACCAACAACATGCAATTAGAATAATAAATAAAAGAAAAAAAGAAAACAAAGAAAACAAAGAAATAAGAGAGAGAGTAGCGGCCTGCGGTCAGGGCAAAAGCCCGGGCTTTTGCCCTCCCTCGTTTAAGCAGGGGCAATCTTTGTTTTCTAAAAAAGAATTTTCCCGTAGGAGCCGGGGAGCAGGCGTCCTACGCAAGGGTAACTTTTGTGGCCCGCACGGGGGCGGCCATGAAAAGTTGGGCCAGGGCGTCGAATTTTTCGGGATTCTCGGTGGTGCAGTACTCAACGTGCCCTCCGCGGGTTATGCGGGCAGCCATTTCGGGGTGGCGCCGCAGATAGTCCACCAGCGACTCGGCAACTATCCGCCCCTGGGGCACGATGGTGACGCCCGCCGGGGCATATTGCCGGATTTTCTCCATCAGCAGCGGGTAGTGGGTGCACCCGAGAATGATGGTATCTATGGCCGGGTCCGCGCTCATGAGCAGGTCGATGTCCTTGCGCACGAAGTAGTCGGCACCGGGCCCGTCGGCCTCGCGGTTCTCCACCAGCGGCACCCACATGGGGCACGCGTGGGCCGTGAAACGCACCTTGGGGAAGAAATGGCGGATTTCGATGTCGTAGGAGCCGGAGGCAACCGTGCCGGGAGTCCCGAACAGGCCCACATGCCCGTTGCGGGTTATGGTGCCTATGGTTTCGGCCGTGGGGCGAATCACGCCGAGCACGCGCCGGCCGGGGTCAAGCGCAGGCAGGTCCAGCTGCTGAATCGACCGCAGAGCCTTGGCCGAGGCTGTGTTGCAGGCCAGGATGACCAGCTGGCAACCGCGCTCGAAGAGGTAGCGCACGGCCTGCAGCGTGAACTCGTACACGATGTCGAACGACCGCGACCCGTAGGGCGCACGCGCATTGTCGCCCAGGTAGAGGAAATCGGCGTCGGGCACCGCCTTGCGGAGCTCGCGCAGGATGGTCAGCCCGCCGTAGCCCGAGTCGAACACCCCGATGGGACCGGGGCGTCCGGCTGTGGCTGCGATTATGTCGGTACTGAGGCTCATTCCTCGGCGCTCATTATCAGGGTAGCCTTGGTGGCACGCGGAAGCACCTCTTCGGCAAAAGCCTTGACGGTTTCGGGAGTGATGGCTTCAACATCCTGCAGGTAAGGCGTATGGAGGTCCACACCATCGCGCAGGTAAGCCTTGAACACCTTGAGCCAGTAGGCATTGTCGGCTGCAGATTCGCCGAACGCCTTGGCCATGTACTCCTTGATGGCGTTCACCTCTGCTTCGGTGGGCGGGTTGGTGGAGGCCATGGCGCGGACCGTCTCGTCGATGACCTTGGCCACTTCTTCCTCCTTCCCGGGGGTCGACTTGATGTAGACGGGCATGATCAGGGCGGGTTCGGCCAGGGCGGTGTTGATGGATGCGTGAGCCTTCACGGAGTAGGTCCAGCCGCGGTCCTCGCGCAGGTCGTTCATCAGGCGGGTGCGCAGGATGTTGCCGAAGACTATGGAATTGAGCACGTTAGGCAGCGTGTAATCCACCGGCGCGGTGTAGAACAGGTAGACAATCGGCTGGGGACGTTCCATCTTGCGGGTGAAGTGGATGTTCACGTCGGTGGGATTGAAAGTATAGCCGATGTTCTTGGCATGCTCAACGCGTCCTCCACCGGGAAGTGCGGCAACATAGTCGGCCAGGCACATCTCCAGCGAGTCGGTGTTGAAGTCGCCTACGACCATGAAGGTGAAGTCGCTCATGTCGGCGTAGCGGTCGCGGTAGATGCTGATTGCCTTGTCCATGCTCAGGTGGTCGATGTCGGCCAGCGAGGGGTGCTGAGCCAACGGGTGACGGTTGTAGATGTTGAAGTGAATCGTATCGCCCATGGCCTGGATTGGGTTCAGGTTGGTGTTTGCGGCCACATTACGGCGGTTGGCACGGTAGGTTTCAAAAGCCACGGAGTCCGGCTCGATGCCGGTGGCGCGGAGGTAGAGCAGGCGGAAGGCGTCCTGCATGTCGCGGCGGTTGGTGGCAGCTTCGATGCTTTCCTCGGAGTGGCCCGTGTTGGTGCTCACCTTGATGTTGCGGTCGGCCAGGATTCGGCGGAGTTCGGCGGCGGAATGGCCTCCGTAGCCCATCTCGGCTACGATGGCATCGATGACGCGGATGGTCGGAGCGTCCTCGAGGGTGTACTCCTGCGATGTACCGCCCTCGCTGTAGCCGCGGACATAAATCTGGTCGGCCTTGTAGTCGGTTTTCTTGGCTATTACCTTGATACCGTTGGAGAGGGTGTAGACGGTGGCGTCGAACAGAGGCATCTCTTCCTTGGCTACGATGGTGCCGGGGTTGGGCTCCGCTGCGAGGATGTCGCCCCCGGTGGTCGGAGCCACGAAGGGTTCGTATTTGCGGCCGTTCAGGCGCGCATATTGGGCACGGATGCGGTCGGCCACCTGGGCGTCGGTTTCGTCGGAGGCCGGGCGGTAGTGGAGCACCACAGCTCCCTCGCCCGATGCCTTCACGGCGCTTGCGATATAGTCCTGAACCTGCTGCGAGGTCATGTTCTTCACGGCTTCACGGATGCGTTCGCGGCGGTCGGCAGCGGAAATGACGTCGCCCCCGTCGAGGTAGTGGCGCACGGCATTCTTGGCCAGGTAGGTGTTGCTGGGCGTAGCTTCGCGGCGGCCACGCTCGTCCAGGGATGCGTTGACGCTCTTGCGGGCGGCCTCCATCTCCTCGTCGGAGAATCCGAGCTCGGCGGCACGAAGGAGTTCGGCGGTCCATTCCTCCACGGCGTCGGCCACACGTCCGGGTCGGCTCATACCGCGGAGGGTCAGCGCCTTCTGGCCGCGGGAGAGGAAGAAGTTCACCTCGCCGATGCCCAGCGAAGTGTGGGGGCAGTCGGCCGACGCTTCCATGGCGTCGTAGCGCGGGGTGAGCAGCGTGGCGGCCATGTCGGCCACGGCGGCATGCTCAATTTCGTTGTCGCCATGGGGCATGCGGAAGTACATCTGGAGGGTCTGTGCGCCCTGCTCGGCGTCGGATTCCACAGCCACCACCAGCGACTCGTTGAAAGGCACGGCCGGCAGAACGGCCACCTTGGAGTCGGCTGTGCGCTTGGCGGGAATATCACCGAAGATGTTCTTGATGGCCTGCTCCACTTTGTCCACATCGATATCACCCACAACCACAACGCACTGGTTGGCAGGGATATACCATGTTTTATAGTAATCGCGGAGCACCTCGGGCGGGAAGTTCTCCACCACCTCCATCTTGCCGATGGGCAGACGGTGGCCATAGGGGCTGTCGCCGTAGATGTCCTCCAGGGCACGCTCGAGCATGCGGTTGGCGGCCGTGTTGCGCTGGCGCCACTCGTTGACGATTACCCCGCGCTCGGCGTCTATTTCGTCAGCGTCGAGGGTGATCCCGTCGCACCAGTCGCGCAGAATCAGCAGGGTGGAGTCCACCAGGCTCTCGCGGGCCGTCGGCACCTTACATATATTATATACGGTCTCGTCGGTGGAGGTGTAGGCGTTGAGGTTGGCGCCGAACTTCACGCCGTTGCTCTCGAGGTAGTTGATCAGGGCCTTGCCGGGGAAGTGCTCTGTGCCGTTGAAGCACATATGCTCCAGGAAGTGGGCCAGACCGCGCTGGTTCTCAGCCTCATTGATGGCGCCCACCTGCTGAGCCAGGAAAAAGTCCGCCATCCCTTTGGGGGTCTCGTTGTGTTGGATGTAGTATGTCAGTCCGTTGCTCAGATGCCCCACGCGGACATCCGGCTCGAGGCTCGCGGCGCGAAGCCCCACTGTTGCCATCAGGCAGCAAATCAAGGTTATTAGTTTGAAACGCATAATATATCAAGCATTGCTTGAGGGTTTAAGTTTAATTTTTTGTCAAGGTGTCAAGGTGTCAATTTGTCAAAAAGATGAAAAGATGAAAAGATTAGCCGAGCGGGGGCCGCTTAATCTCTAATCTCTAATCTCTAATCTCATAATCTCTTCTCTCAGAAAACCATGCAGAGGGCGAAATTATAGTTAGTGCGAGATTTGAATCCGCTGATGTATGTACGGCCGCCGCTCAGGCGCAGCCCCACGGCGATGCTCCGGCTCACGCTGACGTCCACTCCGGCATTGACTCCGAAAGCTGACTTGCGCGCACTGAACCACTCGTACTCCGTGACGGTGCTCTGCTCCATGAATGTCAACTCCGCCGGCATCCCCTCCAGCTTCGAGGTCAGGTTGCCGGAGAGGGAGCCGTCGACGCCCGCACGGACGGTCACGCGCCCGCTGACAGCCCGAAGCCACGCCACATCGAGGGCGGCATCCATGTTGGCCACGTCCATGATGCGCGGGTCGGCGAAGCCGAGGTATTTCTGGCGCATCTTGTCGCAGTCGGCCCTCAGGGCGAAGTCCCAGCGCGAACGTCCGGCACGCAAGGCGTATGCACCGGCCACACCGGCGCGCAGAGACCGGCCGCTATAGGTGGTGAGCGACGCTATTTCGGGGTAAACATTGCCCATAGGGTCGCCGAAGATGTTCTCCGTGCCCTTGCGCAGGCCCGATTCGACGCTCACCGAAGCCGTGAAGCCCGCACCCTTGTAACCCACCTGGGCCGTGAGGGTGTTCTGAGCCGCATGGGCCAGCGGCAGGCGGTTGAGGTTGGTCAGTATCTTGTTGAAGGAGAAGCGGTTGAAATCCATAGTTGCGAATACACCTTGGTCAACTAAGGGGAATAGGTTGGCCGTGGCGCCGAAGGAATGGCCGGAGTAGGACGAGTTGCGCGATGCGCCGGCGAAGCGCGAGTACTGCGCACCCATTCCGATGGTATGGTAAATCTTGCTCTCGCCCAACTCGCTGACGAAGCTTATTTCGTTGGTTTGCTTGTACTTGCGGGCCGATACTCCCAGGGCAACCCAGTAGTTTCCCGCGCGGCGCGCACCTCCCACGGCAACATTGAGGTCGCCGACGGTGTTCTTGGGTCGCGGGTCGCGCCGACGGCACTCCAGCAGCGCCGTGTAGCTGCCCTCAACGCCGATGAGCCAGGTGGAATCGGCCAGCGACGTGTTGTAAGTGCCTCCGAATGAGTAAATTTCATCATCCAGACGTCCGCCCACCTCGTCGGCGGTCAGGTAGGGGTAGAGCAACTGCGGGTCGGCGTTTTCGTAGATGCCAGAGTTGAGCCTGAAGCCGTTGTGGTACGACGCATGGCCCTCGATGGTGGAATGGCCGCTGCGCAGGAAAGTCTGCGCCTCGAAGTATCCGCGGCGGTTGACGCCACCCTGCTGCTCGAAGCCGGCACTGATTTCGGAGATACCCGTCTGCAGGCGGTAGCCCGCCATGGCGGGGTTGGCCAGCGAAATTGACGCCGGGGCCGTCAGGAAGGTATCGGCCTCCATGACGCGGTCCTGCACCGTCTGCGCCGACGCCGTCAGCCCGGCCGACGCTAACAATGTGATGATTATGCTGCGTTTCATGGGCGGTAGGGTGTTCCTTCGTAATCAATGGCGGTGCCCTGCTCTTCTATCTCCGACGGGATTGCTTCGGGGATGAAGTCGAGGGTGGAATTGTTGGTGTCGCGCAGGTGGTCGATGCCCTCGGCGTCAACTGCGTCCACACGCCGGCGCACGCTGTGGAAGAAGCGCGTCTTGTCGTTCTCGATGGTGCCGCAATAGCTCCAGCCGCTGTCCATTGGCGGCAGGCACACGTTCCACTGGTACACGGCCTCAACCGAGAGGTTCACGATGTCCACAATCCACTCGTTGGGCATCAGGTAGCCCTCCTTGCTCATGGGGAAAGAACCGGCAACGGTCACCTGGTCGTAGTCCACGCGGTAGAACTGGTCCGTCAGGAACGCGTCGCGGTCCACCGGGATTCGGGCAATGCCGTAGGCTTTGAAGCCGCGGTTGTGGAGCAGGAAAACGGTGTTGGTGTAGCAGTACCACTTGTCGAGGTTCGGCACATCGGGGTTATCGAGGTCGGCGTAGCGGGGGTCGGTCGAGTCGTCGAACCACTCGAAGTTGGCGTTGCTGAGGTTGAACGAGTTGGGATTGATGGCCCGGTGGTCGATGGCCGCATCGGCAATCAGAATCGTCTCGCCCGGCTGCACGGGGTACTCCGTGCCGCTGCCGGGGATGAGGTAGATGGCGTCGACGCTCACGGCCTGTGCAACCATGTCGGGCGTGTAGTTGAACTTCTGCGTGGTCAGGAACAGCGACTCGAAGAAGGCCAGGCCGTCGGCGTAAATCACGTGATCCGTGTTGTTGTAGAGTTTCACGTACTGGTCGCCGTTGTAGGTGTTGCCCGAGCGCTGGAGCGTGCCGGTGAAGAATATCTCCTTGATAATGAGGTCGTCCGACTCAACGGCCACATAGGCGTCCATTGTCACGCCCCCGCCTGAGAGCAGCTTGCAGGCCGGAGCCACGGCGCCCACATGGGCCTTGACGCCGGCGGCGGTGGTGCACTCGGCGTCGAATTCAACGTCGTAGAGCCCGGGCATCACGCTGCAACTCATCCCCGGAGTGTAGGCAAAGGTGGTTACGCCGCTGTTGGACAGATTGTTGAAGATGACCGTTGGGTTTTCCAGCGTAAGGCCGGCCAGGTCGTCGGGCATACGCACTTCCACGGCCACGGCTACCTGCCCGGGGGTCTCGATGTCGGAACAGGATGCCCCGACCAGAGCCAGAAGGATATATAAGGTTCTCTTAATCATGCTCATAGGGTAAAGTTAAGTTCCATGCCGAAGTAGGCGTCGGCGGTGCGGCGCACGGTCAGGCCGTTGGCGGTGTACACCGGCAGATAGTCCAGCAATCGGTTCACAAACACGGCCACGCGAAGCTTCTTGCCGATGGTCTTGGTGGCCTTGAGGTTGATATACACCGCCGCGGGGATGGTGATGTCGTTGTAGAGTTCGGGGTTGTAGTACTGCTCCAGGCGGTCCAGGAAGGGGTCGCCTGTGTTGGGGAAGTAGTCGTGCAGGAGGCCGTCGACGGCGCTGAGGTACTTGTCCGGGGTGCCGTTCTGGGGCAGACGGCGCGTCTTCTGGTACCACATGCACTGGAAGGTGGTCGTAAAGATGAGGCCGAGCTTGGGCAGCTGCGTGTCGAACATGAAGTTGGTGTTGAACTGGCTGTTCACGCGCCCGTCGTTGGTGTTGTAAAGGCCTATATACCTGTCGCTTACGGCCACGCCGCCGATAACGTCCGTCACGGGGTCGAAGAGCATCTGCGAGTTGGAGTAGCGGGTGCGGAACCATGCGCCGGACACAATCAGCGACGTTGCCAATGGCTTCCAGCGCGCCGTCGTAATCTGGAATTCGACGCCGCGCTTGTCGATGGTGGAGCCGTTGGTGGCCTTGCGGTAGCCGCGCAGCACGCTCGTTTCCTCCGACGGCAGCTTGTCCAGGTCGGGCCGTCCGCCGGTGATGCCGCTGGGGTCGTACTTGGTGTAGTCGTACTTGTCGTAGACGGTGCTGTAGCGGAACCCGGAGTTCATATGCTCCTCGAAGTAGGTGATGGAGAATCGGTTAGCACCCCAGGAACCACCGAAGCGCACCTCCCACTTGGCGTTGCGCGCGGCGCGGAGGTCGTAGTTGGTGGCATCATTGATATATGTGCGGATGTTCACTCGGCTGTCCTCGGCGGGGTTGTTCGGGTCGTAGTACGACAGCTGGAGGATGTCCAGGTAGGCCTTCTGGGGGAAGAGATAGTCCACCGTGGGCATCTTCGAGTTCAGGCCCCAGCCCCCGGCCACGAGCAGCTCCATGCTCTGGCGGCCGGCCTGAAATGCCGGGAAGCGCCAGGTGGCGTTGATGCGGGGGTCGACGTAGGGCTTGTTGGCAATGGTGTACTTGCGGTTGAGTCCCACCAGAGCCGTGGAGTGCACGCCGGCGCGGACCTCGAGGGTGTTGCGGGCCAGGGTGGCCGTCATGGCGTCCTCGGCGTAGAGGTCGAAGGTGGTCAGGCCCGGAATTTCCTTGTACGACCGCGGACGCGAGGTCCAACTGGCGCTCAGTGGCTTGCTCAGGTCGTAGACCTGCCCGCGGCCATAGTTCTTCTCGTAGGTGACCTCGGCCCCGGCCATCCAGTTCTGCGTCACCACATAGCCCGAGGGGATGGCCCCGGCGGTTTTCAGCTTCGCGAAGAGCGTCATGGGCTTGCCCTCGGAAAGATAGTCGGCGATGTACTCGTTCAGGATGAACGTTCCGTCGTGAACACCTTCCTCATAGCCCCCGGGGGCTACCGTGGCGCGCTGAGGGGCCACCTGCTTGCGGCGGTGCAGCTTGTCGTTCTGCAGCGACGCCATGGTGTTGAAGCTGATTTCGCTCAGACCCTTGCGGCCGGGGAACTGGAAGTTGAGGTCGGAGGTCAGGGCGAAGCGGTTGTTGTCCGCCTTATACTCGTCGATTTTGATCAGCGAGAGGTCGGGGTCCGTCTTGGCGCGGTCGATGGTGCCGGTGTAGTCGAAACCTAAGTTCCAACGGGTGAGCAGGCGCTGGGTCTCCCAGTTGAACGCCGCGCGCGCCGATGCGGTGATGCGCTTGAAGTTCTCGAGGTTGTTGCGGGGGTCCACCTTGCTGTCCAGATATCCCGCGTCGAGGTTCATGGTGTGCTCGCGCCCGGGTCCGAAGCCGAAGCCTTTGCCGCCGAAGAAGAGCTTGGAGTAGCCGTCGGCCTTGAAGCGGGCCGTCCACGGGGTGGCCGCACGCGTGCGCCGAATCTTCACCAGTCCGGAGGTCAGGTTGCCGTACTCCGCCGAGGGGATGCCGCGGACAATCTCGACGCTCTCTATGTTGTCGGTCGACAGCGAGCGCATGTCCACGCCGCGGCCCACACTGTTGCGCCCCGTGGCCCCTTCGATGCCCACGCTCTGGAGGTTTGCGTCGTTGCTCAGAGGCGCGCCGTCGACGGTGAACCGCGTGCCCAGGGCGCTCATGGCGTAGTCGGGATTCTCGCTGGTGGCGCCGGTGGCGGTGATATTACCCGTTTCGCGAAGCTGGATGGAATTAACCTTGCCCATGGCCGGGTCCTGCGAAACATTACCCGGCAGCAGCTCCATCAGGTCGGAGAACGACGAGGCCTGAATGTGCTTCATGGCGCTCTTGTCGATCACTGACGCCGTCGTTGACCCGCCCGACTCCCGCGCCGCCACAGTCACTTCCCGCAGGGCCACGGTGGAGGGCTTGAGCTTGAGCGTAAGGATAGTGTCGGAACTCAGGCGCAGCTTCTGTTCCAGTTCTTCAAATCCCACATAAGAGGCACGGAGAGTGTAAGTTCCCGGCTTGAGGGTGAAGGAAAAATTGCCGTCGATGTCGGTCTGAAGGGCCTGGCCGGTGGGGAGGACGCCCACGGCGCACGCCGCCAGGGGCTCGCCGTTGGAGGCATCGACGGTCACGCCGCGAACAACCACGGCCGAGGCCGGCAATCCTGCCAAAAGGGCGCATATGAAGAGTAAAACTCTGAGTTTCATAGGAAATGATTGGATTCACCTGCAAATATACATAAATTTCTCCTTTCGGCCATCCTTATTAATGAGTAATTTCCGTTTATTCGGCCTAAAAGCGGCCGTTTTTGCCCTTAACCGAACGGTACCGTTATCGGCTAAGCTCGGCCGATAACAAAAAACACCCCCACGCTCGGGCGCAGGGGTGCTATGGGTGTGTCGGGGCGATTACTGCATGCCGGAGACGGTGGCGGTGGGCTCAATCTTGGCTACGAGGCCCTGGAGCACCTTGCCCGGACCGAGCTCCACGAATTCGGTGGCGCCGTCGGCAACCATGTTGCGCACGCTCTGGGTCCAACGCACCGGGGCGGTGAGCTGGGCAATGAGGTTGGCCTTGATTTCGATGGGGTCGGTGTGCGGAAGGGCATCAACATTCTGGAACACAGGGCATACGGGCTCGTGAACTTCCACCTCTTCGATGGCCTTGGCCAGATCGGCACGCGCAGGCTCCATGCAGGGGGAGTGGAACGCGCCGCCCACCTTCAGGCGCAGGGCACGCTTGGCGCCGGCGGCCTTGAGGGCCTCGCAGGCTGCCTCAACGGCGGGAACTTCGCCGGAGATAACGAGCTGCCCGGGGCAGTTGTAGTTGGCGCAGACAACCACGCCGTCGATTCCGGCGCAGATTTCCTCTACCTTCTCGTCGGGGAGGGCGAGCACGGCGGCCATGGTGGACTCGGTCATCTCGCAGGCCTTCTGCATGGCGTTGGCACGCTGGGCAACCAGGCGCAGACCGTCCTCAAAGCTCAGTGCTCCGGCGGCCACCAGGGCGGAAAATTCGCCCAGCGAGTGGCCCGCTACCATGTCGGGCTTGAAGTCGGCACCCAGGCTCTTGGCCAGAAGCACGCTGTGCAGGAAGATGGCCGGCTGGGTGACTTTGGTCTGACGGAGGTCCTCGTCGGTGCCGCTGAACATCAGGTCGGTGATGCGGAAGCCCAGGATTTCGTTGGCTTTTTCAAAGAGTTCTCGGGCCTCGGCGTTGTTATCGTACAGGTCCTTGCCCATACCTACAAACTGCGCCCCCTGCCCGGGGAATACATATGCTTTCATGCTTTATACGTTTATTTTTCCTAAAATTGACTGCAAAGTTACGAATTTCTGACGAATTATGCGTAACTTTACACATTCAAATTACCAACCGACAACAATTATCTCATGTATACCCTCCCCCTTTTTCTTACCAACATGCGCGGCGCGCAGCTCATCATCATCCTGCTCATCATCCTGCTGCTGTTCGGCGGCAAGAAAATCCCCGAACTCATGCGCGGGCTGGGCAAGGGCGTAACTGCCTTTAAGAAAGGCATCAAGGAAGCGCAGGACGAGCTCAATCAGCCCCTGGAGGACGACAAGGCCAAAAAACCTGAGGACAAGCAGTCCTAAAGGATGGCATCGAAAGAAGCAACCACTTTCTGGGACCACCTCGACGCCCTCCGCAGCGTGCTCTTCCGTGTGGCAGCTGTGGTGATAGTTCTTGGGGTGGCCGCCTTTTGTGCGGTGCCATGGCTGTTCGAGCACTTCGTCATGGCCCCATGCAACCCCGACTTCATCACCTACCGCATCTTCGACAAAGCCGCCGGACTCACGGGCGGCATTTTCGATAACGACCTGAGCGTCAACATCGTGAGCCTCGAACTCACAAGCCAGTTCTTCGTCCACATGTCGGCGGCCTGCTGGTTCGCCTGCCTGGTCGGATTCCCCATCATCCTCTACCTGCTGTGGGGCTTCGTGGCCCCGGGGCTGTACGAGCACGAGAAGAAGGGCGCCCGCATGGCGTTCTTTTTCGGCAACATCATGTTCTACCTCGGCGCCGCCGTGGGCTATTTCATCGTGTTCCCCATCGTGGTGCGGTTCCTCTCGGGCTACTCCCTGAGCCGGAACATCACACCGATGATTTCGCTCGAATCGTACATGGACAACTTTTTCACCCTCCTGCTGGTTATGGGTGCCGTGTTCGAACTGCCCCTTCTGGCATGGATTTTAGGCAAAATCGGCCTCCTGAGCCGTGGATTTTTCAGAAAATACCGCCGCCACGCAATCGTAGCACTCCTCATCGTGGCGGCTCTCATAACGCCCACCGGCGACCCCTTCACGCTCTTCATCGTGTTCATACCCATCTACGCCCTGTGGGAGTGCAGCGCCCTGCTGGTGCCCAAAACCAAACCCGAAACCGACAATGACGACCAAGACCAAGAAAACTCCTAACCTGCTGCTGCTCATCGTTATAGCCATAGCGCTTGGCGTGATGGGCGGCATGTGGTTGCCCATGTGGGCCATGCGCCTGTTCTCCACCTTCAGCGCAATTTTCAGCTCATTCCTGGGCTTCTTCATCCCGCTGCTCATCCTCGGGTTCGTGGCTCCGGCCATCGCAGAAATCGGTAACCGCGCCGGGGCCATGCTCCTGGCCACTGTCGGCATCGCCTACGCCATGACTTTCGGCTCTGGCGAACTGGCCTACTGTGTGTCGGTCAACGTCTTTCCCCACCTGCTCCACGGCGCCGCGGCGGTGGTGCCCGACACTTCGTCGGCCATGGCTCCGCAGCCATTCTTCAACATCCCCATGGAGGCACCCATAACGGTGATGGCCGCCCTGGTGCTGGCCTTCGTGCTCGGATTCGGCTGCGCCGTCCTGCCCGACACCACGGCCACACTGCGCCGCGTACTCGAGGACTTCCGCGCTGTGATTCAGCTCGTTATCATGAAGCTAATCATCCCGCTGCTGCCGCTGTACATCTACGGCATTTTCCAGAACATGACCGCCGAGGGCACCGTAGCACCCATCCTGGTGACCTTCGTTAAAATCATCGCCGTGATTTTCGTCCTCCACGTGGGTGTGCTCATAATCCAGTACTGCATCGCGTCGTTGTTCTCGCGCAAAAATCCGTTTAAGTGCCTGAAAATCATGCTCCCGGCATATATGACGGCGCTGGGCACGCAGTCGTCGGCCGCAACGATTCCCGTCACGCTCGAGCGCACCATGAAGATGGGCGTCCCCGGCGATGTGGCCGGCTTCGTAATCCCTCTGTGCGCCACCATCCACATGTCCGGGTCCACGCTCAAAATCGTGTCCTGCGCCGTGGCGCTGATGATTGTGCGCGGCATGCCCTTCGACGCCTCCATGTTCGCGGCCTTCATAGCCATGCTCGGCATCACCATCGTGGCCGCCCCCGGCGTACCCGGCGGCGCAATCATGGCCTCGCTCGGGGTCCTCTCGTCCATCCTGGGCTTCTCCGAGGCCGACAATGCCATGATGATTGCCCTCTACATAGCCATGGACAGCTTCGGCACCGCCTGCAACATCACCGGCGACGGCGCCATCGCCCAGATTATCGCCCGCCTCTTCCCCGCACGCGCAACGGCTGGGGAAGCTGAACCGGAACCGGCTGTCATTCAAGAGTAAAGTTCACCGCGCTGACCCGCTCGCTGTCGGGCCCCACCATGAGCACGAATTCGCCCGGCTCGGCCACGAAGTCGAGGTCGTAGTTGTAGTATTTCAGCGTTTCTTCCGTAATTTCAAACGTCACCGTTCTGCTCTGACCCGGCTCAAGTGCCACGCGCTCAAAGTGCTTGAGCTCCTTGACCGGGCGCACCATGGTGCTCAGCACGTCACGGATGTACCATTGCACCACGGCCACCCCGGCTCGCGCGCCCGTGTTGGTCACCGTCACCGCGGCCTCTATGCTGCCGTCGGCGTCCATGCGGTCGGCCGAAAGGGTCGGTCCGGAGAATGAGAAGTCGGTGTATGTCAGGCCATAACCGAAGGGATAGAGTGGCGTTGAGGGCACGTCGATGTAGTTGCTCAGGAAGCGCACGAAGCCCTGCGCGTCGGCGGGGACGGGGCGCCCGGTGTTCATATGGTTATAGTACAGCGGCAGCTGGCCGGTGCTGCGCGGCATCGACGTCACCAACCTGCCCTCAGGGGCTGTCTTGCCGAAGACAACGTCGGCGATTGCGTCGGCCGTTTCGGACCCGCCGAACCATACGTTCAGAATCGCCGGAACATGTTCCGATTCCCATGTCATCACTGTGGGCCGTCCGGCGAAATTGAGCATCACCACCGGCTTGCCCGTAGCCAGCATGGCTTCGAGCAAACGGCGCTGTGTTTCAGGCAGTTCCAGCTCGCAGCGGCTCGACGATTCGCCGCTGGACTCTGCCATCTCGCCCATGGCTGCGATAATAATGTCGGCATCGGCTACAACCTCAAGGGCCTCGGCAAGGAGCTCGTCCTCGGAGCGGTCGTCGCGGATACTCTTGCCGTCGAAGCTCACGCCCGACTCTTTGGAGGCATCGGCGTAGATGTTGCAGCCCTTGGCATAGACCACCTCGCCGGCGTCGCCCACAGCATCGCGCAGCCCCTCGAGCACCGTCTTATACTTGTCCGGGACTTCCGCCACGCTCCAGCTGCCTGCCATGTTGGTGCGGTTATTGCCCATAGGCCCCACCAGCGCAATTTTTCCCTTGGGAGCGACCGGCAGCAATGAGCCCTCGTTGCGCAGGAGCACGAAACTCTCGGCTGCCGTGCGCCGGGCAATGGCTCGGTTCTCGGGTGTATAGATGTCGGTGCGCTCCCGCTCCACATTATTATATTTATAGGGATTTGCGAACAGGCCGAGTTTATACTTCGCTTCGAGCACATGGCGCACGGCGGCATCGATCTGCTCCATGGTCACCTTGCCCTGCTCCAGCGCCGCGGGGAGGTCGGCCACAAAGGCCCAGGCCGACATGTCCATGTCCGTACCGGCCTTCAGGGTCTGGATGGTGGCCAGAGGGCGCTCTGCGTAGCCATGGCTGCGCATCTCGTTGATTGAGGCGAAGTCGGTGACAATCAAGCCTTTGAAGCCCCACTTATCGCGGAGCACGTCAGTGAGGAGCCACTTATTGGCCGTAGCCGGAATTCCGTCAACGAGGTTGAAGGACGTCATCACGCTGCCCACGCCGGCGTCCACGACTGCCTTGTAGGGAGGGAAATAGTCATTGAACATGCGGAAGCGGCTCATATCCACCGTGTTATAGTCGCGTCCGGCCTCAGCGGCGCCATAGAGGGCGAAGTGTTTCACGCACGCCATTATCTCATCCGGCGCCTGCATATTTTCGCCCTGGTAGCCGCGCACCATCGCTGCGGCCATGACGCTGCCGAGGTAGGGGTCCTCTCCGGCGCCTTCCATGATGCGGCCCCAGCGCCCGTCGCGGCAAATGTCAACCATCGGGCTGAAGGTCCAGTTCACACCCGCCGCCGAAGCCTCCCTGGCGGCTATGCGGGCGGCTTGGCGCACCGTCTCCGGGTCCCAGGTGCAGGCCATGGCCAGGGGGATGGGGAACACGGTTTCGTAGCCGTGGATCACGTCCATGCCCACCAGCAGGGGAATGCCCAGGCGCGATTTCTCTACCGCCAGTCGTTGCAGCATATACACCTTTTCGGCGCCCTTGACGTTGAACGTTCCGCCTATCTGACCCTTGGCCGCCGCAGCTGCGATGTTGCTCTGCTCCACCATGCCAGTGACGATGTCGCCAGCCGGCGGGAGATTGATTTGCCCCAGTTTTTCCTCGAGGGTCATGCGGCTCATAAGGTCGGTGATAAACTCATCCATTTCGGAATCCTGAGCTGCCGCCGCAAGGCATCCCAGCAAAAGTGTAAAAAACAGACTGCGCAGTTTCATGGCTCGTTAGTTAAGTTCCGCAAATATAAGCATTTTTGCCCATTCCCCCAACACCCCAA
>CAYNHP010000021.1:0-13120 GCA_964397235.1 uncultured Bacteroides sp. | reverse complement strand
GAAATTTGCTTTCGCCTCGATTTTGTAGTATCTTTGCACTACGAACGAAAAACACACCACCATTATGACAACCGAAATTTTCTACCATGGATCAAGCGCCGATTTCGAGGGCTTCGACCTCGCCAAAGCCCTCGAAGGAGCCGGCCGGGTTAAGTTCGGCTACGGCGTCTACGTAACCTCAGCCTACTCCTCGGCAGCCCACTATTCCGGCGCCAACCCCTCCGCTACCGACCACTACGTTTACACCGTCGAGGTGCCCGCCCGGCGCCACGACAACTACATAGCGTTCAAGGCGCCCGTCCACCCCTCCATCGCAGCCCGCGCCCGGGAAGCCCTCGCTGCGCCCATACCCGAAAAGGCGCTCTCCGACGGCAAAGAGTTCCGCAAGTACCTGGCCGAGAAAGTGTTCCCCGGCTCCGACAAGCTCGAGGGAGAGCGGCGCGCCTCACAATTCCTCCTCAGCATCGGTGTGGAATTCATCGAGTGGCCCTACAATTGGAAGGACCCCTCCAAGGGCACCAACCGCGCCATCTTCGACGACAGCGCCCTGCGCATTGTGCGCGTGGACCGCGTGGCCCTCGACGACAAGAAAAAACTAATTCCCGGCTCCGAAACCCAACTCCGATGACGTTCAAAGTTTCCGAAGCCGTCCGGCTCAACTATCCCGAATACTATAGCCGTGGAATCCAGCGCTACCCGGCGGCCTTCTGCGCGCCCTTCTGCGCCGCCAATGGCCCGTGGGGCATATTCTCCAACTTCGGCAACACGCCGCTGCTGGTGGAAGGCCTCACTTTCCGCAACAGCGAGCAGCTTTTCCAGATGCTCAAATTCACCGACGCCGAAGCCCTTGCCGACCTCTACTCCGCTGCCGGCCGGACCATTAAGATGAAGGCTAAGAAATGGATGCGCGCCGGAGCGATGCGGCCCGACTGGGGCGCCATGATAGCCGACGCCATGAAATTCGCCATCTCGGTGAAGTTCGGGCAGTGTCCTGCTTTCCGCCAGGCCCTGCGCGACAGCGCAGGACTCTTCATCGTCGAGGACCAGACCACCTTCCCCCGCAAGGAGGCCGACACCTGGGGCGCCAAACTCGTGGGTGACCTCTTCGTCGGCCCAAACCTCATGGGCCAGCTCCTGATGGAGCTCCGCGAGGCCGACGCCCCCCTGCCCTACTCCCTCCCCGACGGCGCCCTCGACGCCATCCGTGCCTTCAAAAGTACACTATAACCATCTCTTAGTCCTATACTTATGCAAGAATTGACCATCATCGGCCTCGGCCGGAAATCCATCGTACCGCTCCTCTACTTCACCCGCCGGACCCTGAATCCGCAGCTTCGGCGGGCTCAAGTGCTGATATTAGAAACCCATGACGACACCACCCCCGGCTACATTCCCCCTGAATGGGCCACTGTCACCGTCGACCCCTCCGTAGAGTTCGACCCCATGGTGTTCGATATCTGCGATGGCCGCCGCCTGCTCATCATCGGCGACCTCAGCCAGCCCATCGCTACCCTTTTGCCCGAAGTCATCGACTCGGCCGACGACTGCTTCGTCTCCGTCGACGTTTTCGGCATCATCCCCTTGGCCGAGGAGGACCCCGAGAACAACGCCCATGCCGTCCAGCGCTACAGCTTCCTGCGGGCGCGTTTCCCCGGGATTGTGTACGCATTGCCTCCCGAACCGGAGCGTGACCCGACCTATGAGAAAAATTTGGTTTGGATAGAACGGGTGCTGGACTATCCGCTGTGGGGTATCCTTGACGAGGCTGCCCTGTCAGAAAGCGAGTACCCCCTCACCACCGAGATGCTCGATCCGGCCTCAAAAGCTCCCGAAGCTATGCTCGAGGTGCTCGAATCTGTGCCCTCGGTTCTCCCGAATGAGGATGCTTGTGGCCAGCTTTCAATACGCTCCGCCGCTACCGGGAAGGTGTATTTGAATGGCATTGTCATCGGCCCCGATGAACCCGGCGGCAAAGGTTTCATCGAAGTGCAAACCACTATCCCCACGCCCGAGAATATTCCTGTGGATGAGTACATTAAGCAGTACATCGCCGAATTCCGGGAGTTTCATAACCACCGCCGCTTCAGCCTGGGCATCGACCACGGGCGCCTGAAGCGAAGTCTTTATTTAAACATCGACACCGCCGAGCTGGCCGCACGCTTCCTCACGGAAATGCTCGCTTTTGACCACCCCGACTTCAACCCCGACGAGATTGAGGTCGACATGAGCCCAATCGACTGCGGGCCCGACCTCTACCTCGTAATCCCCGACGTGCATGGGCGCACGTTCTGGAAAGAGGCCGTGGAGAAGCATCCCGAGCTGCCGGTGGTGTTCCTCGGCGACTATCACGACCCTTACCCCGACGAGCATATTTCACCGCGGGAGTCGCTCCACAACTTCATGGAAATTCTCTCCTTCGCGCGCAATAATCCCCGCTGCACCCTGCTCCTGGGCAACCACGACCTCCACTACATCTATAGCTTCGGCGGGGGTTGCCGCTACGACTATGCCCGCGCCCGTCAGCTCGGCGAGCTCTTCCGCGCCAACCGCGACCTGTTTAAACTCATCCATGTGTGGAAGCCCTGCTTCGCTCACCCCATCGTCTTCAGCCATGCGCCCATCCTTGCCGAGTGGGCTGAGACCGTAGGGCTGCCGGATGATGCGAGAACGATTGCCGACCTGCTCAACCCCATCGCCGACGGCGACCAGGCCGACGCAGCCCGCGACCTGTTGGACCGCTGCACGGCGCTGCGCGGTGGCTACGACGCGGCCGGTTCGCCCGTGTGGGCCGACGTGCGCGAACTCAACGCCGACGTCCACACCCTCGAGGACTACAACGTGTTCGCCCACACCCGCTCACGCTTCGAAACCATCGAAGCCAACTGGGCGTGTCTCGACTGCCGGAAGGCATTTATAATTGACCGTAACGCAAAAATCACCCCCGCATAACCATGATTACCAACGAATTGAAAGATAAAATTGCCGGATGCCTCATAGCCGGAGCAGCCGGCGATGCCCTCGGATATCCCGTCGAATTCATATCCTCTTTTGCCAAAATCGCCAAGCAATATGGCCCCGAAGGCATCACGGCCTACGACCGCAGCCACCCCTGGAACAAGGCGCAGTACGACCAGGCGCAGATTTCGGACGACACGCAGATGACCCTCTACTCCGTCGAGGCCATGCTCGAAGCACGCAAGCAAGGCGTGGACTATCTGCCGCTCGTTTCCGACGCTTACCTGATGTGGTTCGCAGGCCAGACGGGCCAAACGGTCCCTATGGCCTACCGCTCTGAGCTTGCCGGTATTCCCGACTTCAACCTCCGGCGTGCCCCCGGCAACACGTGTCTCAGCGCACTGCAGAGCATCGCTCAGGGGCAGCCGGTGTACAACGACAGCAAGGGTTGCGGCGGGGTGATGCGCGTGGCGCCCGTCGGGCTGCTGGGCGCTATCACCGGCGTGGACCTCACCGAAACAGCCATCCGCGGCGGCGAAGTGGCCGAAATCACACATAAGCACGCCATGAGCACCTTCGCCTCAGCGGCCATGGCGGTGATTGTGCGCATGTGTGCCGAGCGGACGGTGCCCCTCGATGTCGAGGAGTTCCGGAAGCTCGTCGTGCTCGCCCTCGGCGTGGTAGGCGATGTGTTCGGAAGCGAGGCCGACCTGTTCATCAACACCATCAAGTTCGCCCTGAGCAAGACCGACGACCCGAGGCCGGACCACGAGGTCATCGAGGACTGCCTCGGCGAGGGTTGGGTGGCCGAAGAGACCTTGGCCATCGCCGTGTTCTGCGTGACGCGACACATCGACAGCGTGGCCGACACGCTGACAGCCGCCGTGAACCACGGCGGCGACAGCGACTCCACCGGAGCCGTCGCCGGCAACATAATCGGTGCAATCCTCGGCTACAAAGCCATCCCCGAAAGCCTCACCGCCGACCTCCAGTTCCACGACCTTATCCTCGACTACGCCTCCCGCTTTTCGGCTTCCTGAGCCGCGTGGCGGTCGATGCGCCGCAGGAAGAAGAGCATCGTGAAAATCGACACCCCGGCCAGAGCCGTGCCGTAGAGCGAAGCCGTGGCCGGAACGCCGGTTTTTGCAAGGGCTATACCGCCGACGGTGGCGCCGATGGCATTACCGAGGTTGAAGGCTATCTGCACCGCCGCGCCGCCCATAAGCTCCCCGCCGGGGGAGTATTTCAGCAACAGCAGCTGCATCGGCGAGGACAGCGCGAAGAGGCATGCCGTGGCAACCATCACCGACAGCGCGCTCAGAATCATGTTCGAAGTCTCGAAATAGATAGCCAGCAGAACCGCCGTCATGATTACCGACACGCCCAGGGCAATTTTCGCCGGCGTGAACTTATCGGACATCACCCCGGCCACATAATTGCCCACGCACATCGAAGCGCCTACAAAAATCATCAGCACGGGAATGTACTTCTGCGCCAGGCCGGCCTTGGTCATGATCGGCGTCACGTAGGAGTACATGGCGAAACATCCGCCCTGGCACAGGAGCGTGAAGAGAATCAGAATCCACGGCGCCGGATGCCTGAGGAATTTGAATTCGCCGGCGATGTTGGAGCGGGGCAAGCCGCCGACTCCCTTGACCGCGAACACAAACATAAGCAGCGTCACGGTGGCCCACACGGAGTTGAACACGAAAATCCAGCGCCAGTTCAGCGTGTTGGCGATGAAGCTGCCCAAGGGGATGCCTACCAGGTTCGCCGTGGTCATGCCAAGGGTCATCAGCGACACCGCCGTGGTCTGTCTGTCGGGCATCAGGCGGCTGGCCACGATGGAGCCGGTGCCGAAAAACGCCCCGTGGCTCAGGCCCGTAAAGAAACGCGCTCCGAGGCCCATGGCGAAGGAGGCGCTGGCGGCAAAGAGGATGTTGCCCACCGCCAGGATGCCCATCAGCAGGATTAGAATCTTGCGTAAGTCCCAGTTGCGCAGAAAGATAGCGCACAGCGGAGCGCCGACGCACACACCGATGGCGTAGAACGATATGAGCTGGCCGGCGTGCGACACCGTCGTGTCGAAGCTATGCGCCAGGTCCGGAAGTATGCTCATCATCACATACTCGGTCATACCCAGACCAAAAGTTCCGAAGGCCAGGGTCAAAATACCTTTTTTCATGGACGGACGCTTACTCCCCGGGGGTCTTCACGAAGGTTGCGGTGCCGACTTGTGGAGCGGTCAGGGTCAGCGTGTCACCGGCGGCGATGGCGTAGACGGCTGGGTCGTTAACGAGCTGAAGCATAGCTTGTTCCACAGTCATGTCGTCGCAGGCCATTTCGGTAACCATGGGGTTGAACAGGCGGATGGTGTCGCTTACCATTTCAAAGCCGCCGCCGATGCTGTTGCAATCGGTGGTGATGCCGAAGAAGTGCTCGGCCTCGTTGAAGGTGAGCGCATAGTCGGCATCGTCGAAGGCCGCTGCCACGGTGTCCAGGGCGTAGGAGGTCAGGGTCCACCTTCCGGTCAGGTCGGGCAGTTCAGCCACCTCCTCGGTCGCTTCCTTGGCGCTGGTGGAACAACCGACGGCCAGAACGACCATCAGCAGGCAGAGAAATGCCATTAGCAAAAACTTCAAAATTTTCATAATCAATAGATTTTTTCGGGATTAATCATGATTTATCGGGATTAATCGAGATTAATCATGAGGTTTTATTGTTTGGAATTTTCTTCGGGGATTTTTCGGTTGCGGCGTTGGGTGCGGAAGTCGCTCCACTGGCGCTTCACTTTGTGGCGCCCGATAATCTGGTCGATGCCGAACATGCCCTTGATACGGTTCATAATTTCGGCTCCGGGGTTGAATTTTTTGTTCTTCATTGCGGCCACGCGTTTGTCGAGCGCCAGGGACAGGCGCGCCTCGTCGTGGTCAACATCCTCCACGCGCTCAATGAGGGCCTCGACGTCGGGCGGGAGCGCCGGAGCCTCGGGCGGCACGATGATGCCGAGGTCAAAATCGGCCAGATTCAGGCGTTCCCACTTCTTGGCCTCCTTGATGGGAATGTACTGTTTGTCAATGATATACACCTCGCCGTAAGTACTCACGAAGAAAGGCTCGTCACGGCGGTTAAACTTGAACATCTGCAGGCCGCGGCCGTTGGATTCGATGTTGAACGAGTACGACGCCAGGTCGATCGGCCCCACGCGGTCGTCCACCACGTTGCCGAAGTTGAAGCGCACGCGGAAGAGTTCGAAGTCGAGGTGATTGTGGAAAAACTGCGCCAGGCTGGGCACCCAGCGGCGGCTCGAAGTGTCCGAGAGCACGTCCACGTCGAGGGTGAGGCGGTCGCCGTTGCGCTTCCAGATTTCTGTGGCGCTGTACTTCCCGCGGAGGGTGTCCGTGGCCACATCCGCCGCTTTCAGTGCTTCGGGCAGTTCGGCCTCCGGGGCCATGCCCACCCAGTCGGCCCAGGAAAAATGCTGGTTGGAGCGGTTACTCACGCTGTCGAGGCCGAAGCGGTCGGTGAACCGGTAGTACGACTGCGAATCGAGCACCCGCGGCGTAGTCCAGCCGAACGATTTCCGCTGGCGTCCCACCGCCGAAACCATATAGTCCACCAGCTTCTCGCGGAAGAGCGTAATTGTGTCGGAGTATGTGGTCAGGGTGGAAAATTCACGCACATAGGCCAGCACGTGGAGCACGCGTTTCTCCTTCGAATTCACCACCAAGTCAGGCAGTTGCGTGATATTTTCGCAAAGAAAGATGGTGTCGTAGTCGGCGTAGGGCACCGTCAGCTCGTTGTAGCCGATGTAGCGGATTCGGATGGGATATTCCGGCGGCGACACGTACGGCAGGCGCCCCTCGCCGTCGCAGATGCCCGCCAGACGTCCGCGGCGGTCGAACACCGACGCGTTGGGCAGCGGCGTGCGGTAGGTGGAGTCGGCCACAATGGTAGCCCCGGCCTCAAAAACCGCAACCATAAGCATCAATATGAGGAAAAATCGTCGCATACAGCCGAAATTACGGCAAATATAACAATAATTCCCCAACCACCCAAATCCTACATGCTCAGGAGGATGCGGCCGGCTTCTTTTATGAACACGGCGCGGTTGCGGCACACGGCGGCATAGATCTGAGCCTCGGTCACGGGCATGTCGTCGGCGCGGATGTGGAGGCGCTGCTCGTTGATTATGTTGGCCAGCTGGGCGGTGGTCATGCCGCGGCCATAGCGGGCAAGTACCAGCACCATAGCTTCTTCAAGGCGCATTTTCATCATGGGAGGCGTTAGGTTTTAGTGGTTAGGTTTTAGGAGGGAGGGGGGTATGTGTAGGGATTCTTTTTGAGATTTTTATTACATCGCCGTCTTCGTAGCGATAGGCGCCGTAGGCTTCACGCTGGAAGTCGTATGCCCCTTCAATGGGCTCGTCCTCTTCCACGGCCCGCGCCACCGACAGGGAGTACATGCGCATGCCTCCTTCGCGGGCGCGTTTGATTTGCTCCACCGACTCCTCCATCAGGGGCAACCAGTAGAAGTCGGATACCACCAGCAGGTCGGCGCCGGCGAAATTTTCGCCGAAACGCTTGTAGCGCGGCAACTTGGGGAGCACCTCAAAGGCGAATTTGAACAGGGCATACTCGTCGTTTCCGCCACCATAGGAGTGCGAGAGGAAGCTCAGGAGAGCGTCTTTCTGCGCCTCGTAATTCTCCATGATGAAGAATGACACATCGGTGGAGTAATTCACCAGACACACGGGCCGGTGCTTGCGGGCGGCGATGATGCATATGGCAAGGGCGAGATTTTTGGCCATCTTCTCGGGCTCGTTGGTCATGGAGCCGCTGGTGTCGATGCACATGAAAATCGGGCCGGATTTCTTCTTCGGGTTGGGTGCGCTCACATGCGAAGCAGAGGAAAAAATCTGGAGGCGTTTGCGCACAAAGCGCTGATAGAACACACTTTGCGTGGCCGGGTCGCCAAGAAAGGCAATCTCCGAGGGGAGAACGCTGCTGAGGTCGTCGCCGACGGTGACACCGTCGATGTCGCTGCGCGTGGAGCGGCCGAAGCGTCCGCTCTTGCTGCTGTCCGACGGCCCCGAGCGCCCGATTTCCTCGGCCAGGCGCACCAGGCTCAAGGGGAGCGAATCAAGGAAGGTGGCCTCGGCGGTGTGTGGGTTACCGGGGGCCGAACCGCGATTGCAGGCAACCATATAATCGGACATTTCCTTGCTCAGGCCTTTTTTCTCCGGGGGTTGCACGGCCAAAGTGTGGTCCTTTGCCCCGAAGCCATATAATTCCTGATCGCGCTTCTCCTTCTGTTCTTCCGTAAGGAGCGCTACCAGCTTGTCATCTCGCTCCTCAGCGTTCATGGGCATGATGTGCTCAAGGAACCAGCGGTTGAGAAAATCCTCCTTGGCAAGCGTCAGGACCTCTTCGTCGCACCATATTTCTTCCGGCAGCCCGTCGATGAAACGGAGGATACGGTCGCCCCCGTAAGTAACCCAGAAGTTATCGACCGTGTCGGTGACGGAAAAGAATCGTGCATCGCCCACTATGTCGATAATGAGCTTATGCACAGGCCCTTTGGCACCTTTAATACCGGCGAGCACCGTCGCGATGGCTTTGGAATCGCGCAAGTTGCGGGCAACGTTCACGGCACGCCCGAGGAACTGAATGTGGGTCTTTTTCATACGAGACCGCGGCGGATTCGGTCAACATAGACACGCGTAGCCTCATTGACACGGGCGGCCACCCGACCGTTGGTCACAAACATATTTTCTGAAATTTGGCGCGCGAGGCCGCACATGAGGTCCTCCAGCGTATCGCCCATTTCGCTGAGAAACTGTTCGCTCATCTCGCGGTCGTTCACAGTCAGCAACGGGTAGTTATATGAGTTGATGTTCAGCGTTCCGGGCTTGATTACGCGCAAAGATAAACTGCCGTTGGCGTTCAGCACGAGGCGTTCGTCGGTGGTCTCAGAGGCATAAACCAGGTCGCCGCTCTTGGCCAACATATCGTAGTCGCGGATGCGGATGCGCAGGGTGACGCCGTCGCATTTCACCATGTAGTGCACGCCGTCGATGCTGAAGAGCTCGTCGCTCCCTTTACCGGCCTGCACATGACGCCGCGACGACTTATTGGCATCAAGGAGAGCGCCGAACTTGCCTGCGACCAGACGCTCTGCAATGACGGCACTGACTTCGTCGATGGTGCCGTCGTCGTTCCAGAGCATATGCGAAAGCAGCAACAAATCACTCATATCCACCGATTTGCGCCCGTTCAGGCAGGCCGACATACGCATCACCTTCACGGCCTTTTTCCAGCGGCGGTCGGAGATGTAGAACTTGCCCGATCCCTGGTCGTCATCGGCTGTCTTTGAGTTAAGACGTCCACGGATGTCGAACATAATGCCGACCAGCTCGTCGGGAACGACCACCTTAGCTGCAAGATTCTGCACCTCAAAGTACTCTTCCGGTGTAAGTGGCTTGTACTTAGGCATTTCATACCGTTCACCGTCGCCTTTGAGGAGCCTGGCAAACTTGTCCTTGCTCTGCAGCGGCTCGACGATGTAACGGATAAGAAAACGGTCCCACAAGGCTTCGAGTCCCTCACCTTCGGCCGGGAGCTCGTTGGATGCCGCGATGATGGCCTTGACGGGCAGGTGCATTTCGCGGTTGCCGTTGAGGAAAATCTTCTCGTTGAGGACGGTTAGTAGCGAATTCTGAATCGCCGGACCGGCCTTCCATATCTCGTCGAGGAAAATCACCTCAGCCTCAGGCAGATAGCCGGCGGTGACGCGCTCGTAGCAATCCTCATCCTTGAGTTTGGAGATGCTGACCGGGCCGAAAACCTCGTCGGGTGTCGAAAAGCGAGACATGAGGTACTCAAACACGCGGGCGTCTTCAAAAGCCATTTTCAATCGCCTGGCTATCATCGACTTACCCACACCCGGCAACCCGAGCATGAAAATGCTCTCCCCTGCCATAGCGCTCAACAGACTCAGCGCGAGAACCTCCTCGCGCTCGTATGTTCCGTGGCCCATAGCGGCCAACAAACCTCGTACACGTTCTTTCATAGTAATTACATTTTGAGGCCAAAATTACCCCCCGCGTGTGCAACAATCGCCACTCACTAAATAAAAATATGTTAACGAATCAGCATCCCAATTAACCTTCTAAACCCGTAAACATATAAACCCATAACCCCCTCCACCTTAAACATTAAACCTTAAACCAATCAAATCGACAGGCCGGTGCGTTCGTATAGGCCGAAGAGGAGGTTCATGATGTGGACGGCGTTGCCGGTGATGCCCTTGGTGAGAGTGTCCATGGAGGCGTAAATAGTCAGGCGCTGGCCTTCCTTGCTCAGGCGGATGAGGCATTTGTTGCTTCCGCGGAGGTCCTCGTCGATGGGACCGTGGCCGGGCACGATGTGGACGAAGTTGTGGTCGTCGTAGGCGGTGGTGTAGAGGCGTTCGATTTCTTCCAGCGAGATAGGCGTATCAAGCTGAACCTCAAGGTCCAGGCGCTCGTAGGGTGCGGCGGGGAGGTTGGTCATGGTGATGGTTCCGTTCCAACCCCGCTGGATGCGGGGCATCAGGGCCATGGCCTCGTTGACGGCCGGCAGAGTGCGCGTGTCGGTGGCCATGGTGCACTCGATGTGCTCGGGCAGGAGGGCATTTTTGGCAAGCGGGAAGAGGGCGGTCTCGATTAGGAGCGCTTCGGGCGAGGCACAACGTGCCGCACGCGCCCCGCGTACCATCGCCTTGCGGTTCCACTCGGGGAATCCGTACACAATGGTCTCATTATCAATATATTCTGCAGGATTTCCCTCGCCCATGATGATTAGGCGGAATTCGGGCTCGGCTTCGAACTTGGCCATGATTTCAGGCGTAAGGTTCTCATCGTCAATGACAAACAGCACATCAAGGGCGTCCATGTTGAGGATGCGCTCAAGGGTGAGCTTGGTTTCGCCGGCGTAGACGGGGTGAAGCTCGGCCAGCGGCATGGCGTTGCCGGCCGGGGAGGCCACGCTGCGCAGGTCCACGTCGGGGTGGCGCAGCAGCAGGCGCAGGAGCTGTTTGCGGATGGGGTCGTTGACGGTGTCGGGGCCGTAGATGCCTACTTTTATCATGCCTTAGGATTTAGGTTGAAAACTTCCTTTAAGATTAACGGCGAAGCGCCGGTGTGTGTGTCGATATAGTGCCGTGAGGCCTGTCCGGCGGCTGTCCGGGCAGCCTCGTCGGTGGCAAAGAGGGTCAGCGTCTGCTCCACCTGATCGCGGTTGCTCACGGCCACGCCTCCGCCGCAATGAATGAGGTCGGCGGCTTCCTTGAATTTGTCGTGGCGCGGGCCGAAGACCACCGGTATGCCATAGACGGCAGCCTCGTTGATGTTGTGGATGCTCACGCCGAAGCCCCCGCCCACATAGGCGAAGGTGGCGTAGCGGTAGAGGCTGCTCAGGAGGCCGAAGCTATCCACGATGATGTAGCGTGGCAGGGGCCCCTCGGGGTCGTACTCCGACAGGAGCACAGTCCGGTCGGCTCCCAGGCGCTCGGTCATGCGCTGGAGCCGGCGCTTGTCGAACTCATGGGGCGCAATGATGGCATAGACCTGGGGGTTCTTCAGCAACCAGGGGATATAATACTCCTCATCGGTTTCCCAACTGCTGCCGAACACCACCAGAGGGGACCCGGGAGGCATGCGGCGCACGAAGTTTTCGATTTCAGCCACGGGCCGGGCCGCGCGCCGGATGTCGGTCACGCGGTCGAAGCGCGTGTCGCCGGCCACGGTAACACGGTCCACACCTATATTATATAGGAGGTCGCGCGAGGCCTCGTCCTGAACATAGAGGCGGTCGAAGGTGCGAAGCATTTTCCTGAAAGTGCCGCCCCAGGGCTTGAAGAAAATCTGTCCGGGTCGAAAAATCGCCGAAATGATGAACAGGGGGATGTGGCGGTCGGCCACGGCTGCGAGGTAATTGCCCCAGAATTCGTACTTTACGAATACGACCTTCCTGGGCGCGGCCAGCTCTACGAAGCGGCGCGCGTTGGAGGGGGTGTCGAAGGGGAGGTAGACTGTGGCCACACGAGGGTGATAGTCATGGCGCACCTCGTAGCCCGAGGGGGAGAAAAAGCTCAGGAGGATGGCGATGTCCGGGCGGGCGGCCAGAAGAGCGTCGATGAGCGGACGGGCCTGCTCGAACTCGCCGAGGGAGGCCACGTGGAACCACACGTCGAAGCCCTCCGGCGCCAGGCTGGCGCGGAAGTGCTTCAGGCGCTCGAAGGTCTCGCTCTGGCCCCTGACCATCCGCTTGAGTTTGTCGGAGCGGAGGGCGGCCATGCGTACGCCCGGACCCATAAGGGTCAACGCTGTGTTATACAGCAGGTTCATCGGCCGGGAGGCGTTCGATGGCCTTGCGCAGGCGGTTGAGGGTTTCTTCACGACCGATAAGGTCGGTGATGTCGAACATATGGGGACCTTTGCACTGCCCCACCACGGCCAGGCGGAAGGCATTCATCACATTGCCCATATGGAGGCCGGAGGTCTGAATCCAGTCCATCACCACGGGTTCGATGACGGCGCCGGTGAAGTCGGGCTGGGCTTCGAGGAGCTCTGCAAGGGCCTTCATGGTCTCCGGCATACCGGGGGTCCATCGCTTGCGCACGTCCTTGGGCTCATAATCCTCGGGGGCGGTGAAGAAGAAGTATGCGTTGTCCCAGAGGTCGTTGACAAAATTCGCACGACCCTTCACGAGGCTCACCACGTGGGCGATATATTCGTCGGAGAAGTCGTCAGGGTTTACGCCGTGCTCGCGGAGCACAGGCTTGAACATTTGAGCCAGCTCGGCATCGGGCATCATCTGCAGGTAGGTGTGGTTGAACCACTTACCCTTCTCGTAGGCGAACTTTGCGCCGGCCTTGGAGCAGTGGTCCAGCGAGAATTTGCTTATAAGGGTGTCCATGTCCATCACCTCGGTGTCGTCGCCGGGATTCCAACCCAGCAGGGCCAGGAAGTTGATCACGGCCTCGGGCAGATAGCCGCTTTCGCGGTAGCCGCGGGAGGTTTCGCCGCTCTTGGGGTCATGCCACTCGAGGGGGAACACGGGGAAACCGAGGCGGTCGCCGTCGCGCTTGCTGAGCTTGCCCTTGCCGTCGGGTTTGAGCAGCA
>CAYNHP010000020.1:0-34235 GCA_964397235.1 uncultured Bacteroides sp. | reverse complement strand
CATGCGCGACAACGGCCTTAACGAATACGACTTCTCCGCCCGCCGCTACAACTCCGCCCTCGCCCTCTGGACCACCCCCGACCCAGGGGCACCTGATTATACCCCATTTAGTCCATACATCTATTGTGGAGCGAATCCCATTAAGAATATTGAGCTGAATGGTTGTGATTGGGTGCATAGAGTTGTTTGGGGTGTTCATGAGTATTTCTATGATAGAACAATTAAATCGCAGGAAGATGTTAATAAAAAATACAGCGCCATGGCCTGTATGGACTATATTGCAGAAGGAACGACCATAGAATTAGGAGGAGATTCCTTTACCTTCCATAATGATATAGAGAATAATAAGCATGGGACAGTGGATATGAACGGAGTCCCGCAGGATAATTCCGAGATAATCTCTGGAGATGATTTTACTATTTTTGGGACAAGCGACAACTCGTGTAATGCTGTGACCCTGCACCATAACTTCTTTTGGACCAGTTATACAGGGCCGACAAACCCAATGGATTATGATGGCAATGAAAATTACCAGTATACGCCTCGAAACCTGAGCGAATTTGCTTCTAAGCTACATGATATAGAGTATACATAGGTGAATGCAGTCGGTGTGAAAGGCGCATTATTTGACTATCGTAAAGAAGTTATAGATGCAGACAAAAATTTAGTTCGCAATAGTGTTGTAATGGCACTCATCAACCCTTCTTTTGGAGATAGATGTTTATCAATGGGAACAGCTGCAGTTTTTTCGTTTATTGTTTCAATGAAAATTGGTGCAAAGTTCATAGATGACACATCCGTAAAAATAGGTGGGAAAATAGATTCTGCATATAAGAAAGCCGAGGATTCGTACATTCGATTTTCCAATGCCATTATAAATGCCATGAAATATAAATAATATATCATTAATTTATGAGAAGCTTTAAAAAATATATGGCTGCGATGGTGTGTTTAATCAGCACCTTTATCTTCGTGTCTTGTAATTGGTCCGAAATGTATAGCGGCTCGAAGATATATGAAATCAAAATGACCTCAAAAGAGTTGATTGACCGTATTAAGAGGTTGAAAGAGAGAGAGCCCGATCTTAATGTTTGGAGCACAAGACAGGATGGGGCATTGTATAATCTTGATAAAGTGTCGTTTACATATTATCACCTCTTTTATTTTAATTTGAAAGTTGCGGGAAAGGATGCGATAGGAATGATTGTTGTTGACTCAAGAAATAATCTCCCTGTAATTTTAAAGTTTCATGTAATCACTTATTCTAAAAACTTAGGTGATTGGGTTAGAATTAAAGAGTTGCCCAGAAAGGAGCGTAAGGAAGTTGTAGCTGCTTTTGAAAAACAAATTCTTAATCGAATCCTCCGAAATTATTGAATAAGAGAATAATATGTATTGTCGAACAAATACACCAATTTATGATAGAGCTTATCCTCTCCTCGACGGAGGCGTGTTCTACCGCCATGCCGACTAAAAGTCCGCAATACCCGCGCTACGACGGTCCGGTCAGGCCAAGATCAACTCTATGAGGTTTGGTAATTCATCGGCCAATATGTGTACAACAAGCAAGTTAATTTGACACTATAACTATAGATTGCTATATTTGTGCAAACGTTTTTGTGAATAAAGCTATGTGTGCCAGGGGATTTGTATCAACGACGAAGGCGCTATCGATGATGGCGACTTGTGTTTGCATATTGACGTTGCTTTCCATGGTCATTCTGTTGAGTAGTTGTGCCAGTTCGAAAACGTTAAAAATGACCACTGTGCCGACCTCTACGCTAAAAGCGGATAATGTGGATTTTTATATACCTGCTCGCGCCAGTTGGAACTATGAACAGTATTACAACGACGAAAGTTATAGGGGTGAAAGCCTGTTCCCCAAATATCTCTTTTTCAAAGATAGCACAATAGTCAGTTGCGGGCCTTGGAGCTTAGAGGAATCTCTCGAGAGGATGAAGGATGATGAATATGCTAAGGCGGGGAGATACGCCTTTCTGAATGACAGTATCCTTGAATTCTTTCATGATAATGGAGAGAAACCGATATTTTACTTCGATACGGACACCGTCAATCCCAACAAAATCAAGGTGTTGATAACCGGAAGAAGTGCGTATTTGTTCAATCGCAGAATACATTACTTTAGTTGGGAACTTAGAAAAAACGGTCAAGTAATCCTGCCCGAAACATGGGCTTATCAGTTTGATGAAGACATGCTCATGAGCGGTTCGCTATTCACTTGGTTTCCAATGCCTTCAAATATGGAGTTTGTGTCGGACTCCCTCCCGGCGGATGATATTGTGTTCCGGTTCCCCTATAATAAGCGCCCGATTAATTTGCCGATGACGCCTAACAAAAGGAAGATTGCTGAGGAATATAAGAAATGGCCGGATAAAGAGATTTATACGTATATATTAAATCTTAAAGATGTTGATGGTAATTATCTGAATGTCCGCGATTTAAGGAAAGAACCGACAGGTCCGGCCAATGTAGTTCTCATAAATGCCGAGGCGTTTGACTCTTGCTGGTTGCCGACTCGGCTCCGATTCAAGAAGAAGGGCGACCGCCTGATTTTGCTCAACCACGACGGCTCCGAAAGCGAGCAGTCCGTACAAATATATTATCCGGTATATTATCCCGCCCATGATTAGGATGGTATTATTTTTGAGCGAGCAAAACACTCTCGGCCCTACCGGCTACAAGCTCGCGACCAGATTACTGATTAATTAGTTTGAGGGCGTGGGCGATTACGTTGTCGGGGCCGAAGATGACGCTTTCGGTTTCTTCGACGATGATGTCGGGTTGGATTCCGACACCGATGAATTCGGTCCCGTCGGCGAGTTTTTCATCGCGGGTGCAGATGCGGCCGTAATATCCCCAGCCTAAGTCTGAAGATTTTTGCGAACAAGCAGGTATAACCGACGATGGTCATGTGACATTCGGCGGGTTACTTGCGTTTGGGAAACGTGAGAGTATCGTTAAGTATATACGAAATTTTTGGATAGACTATCGGGAGGTTCCCGGTACGTCTTATGAAGATGCCCAAGTTCGCTATACTTATCGAATGCCTGAGCAAGAGAATCTTTGGGAGTATTACAACGTACTGATTCAGAGGTTAAAAACATTTGTAGACAATCCCTTTAAGGCCGGTCCGGATGGATTTTCTCCGGAGGATAATTCTCAATTGTATTGTTTGCGAGAAGGGTTGGTAAACATGCTGGCTCATGCAGACTATTTCAGCCCGATTCATTCATCGGTAATAGTCTACTTTGATAAGGTGGAATTTCAGAATCCGGGGCAATTCCCAATTGCTCTTACCCAAAAGAAACGAAAAGTTAAATCTGTGCCTCGAAATCCAAACCTCATCATGTTTTTCCGCTATGCACGGCTTGCTGAGAATGCCGGGTATGGGATTGGAAAGATTATGGAATGGGAGAAACTGACGGGTGAAAAGGTTGAGATAACATCCGAACTATCAGCCTCAACAGTAACATATCATAGAGCTATAGGTGGTCAGAAAAGTGGTCAGAAAAGTGGTCAGAAAAGTGGTCAGAAAGTTATGGACCTTTCAAATAGGGATAAGATATTCCAGCTTATATCTGAAAACCCAAAAATTTCTCGCGCACTGCTATCAGAAAAAATCGGAATTGCCTCCTCGGCAGTACAACGTCATATCGAATCTCTAAAGGCTGATAACCGAATTGAACGGGTTGGGGGTGCCAGAGGTGGATTTTGGAAGATTATACAGGAGTAGAACCCAACTGAACGTGTATGAAGCGCATTGGTGGAGGGGTATAAAAATAGCTAAAAGGTGGTTTCACAATCACCTTTTAGCGTCTAAACCTTAAAAATCTAATCCTATGAAAAAACTAATTCAATACTTTACTTCTTTCTGCTGTTGCTATACCTATGACGCCTCAGAGGGTGCAAAAGTTGGGTGAAGTGCCTTTTAATGCGGTTTTTTAGTACTCTTTTACACTAAAGCCCGATTTTTTCATTATCTTTGCACTCTATCAGCAAAAATATGGGTTATTTCAGTGTGACATATCTCGGAGTAGGGTCGGCTACGCCCACCCTGCGACACCTCCCCAGCGCCCAGGTGCTCAACTACCGCGGGCGCCTGATGCTGATTGACTGCGGCGAGGGCACTCAGCTGCAACTGCGCCGCTACGGCCTTTCTTTTGCAAAGATTTCCGACATCTTTATTTCCCACCTCCACGGCGACCACTTCCTGGGTCTGCCTGGGCTGCTCTCGACAATATCTCTGCACGACGTCGGCGGGACCATCACCGTCCATACCTTCGCCGAGGGAGCGGAGATGCTCCGGCGCATGGTGGACTTTTTCTGCCACGACATCTCCTACGAGCTGCGTTTCAACATCATCGACCCGGCGGACCCGGGCATAGTTCTGGACGACAAACATCTTACCGTCAGCGCCTTCCCGCTCTATCACCGAGTGCCGTGCGTGGGATATATGTTCCGCGAAAAGCCCAAGCAGAGGCATATCAACGGGGAAATGGCGCGATTCCACAACGTGCCCCATTACATGATGGAGCGCCTGCGCCAGGGCGAGGATTTTATACGCCCCGACGGGCATGTGATTCCTAATGTGTACCTCACCACTGACCCCGACCCTTCCTGCTCCTACGCCTACTGTTCCGACACGGCTTTCAATCCGGCCGTGGCAGAAGCCGTCCGTGGCGCAACCTACCTCTACCACGAGGCCACCTACGGCGACGAGGCCGTAGCTTTCGCCCGCCAGTACATGCACTCCACGGCCCGCCAGGCTGCAGAGATTGCCCGGCTCGCCGATGCGGGTACCCTCGTGCTGGGGCACTATTCCCAGCGCTATGTCGACGAACAAGTGCTTGTAGACCAGGCTCTTGAAGTATTCCCGCGCGTAATCGCCTCCAACGAGGGCATGACCATCGATATTGTATGAGCACAGACGAACTGAACCTGCTGACCGATGCCTTCTACATGAACCTGGCTCTTTCGGAGGCCCGCATGGCCGCCGAGGAGGACGAAGTCCCCGTCGGTGCCGTCGTTGTAACTTCAGGCGGGCGAATCGTCGGCAAAGGGCATAACCGCACCGAGGCGCTGAATGATGTGACTGCACATGCCGAAATGATGGCCATCAGCGCCGCCTCACAGGCCCTCGGGGGTAAATTCCTGACTGACTGCACCTTGTACGTCACCGTTGAGCCGTGCCCCATGTGCGCCGGAGCTATCGGGTGGGCACGTCCGGGACGCGTGGTCATCGGCACGGAGGATCCTAAGCGGGGGTTCACGTCGATACTGCGCGAGGGCGCCTCACCGCTGCACCCGCGCACGCAGGTGGTGTGGGGTGTGCGCCGGGAGGAGTGCGCGGCTCTGATGCGCGATTTTTTTCAACGAAAACGTTAAGGCGATGCTGTACTACCTCATAGCCGGAGAGGCGTCCGGCGACCTCCACGCTTCGCATCTCATCGCCGCCCTGAAGGAGCAGGACCCCCGGGCGCGCTTCGTCTTCCTCGGGGGTGACCACATGGAGGCGCAGGCCGGTTGCAAGCCGCTGATTCACTACCGCGACATGGCCTTCATGGGGTTCTCGGAAGTGATTCGCAACCTGAGCACCGTGCGCCACAATCTCAATATGGCCAAGGCGGTGCTCCCGGCCACAAAGCCCGACGCCGTAATCCTGGTGGACTACCCGAGCTTCAACCTCAAAGTCGGCGCTGAGGCTCACAGGGCGGGCATCCCGGTGTTCTACTTCATCTCGCCCAAGATATGGGCCTGGAAATCGTGGCGCGTCAAGACCATTAGGCGCGACGTGGAGCAGGTCTACTCCATCCTGCCCTTCGAACCCGATTTCTATGCCCGCCACGACTTCCACAGCATCTACGTGGGCAACCCGTCGGTGGGGGAAATTGACAGGGCATTGGAGACGGCGCCCACCCGCGAGGAATTTCTCAAACGTCACCGCTTGCGCGACCGCCGCATGATTGCCCTCATGCCCGGGAGCCGAGTGAGCGAAATCCGCAACAACCTGCCCATCATGATCAAGGCTGTGCACCCCTTTGTGCAGTGCCGTCCGGTCATAGTGGGTGCGCCCGGAATCGACGATGAATTATATAAGGAGTACGGCGCGACGGTCGATTGCCCCGTGATCCGCGAACCCGAGGCGGCACACATCCTCAAGCATATGCACGCGGCTCTGGTAACATCGGGCACCGCCACGCTGGAGGCAGCCCTGGTGGGGGTGCCGCAGGTGGTGTGCTACCGCTCCAACGGCTCGCGGGTGAGCTACGAAGTGATGAAGCGGTTGCTCAACGTCGAATTCGTGTCGCTTCCCAACCTCATTGCCGACGCCGAGGTGGTGCCTGAAATGTTGCTGCACCAATGCACGCCGTCGCTCATTTCCGACCGCCTGGCTCCCCTTATTCCCGATACCCCGGTTCGTACCGCGCAACTTGAGGGCTACGCCCGAATCCGGCGAATCCTTGGCACACAGGACGCCGCCGATGCCACAGCAGCCGACATCTACACCCGGATGCTCAACTTTAAAGCCTCGAAAAATGTTTAATATTAGGTTAAAGGTTTAGAGCTTAATGGATAATGGCTTTACCTACCGGATGGCTCTTCAACCTTAAGCCGCGAAAGAATTAAATAACATAAAACCAACAAATTATGGAATCTACACGTCAAGCAAAGATATCACGCCTGCTCCAGAAAGAATTAAGCGAAATATTCCGTCAGCAGACCGCCAAAACCCATGGCACCATCGTGTCGGTGAGCACAGTCCGCGTTTCGCCCGACCTCTCCATTGCCCGTGCCTACCTCTCGGTGTTTCCCTCCGACAAAGCACAGGAGGTGATGGAGTCCATCCAGGCCTCGGCCAAGACCATCCGCTACGAACTGGCGCAGAAAGTGCGTTTCCAGCTGCGTAAGACGCCAGAGTTGTCATTCTACCTCGACGACTCCATCGACTATCTGGAGAACATCGACAACCTGCTGGCCAAGTAAAGAGCACGCATATGCTCAGCCTGCGCATCGCCCTCCGATACCTCTTCTCCAAAAAATCGCACAAGGCCGTGAACGTCATCTCCATCGTCTCCCTCGGAGGCGTGGCGGTGGCCACTGCGGCTATTGTGGTGGTACTGAGCGTGTTCAACGGCTTTGCCGACCTGGCCATGCGCAATCTTTCGGCTTTCGACCCTGACCTCAAAGTTGTCCCGGCACAAGGCAAGGTGTTCGCCGATGCCGATTCTTTGGCCGAGCGGATTGCGGCGCTTGAAGGTGTGCGGGCGGCGGCTCCGGCGCTGACGGAGCGCGCGCTGATAGTTGCGCCCGGAGCCCAGATGGCCGTTCGTTTGCAAGGCCTTGACGCCGTTGGCGCAACGGAGGTGGCAGATATTGATTCGATTATCATCGACGGCGTATACACCGCTGCCCTCCCGGAGCCCTGGAACGTGCCGTGCGTTCAGTTAGCTGTCGGAGTGGCCATGGACACTCGTCTGCGCCCCGAGCCCATACCGCAGGCGGAGATTTATATTCCCCGGCGAAATGTCCGTATAAATCCGGCCAACCCCGCCGCCGCTTATCGGCGTCGGGAGGTAGCGGTCAGTGGCGTGTTCCGCGTCAACCAGGCGGAGTACGACGCCGATTTTGTTGTTGTGGCGCTCGACACCCTCCGGAGTATGCTGGACTACAACTGCGCCGAGGCGTCGTCGATTGGCATCGCCGTGGCGCCGGAAGCTTCAGCATCGGCTGTAAAGGCGCGCGTAGAGCAAGTACTCGGTCCTGATTTCCAGGTGCTTACACGTGTGGCCCAGCAGCACGAAACTTTCCGCATGATTGCCGTCGAAAAATGGGTGACATTCCTCATGCTGGCCTTTATCCTGATAATCGCAGCATTCAATATCATATCCACGCTGAGCCTGCTGGTGATTGAAAAACGCGACGACATGTCCACCCTACGCGCCCTTGGAGCCCGGAGCGGGAGCCTGCGAACCATCTTTGTGTGGCAGGGTTTCCTCATCACGGCCATCGGCGGCGCAATCGGAGTCCTGCTCGGTGTCGCACTGTCGCTGGCCCAGGAACACCTGGGGTTGATAAAGCTCAACGCCGACCCTTCGGCACTGACCACCAGCGTTTACCCAGTCCACGTGCTGGCCTCCGACGTGGGCATCGTCCTGGCCACAATCGCCTGCGTGGGTCTGATTATTGGTCTGGCCTCGCGTTGGTTCACATCCAAATTCTGAGAGTTCAGTGTAATTATTTGATTTATAAACCTTTCGAAACTCAAATACGATAAGCTATGCAGACGGTTATGTTCCACTCCACAATATTCGGCCCCATCCACAGCCGCCGCTTAGGCACTTCGCTGGGCGTAAACCTCACCCCCAACGACGGCAAAATCTGCTCCTTCGACTGCCTCTACTGCGAAGCCGGATTCAATGCGCAGGGACCGGGAACCACGGGTATGGCTACCCTTGAAGGGACTATGCAACAACTCGAAGCAAAACTGGTACAGATGAGGGAGGAAGGGCAGAACCTGGATGTCATTACCTTCTCCGGCAATGGCGAACCGACGTTACATCCTCAGTTTGAGGCGGTTATTGACGGGACCATGGCCCTGCGCGACAAGTATTTTCCCCAGGCAAAGGTAAGCGTGCTGACCAATGCCACCCGTCTTGCCTCGGAGAGCGTATTCCGCGCACTGAGCAAGGTGGACAACAACATCCTGAAGCTCGACAGCGCCATAGAATCCACCGTTCGTGCTCTCGACCGCCCCAATCCGGGCTATGACCTGGCCGACACTATAGACCGCATAAGCCGTTTCGGCAAGCAGGGCATCGTCCAGACCATGTTTGCCCGCGGTGAGCATGAAGGCGTAAAGGTTGACAATACTACGGACGCCGAAGTGGATGCCCTCATAGAAGCATACCGGCGTATAAACCCGTCGCAGATAATGATTTACACCATCGACCGCCCAAGCCCGGCCGTCAACCTCCACCGCATCCCCCGGCCCGAAATGGAAGCCATCGGCGCCCGCATCCAGGCCGCCACCGGCATCCCCGTCCAAGTCTCGGCCTGATGCCTGATGAATCGTGATTTATCGAGATGCATCATGATTAATCCCGATAAATCAGGATTGACTGGGGTTAAGGAGTTAAATGTAACGGAAATGTGATATTGATTGTTTGAATAGTTTGTTGGTTTTTCGTAATTTTGTCAGTAGCCAATCATCACATTTCCTTATCATATGAAACTCTTAAGTCGTGCCATAGAGCTTCTGCTCATTTCTTCATTCGTTTTTTTGGCGTCAGGGTGCCCCAAAGGTAACTACAAAAAGACTGTGCCCGTAGTGCTACCGGTTGAAAAGAAGGTGCTCTCCGACGAATTGGGATTTGACTATTCGACCTTGCAAGAGGCTGAGAGCAAGATAATTGCCCGGCTTGAGTCGGAATCGGACACGCCTGACTTGCGCCCAATGGACGCGCTGGTAACCTTGCTGGAGCACGACCCGGCGACGCTCGACTATGACTTTAAGGCGATGGTGGACAGCGGCTACCTCCACATAACCACTTCCGACGACGGCAACCTGCGCTATTACTACTGGGACACGGGCATGGGCGATGCGATGCCCGACTGGGAAAATGTGATTCAGTTCCGCGATGGCGGAGAACCCTACGCCTACCGGGGCTCTATCCTTGACTTCGTCACCCCCGGGCAGGACGATGCCGGCCCGGGCTGCGCTGTTTCCAAAATTGTGACAGCGCCCACGATTAAGAACGGTACTTACTATCTGGTCAACGCCTATGCCGGCGAAGCCACCAACTTGGAGTATGCCATGGTGGTTCCTGTTCAAATAGCAGACGGCCAAATTGTGAGCCTGAACGTGTTCCCGGGTGAGGCCAATGCCGGTGCAGACCGGAATGTCACCTGGCGGGAATATGACCCCTGGAATTGGTATGAGCGCACCGACGGCGCCGGATTTAAGTGGATATACAATTACGATGCAACCGCCCGTACTCTCTATGTGCCTGTAGTTGTGGATAACAGCATTACCGACCGCTACAACCTTTACACCCTCGAGAACGGCATGTATGTCTACGGAGGCGAAGACGGAGGTTTCTGGCTCCATCCCACCCTGCGGCACTTCAAGAACCTGGAGGTTATGTTTGCCACGCCCCAATTCATGGTGCGCATCGACCGCCTCGATGACGGCTCCTATCGCTACGCCTCCTGGAGCGACGAGCTTTCCATGGTCGGGCAGCCCGACATTGTTCTTTTCAACGGCAATTACGACCCAGCGGAAAACACTTATTCATTCTTCAACGGCAGTTTTGAGTACCGTATTCACCCGGGTGCCGAAGTCGACGAGCTCACCGTATTCGAAGGCGACAAAAAAATTCTTTCGGAGAACCGCGTAGACCGTTTTGAAAGATAAATACGCAAAATGAGGGGTGGACGGCAATCCACCCCTCATTTTATTGTTGCGTTTTGCGTCAGGCAGTTTATTCCTTGCTGTCGCCGACGATGAAACGGTCGCCTGTGGATTCAGCGATGGAGCGGAAGTAGCGTTCGTTGTAGCCGCCGAAGGTAGGCTGTACGGGTACACCCTGCGGATTACGTTCGAACTGGCCGTCCTTTTCCTTTTTGATATTCCCGTCGAGATATTTCACCAGCAGGTAGTCGCCGAGGCGATGATAGTCCTCAGTGGTTTTCTCGGCCCAGTAGTTGGTCAGGGCGTTGAGATATTCCGCAGCCTCGGCATCGGACATGGGCTTGACAGTTACAACCGCCTGGTCGGCAGCTGTTTCCATGGCTTGTTCGAGGTCCGACTGCACCCGGCGGATGTCGGGAATCATCTGGCTATAGCGGTTGTAAGCCTGATTGGCCACATAGTTGTTGACCCAGAACATGGAGTCCCAGTTGAGGGTGAGAAGGTCGGCGGTTTTTTCGTCCAGTGAGCGTGGCACGCTTTGGAGCGAGGAGAACACGGGGACGTATGCGCAGGTGTTGGCGTCGTCCACCCCGAACCATAGGATTCCGGCTGCGGCATCGGGCCGACCGGCGTTCATGTCGGCCACGAAGGAGAAGCCCGTCTGCTGGGTTGCGATGGCGCGTTCGTGGGTATATTCCTTGCCGTCAACCACAAAGCCCATGGGGCGCCAGCGGTAGGGTACCTCGAAAGGACCGGCGCCGATGTCGGTGGTCATGTCGAGGATTGTGCCTTCGAAGTGGTCGCGCATCATCCACTTCAAGTCGTTGGCAGTGAGTTTCTTATCGGGCTTGACCCAGATGGGCATCACTTCGCCCTCGCCTTTGAGAATCCACGGCGTGTAGGCATCCATCTCGCCTTCGGGGGTGAAACGACGGAAATAGCTCCACACTCGTGCGTCGCAACCGCGCAGAGCCAGCACGTCGGTGATGGCGTAGGTGCGGGAGAAGTCGAAATCCTCGTCGGCTCCGTCGTAGAGCCCCTGTTCGCGGGCAAAAGTGATGACGTCCGGCGAGTAAAGCGTCTCGGGGTCATTGAGGGGGAAGGTGTGGATGCGCGAGTGGTTCGCATGGCCGGAGATATATCCGTCGGGTACGCGACGGGCAACCCAAACGGCACCCTTGTCGGCTTTGCCCTTGCCGATTAACTCCATGATCCACACCTCGTTAGGGTCTGCAATGGAGAACGATTCACCTTCTGAGCCATAACCATAGTCGTTGATAAGCTGCGTCATCACGTCGATGGCCTCGCGGGCGGTGCGGGCGCGCTGCAGAGTGATATATATGAGCGAACCGTAGTCAATCATGCCGGAGCCTTCGAGTTCGGGACGACCGCCCCAGGTACTTTCGGCGATGGTGAGGCCGTGCTCGTTCATGTTGCCGACGGTAGAATAGGTGTGGGCCACCTCGGGGATGTAACCCCGGTGGGCGCCGGTGTCCCAGTCGCGCACTTCGCGCATGGTGCCGGGAGCGTGGTCAGCCGCCGGCTGGTGGTAGAGTGCCCCGTAGAGGGTGTGGGCGTCGGCCGCATAGGTAACCATCGACGAGCCCTCGGCGGTAGCCCCTGGAGTTGCGATGAGGCTCGTGCAAGCCAGCGCACGGGCAGCCCCAAGCAGTACTGTCAGAGAGAAGGTGATAAGGAGTCTACAGTTCATATGAATTAAAGTATACTTTAAGGAGAGTTGTCTAATTATTTGAACGATAATTTATTGTGAATATTGCCACGGAGGTGTGATTAAAGTGATGCTTTAAGGTTTGACGTCCATTATTCGATGGCTCTTAGGGTACCAGATTGCACCTGAAACATTGCTGAAGCCCATGCGCATCAGGAGTGTGACGTAGCCCGACACCTGGCGGTGGAATTCCTCCTGCTGCTGGTCGGTGGGACGGTTAACGAATTTATAGTCAACTACAACGATGGAGCCGTCGGGACGTTGAACAATGCGGTCGGGACGCAGAACCTGTCCCTTCTTCTCATCTGCTTCGGGGTCGAAGAAACTCTGCTCGTTCCATACCTTGTTTGCCGGGTCGAACCACTGGCGTGCACGTGGCGTCTTGGCAAAGGCATCTTCGAGGATGGTGCGATATTTGTCCATAACGTCGTCGGCGATTTTATGGCTGATTTTGAGGCGGTTGAGAGCCCGGTCAAGGTCGTGGATCGTTTCCATGTCGGCCAGGACCGAGTGCAGATGAATACCTCTGACGGCGGCCTTGTATACCGCCGAACTGATGGCTGCCTGCGCCGCCTCCCTTTCGTCGGCCACCTCCTTGGGTTGCTCGATGCCGATGTTGAGGTCGTCGATGGTGGCAAGGTCTTCAATGGCAATGAGGTTGCCCAATTCAGGACGGGGTATGGCGATGTAGGGCGACTTTACTTCAACTTCGTCGGTGTCCTTTTCGGCCGCGTCATACCGGGCGAGGGCACCCCCGGTTTGGTAGTTGAAGACAGTGAGCGGCCCGTGGGCCTCGGTTTCATCCTCCTGGGTAATCGTAATCGGCATCATGCGCGGGTCCGTGATTTCCGCGCCATTGAAGTTGGTGAAGAATGTAAGGGCCTGACCTATGGTGTAGTCGGGTCCGGGGGCTATGCCGCTTTGAAAGAGCACATTGAGCTCGCGTCCTGCGCGGGTAAAGGCAACATAAAGCTTGTTAAGGTTATCCAGCTCGTCGGCGGCTTTGTTCTCTGCGGCAGCCTTGCTGAAACTCGGAGCCTGAAAGAGTATGCTGCCATTTTTGAAATCAAGGCGCAGAATCGGAGGCACGATAGCGGGGTCAAACCCTTCGGTGGTGATGCCCTTTTGGGCCGGTAGACCTTCATCGAGCACGAACCACCTGGCTTTTTCGTTGTTGAACTTCCAGTTTGCAAAAGGAACGTGCACGCATGGCCACTCGAGGCCTTTGGACGCGTGGATGGTCATCACTTTCACGGCATCCAGCAAGTTCGGCGCCTTGATGGCCCATTTGTTCACATTCAATTCGTAGGCCCTTATGAAAGCCGCCACCGACGGGTCGGGGCCAAGGCAATGCGCTGTGGCCCGGTCCTGGAGTGCCGTCAGGAAGGCGATTTGATTCTTGCGCTCGGCCTCGCTGATTTCCGCGGCTATGATGTTTTCAATGAGAGCCACCAGATTGGTGGATTTTTTTTCGCGGATGTTGCGCACTCGGTCTTTGAGGGAATCGGTGCCGGTTCCTTCCACCTGCTCCAGAGCCTCCTTGAGGGCGTCCTGGTGTGTGAGGCCGCGAGAGCGATGGTAATTGAATCGCGTAAGCAGGGTGGTGAGGTCGTTTTTGTCGTGAATGGCAGTAGTATTAGCCTCGTCAGGGTCGCCGCCGTCCTCCGACGCCTTTATGCGCGGATTCTCCACCACATCGCGGGCCACCAGAGCCAGCACGCTCATGATGGTGCGCACTGCCGGCGAACTGCTCAGAAGCAGCGACTCGTTCGAGAGGAGTCGTATTTGGGGGTAATGTTCTAAAAAATAGGTGATTACCTCTGCTCCCTGCGCATGTGTGCCAACCAGGATGGCGATGTCTTTCCAGCGGTAGCCGCGCTCGTGCTGGTCCAGAATTTTCTCTGCGAGGGAATTCATGCGCCAGGCCAGGTTCTTCTCTTTATCCAGAGCGTCCTTGGTCTTGGTGGAAATGGTGATTGAAATGGAAGCGGGTTCGTTCTTTTTGGGGTCAAGTTCCTGAATGACACCTCCATAGGGAGAAAGGTGCATCTGCTCGGCCACATAGTGGAAGAAGGTGTTGTTGAAGCGGACAATGTCGTGGGCGCTGCGGCGGTTGGTGTTATCGACCGGCGCCGTCCCGCGATGGATGACGAAAGGTTCAATTTCCTTGTCCTCCTGCACCTGATGGTCCAGCAGAGAGCTGTCGGAGTTGCGGAACCGGTAGATCGACTGCTTCACATCGCCGATAATCAGGCTCTCGCCTTGCGATATGCTGTTGGTTATGAGCGGCTTGAGGTTATGCCACTGGAGTTTGGACGTGTCCTGAAACTCGTCAATGAGGAGCGAGGTCAGCCGCATGCCCAGGCGCTCGTAGATGAACGGCATTTCCTGATCGGAGATGATGCGTTTGAGCAGCTCCCCGGTGTCGGATATGAGCAGTGTGTTGTTCTCGCGCAGATATTTGGCAAGTTCGCTGCGGAAAAGGGCGATGAACTGCAGATGCGTGGCTCCGTCCAGAAGAAGCTCGTAAAAGTCCAGGGTTTTGATTACGGTTGTGACATAAATGCAATAATCCTGCGCGGCGGTGAAAAGTTCTTCCTGAACTTCATGGGGGAGCTTTTTGCGGAATCTGGCGGCTCCGCTGGCAACCTTTTTGCCATCATCGAGGATGCTGATGAAAGTCTTTTTTTCGAAGTCGGCTGAATTAAATGGTCTGCCCTGGGCTCCTAACTTTACGACACGTGAAAAAATCGAGTTAATTCCATCGAACTCATTTGCCTTGAGCATATTTTCGATTGCACGGGCCTTGGATTTGACGGTGCTCCTGATGGTTTTGATGCGCTGCTCGAGCTCGGAAATAAAGTCGGCCAGGCGGCTTGGGTCAGCGAGATAATCGTCGAGCTGATGGCCGTAGGAATGGTATACCTCCTCCATGGAATTGTCCACTTCCTGAGCCAGATTGGACATCAACGCCCCTTCGCGGTCGAAGAAGTTGGGTGCCTTCCCGGCCTCGGTGGTGGAGATGCTCTTGTTCACAATCCACCGGTACAGGGGAGAGTTGAGGTGGTCGGGCATGCGGTTGAGCTCCTCGAGCATAAGCGCAATTACCTCAGGGATAATGGTTTTCTGCTCCAGGGAGAGCTCATAGTCGCCTTGCTGGTCCACCTCGCGTGCGAAGGTGCGCAGCACGGTCTGAAAAAACGAGTCGATGGTGCTGACGAAGAAGTTGGAGTAGTCGTACAGGAGCTCGGACAGGGCATGGCGTGCGGCCTGACGGATGACGTCCGCGTCCACCCCGAAGAGGTCGGTGAGGTTCTGGATATAGTCGCTGGAAGCCGGGTCCTGAGCCAATTGGGCCAGACGCTTGACGATGCGAGTCTTCATTTCCTCGGTGGCCGCGTTGGTGAATGTTATGGCCAGGATGGAGCGGTGGTTGCGCGCAGTGTCACCCTTGTAGGGGCGAATGTGGCCATCGGTGCCGGTGCGGTAGCCCAGCAGGTGGCGGATATAACTCAGAGCCAGGTTGTAGGTCTTGCCCGACCCGGCCGACGCTTTGTAGATGGTAAGCAAATGGTTAGGTTAAGAGGTTAGGAGGTTACAAGGTTATGGGGCTGACCTTGGGGTCAATAAGCGTTTTTGTCGCCGGCGAATGCGTTCATCACCGTGCGGATTATTATCTTGATATCCTGGAAGATACTCCAGTTTTCGATGTAATACACGTCGAATTCCACGCGTTTTTCCATTTTCCACAGCTCGTCGGTTGCGCCGCGGTAGCCCTTGACCTGGGCCAGGCCGGTGATGCCGGGCTTGACGGCGTGGCGCACCATGTATCGGTCGACAATCCGCGAGTAGTCCTCGGTGTGTTTAAGCATATGGGGCCGGGGTCCGACCACGGACATGTCGCCCTTGAACACGTTGATGAACTGCGGCAGCTCGTCGATGGATGTGCGGCGCAGGAAGTCGCCCAGGCGCGTTTTGCGGGGGTCGTCCTTGGTTGCCTGATTGGTGTCTGCACCGGCGTTGACGCGCATGGTGCGGAACTTATAGCAGGTGAAATTCTTGCCTCGGTAGCCCGTGCGCTGCTGCTTGAAGTAGACGGGCCCGGGCGAGGTGAGTTTGATGGCGATTGCCACCGGGACGTAAATCAACGGATAAACAACCAGGAAGGCCGAGGAGAACGCCAGGTCGAAGCCCCGCTTGAGGGCGCGGTTGAACACGTTGGCCAGCGGATTGCGGAGCACCGAAAGCACCGGCACCGACCCCACCGAATGCAGCTGCAACCGGCGCATGAAGGTGCCCGGAATCTGGGGCACGTAGTAGAGGTTGGCCACATTGTCGTCGGCCAGCTTGGCCACTTCGGCCAGACTCTCCGACTGCCCCGAAAGGGTATAGTAAACGTCGTTCACCTCATGGCGGTCCAGAAAAGCGGGCAACTCCGACAGCGGTAGCAGAGGCACGCCGTCCGGGGCTTTGGCCGCCGGGTCGTCGTCGAAAAAGGCATCCACTCGGAAGCCGTAGCTGAGGTCGCGCTCAATCTCCTTGTAGAGTCGCAGAGCGTTGGGCCCGGTTCCTACAATGACCGCCACCGCGTAGTTGTAGCCACGTTTGCGGTACATTTTCAGCACGAAATGAGCCACTACGCGGAACACTACGAACACCACCAGCATCAGCGAGTAGAAGAACACGTAGGCCCGCCCGGGCATTGTGGATATGTCCAGGAAGGCAATCAGCGACAGGAACACCAGAGCGTGGACCAGCACGGCCGTGAAGGCCTTGCGCATCACTATGTCCATGTGCACCACGCGGTGCTCCACGTGATGCCCTTTGAACATGTACAGCACCGGCAGCACACTCACGTTGACCAACAGCCACAGCTGGCGGAGGGTTGCGTGGTGGCTCCGTATTTCCGGAAACACCAGGATGGTGAGCCAGAACAGGAGGTTTACGATGGCAACGTCCCCGACGCCGAAAATAAAGTTGATATATTTTCCTCGTCCGGAAGGGGTGGTCATGTAAGGCTTAGCTCAGCTTGGAGTCCAGGATTTTGATTTTCTCTTCGAGGTCGGCGATGTCGGCCTTGAGGGCTTCGATGCGACGGTTCATGTCGCGCATGAGGGAGTCGCCGCTCTTGCTCTTGGCCGAGAGGAAACCGAGGTTGTTCTCGTAGGTGCGGAGGTCGTTCCGGCGGCTTTCGGCGATGCGCATAAGGCGCTCGCGCTCACGGTACACCTTATTGTCGTCGCCTTCGATTTCAGCCACGGAGGCCTCGAAACGCTGACGGCGGTCGCGCTTGCGTGCCAGTTCGAATTGGGCGCGGACGGCATCCACGGCGTCGCGGTAAGCCATCTGAATCTTATCTTTCTCGCGGAAAGGAACATGGCCCGTCTCCTGCCACTGTGTCTGGAGCTTGCGGAGTTCCTCGACGGCGGTGTCCTTGTCGACGCCTTCGGCAGTGAGAGCTGAAATGTTACCGATTATTTCGCGTTTGATCCGCAGGTTGGCGGCTTCGGTGGCGCGGGTGCCGCTGCCGGCCTTTTTCTTGGCGGCAAAGAAGGCATCGCAGGCAGTGGTGAAGCGTTTCCAAAGGGCGTCGGAGTACTTTTTGGGGATTGCGCCGATGGTTTTCCACTCTTTCTGCATGTCCATGAGCTCGTCGCCGGCCTTTTTCCAGTCGGTGCTTGTGGCGAGTTCTTCGGCGCGGGAGGCCAGGGCCTGCTTGCGTTCGAGGTTGGCGTTGAGGCTCTCGCGGGTGGTGCGGTAGTAGTCGGCCTTGGCGGCGAAGAAGGCGTCGCAAGCCGCGCGGAAGCGGGCGAAAAGGCTGCGGTTCACCTTCTTGGGCGCGAATCCGAAGCCACGCCACTGCTCCTGAAGGTCCATCACTTCCTTGGTAAGTTCGTCCCAGCGGGCGTAGCTGTTGGGCGCCGTCAGGTCGATGGCCTCAACTTTTTCACAAAGGGCGGTCTTGCCGGCTTCGTTCTCGGCCTCTCGGGCTTTGCGGGCTTCAAAGAAGGCCTGGTAGCGCTTGTTGACCTCGGCGGAGGCGTCGCGGAATTTATTCCATATTTCATCGCGCAACTCTTTAGCCACAGGGCCGATCTGGCGCCACTTGTTGTGGAGCTCCTGCAGGCGGCGGTAGGCCAGGATTACGTCCTCGTGCGCACCGAGTTCTACGGCTTCGGCCAGCAGACCTTCTTTTTCTTCGAGGTTCTTCTTGAAGTCGTAGTCGCGCAGCTCCTTGTTTATCTTGAGGTTGTCGGAGTAGCGTTCGCGGGCTTCCTGGAATCGCTTCCAGAGGGCTGTTTCCTCCGTGGGAGCCACGTCGCCGGTGGCGTTGAATTGCGACTGCAGTTCGAGGTAGCGGGGGAAGGTGCGGTTCACATTGTCGGTATCCTCGGCCAGGGCATTGATTTGGTCGATGATTTCGTTCTTCACGCGCAGGTTCTCGGCGCGGGTGGCTTCAACTTCGGCAGCCCAAGCGGCTTTGCGATTGCGAAGATCCTCTACTATGCCGTTGATTTCCACCACGATGGGGTCGGTGGGCACGCCCTGGGCTCCTTCTGCTTCGGGGTCGGCCTCGGCGGGTTTATGGAGCATGGCTGTGTGCTGGCGGAGCCTGCGAATCTCGTCCATGGAAAGCTCCGTGGCCTCTTTCTGCAACAGTTCGCGTGCGGAGGCAAGGAGGGTTTCGAGGGTCATTTCCTGACGTGCTACCGGCTCCTCGGCTTCTTCCTCAGCTTCCGACATCAGGAGTTCGACCTCCAGTTCGGGTTCGGCATCGGGCTCGGGGGTTGCAGCGGCAGCCGCTTGCTCGTTCATTCCGGCCTCGGCTGCGGCGGCCTCGGCTTCGTGTGTAGGATTCTCCGGAACTATCGGGGTGTTTTCCGGACGGGGTTCTTGCATGTCCATAATAATAATGATGTTTAACGCAACCAAAAAGAGTTGTCGGCCCAAAAATACAAAATCCCCGCCGTTTTTCCAAAAAAAATTTCAAATGCAAATCAGCTTGCGGAGTCCGCATGGACCTCGCAAGCCGGGAAATAGCTGATTTGATGATTGCAATAGGCTGAATGATAGCCTGCTATGTAATTTATGGTCGCCACGTCACATTTTACGTGGGCTTAAACCGAAAATTTCTTAAGCGTCGAAGAGTGGGGTGGAAAGATAGCGGTCGCCGGTGTCGGGTAATAGTACCACGATGGTCTTGCCCTCGATGGCGGGTTCTTTGGCCATTTCGATTGCCACATGGAGAGCCGCCCCGGACGAAATGCCGCAGAGCACCCCTTCGGTGCGGGCCAGCAGCCGGGCGGCGGCCATGGCGTCGTCGTCGCTGACCTTCACCACGCGGTCCACCACTTCGGCGTCGTAGTTGCCGGGGATGAAGCCCGCGCCGATGCCCTGGATTTTGTGCGGACCGGCCGTGCCGCCGGAGAGCACAGCCGATGTTTCGGGCTCCACGGCAACGGCCTCAATGTCGCCCTTGTGGGCCTTCAGCCCCTTGGCTGTGCCGCTCAGGGTACCACCGGTGCCCACGCCGGCCACAAAGATGTCGACCTTCCCGGCGGTGTCGCGCCAGATTTCCTGTGCCGTGGTGCGCATATGGGCCGCCGGATTGGAGGGGTTGTCGAACTGGTGCATGATCAGCGAGCCGGGGTTTTCGGCATGGAGCTTTTCGGCCATGGCTATGGCACCTTTCATGCCTTCCTTACCGGGGGTGAGGACCAGTTCGGCGCCCAGGGCTGCCAGGAGCTTACGGCGCTCGATGCTCATGGTGTCGGGCATGGTCAGTACGAGGCGGTAGCCCTTCACCACCGACACCCAGGCCAGGCCGATGCCGGTGTTGCCGCTGGTGGGCTCTATAATCATGGCTCCCGGCTTGAGCAGCCCGTTAGCCTCGGCGTCATCTATCATCGCGAGGGCCACGCGGTCCTTCACGCTACCGCCGGGGTTGAACGATTCCAGCTTGGCCAATACACTGGCCTTTAAGTCTTTGAGCTTTTCAATTTTGGTGAGTTCGAGCAAGGGCGTGTTGCCTACAAGTTCGGTCAATGATGTATATACTTTGGACATTTTTTTAGGTTTTAGTGGTTAAGTTTCATGCTTTAGGGGATTTGGTGAAGGTTGCGCGGGAACAGTCGCTCTGAACCACGCGGGAGTGGGGCGGCACGGACTCCGTGAGCCACACGTTGCCGCCGATTACCGACCCGGCGCCAACGGTGACACGCCCCAGCACGGTAGCGTTGGCGTAGACCGTCACATGGTCCTCAAGGATGGGATGACGCGGAACGTTCATGGGATGACCGGCCTCGTCGTAGGAGAAATTGCGGGCCCCGAGTGTAACGCCTTGATATATCGTCACATGGCTACCGATGATGCATGTCTCGCCGATGACCACACCAGTGCCGTGGTCAATGGCAAAGTATTCGCCGATTTTAGCCCCGGGGTGGATGTCGATACCCGTCAGCGAATGAGCCATTTCGGTAATCATCCGAGGTATTACGGGGATGCCCAGTTCAACCAGCGCGTGAGCCACGCGGTAGTGAACCATGGCCGTAACCACAGGGTAGCTCAGGATGATTTCGGCATAGTTTTTCACCGCCGGGTCGCTGTCGGCAACCGCTTGTACGTCGCTGTAAAGCAGGCGTTTAAGCTCGGGCAGCTTGGTTAGGAATTGCGACGCCAGGCTGTAGCCCTGAAGTTCCGCTTCGGTCTCTTCCCGCTCGCAGTCGAACACCAGCGCATGGCCGATTTCGCGGTAGAGCAGGTCGTGCAGCTGCTCCATATCCACCCCGATGAAGTAGCGCCGAATCACCTCCGTGGACCGCGGGCGGTCGAAGAAATCGGGGAATATTATGTTCTTGACCAGGCGTACTATCTCGCGCAGGGCATCCAGCGACGGGTAGTGACCTTCGCCGCGGGGCTGCATCCGCATCTCGTCGTCAGTGCGCCGGGCCATATCTTCGGTGATCCGCATCAGTGTTTCTTCCGTGCGGTCGTTGGTGGTATGTGGTAGGTGGGCTTTAAGCATAAAATGAATTTTATCTATGTTTCAAACACTCCCGGCGGAGCGGAGGTTTAATAAACGCAGGATTATTTTTACTTGCACGCGTGGGATGTTTTGCCTATCTTTGCAGATTTATCCAACCTGAACTTCGATGAATCATTCCGAAATCCTATCCCGCGCCGCTGCAGCCGAAGCCGCAGCGCGCAGAGTGCTCGCCGAGAGCGAGATAGCCCGCGTCTGGGAGCAAGCCGGGTGCCGCGTCAACCTCGTGGGCTCCCTGCGCATGGGCCTGTTGGCTGCCCACCGCGACATCGACCTCCACGTCTACTCCTCCGGGGTCACCACCCGGGGCAGTTTTGCCATCATGGCGAGCGTTGCCATGAATCCCAATGTATTGGAAATCAAATGTATAAATGGTTTGCATACTGACGAACACTGCGTTGCATGGCACGTCAGATATCGGGCCGGCGATGGTTCGGTCTGGCAGTTCGACATTATCCACATCGAAGCCGGAACCACCTACGACGGCTACTTCGAGCGCATGGCCGACCGCATTGTATCCGTGATGACGCCCGAGCAACGCCAAACCATCCTCGAACTCAAATTTGCTACCGAAGGCTCTGACTATCATGGGGTTGAGTACTACGAAGCCGTCATTGCCGACGGTGTCCGGACAACGGCTGAACTCGCATCATGGGTGGCCGACCACCGACTGAAGACGCCCTACTACTGGATTCCATAAGAAAACGGGATTAATCGCGGAAACATGATTAATCCCGTTAAATCTTGAAAATGTGCCGTGCTATGCCTCAGGGTCAAGAATCTCCGAGGGGGTGAGGATTTCGAGCGCACGGGCCCCACGGCGGGTGCCGGTGAGGTAGGCTATGCGGTCCTCGGGGCCGATATGGTCGTCGGCTACAATCTGACGCACGGCGTCCACCGAGTGGCGCGGAGCCTGGTCGCCCTGATGGGGGAAATAGTAGGCCGTCACGCCGTAACTCAGTGCAAGCCAGTGCTGCACCTCGCGGTTATGACAGATGGCAAAAGTCGGGTTGTTGCCTCGGTAAGAAGCGATGAAGCGGGCCGAAACGCCCGTGAAAGCGTCCGTAAAAATGGCCCGTGTGCCGACTCGCGTCTCCGAAAGCACTGCCTGGCGCGCCAGGAAGGAGGTCACGTCGCCATCGGGCAGCGGGGGGATGTCGAGCTTCGACCGCAAGGATGCCTCAACCTCCTTGGCCACGCTGGTCATGGTGCGCACGGCCTCCACGGGGTATTTCCCGTAGGCCGTTTCGCCCGAAAGCATCATGGCGTCGGCACGCTGGTAAACGGCGTTGGCCACGTCGGAAATCTCGGCTCGCGTAGGCCGTGGGTGCTCAATCATGGTGTGAAGCATCTGAGTGGCCACGATCACAGGCTTATGTGCACTTATACACTTGTTAATGAGCATGTTCTGGATGCCCGGAATGCGTTCCGCAGGCACCTCGATGCCGAGGTCGCCGCGGGCAACCATGATGCCGTAGGAAGCCTCGAGGATGCTGTCGAAATTGTCCACACCCTCCTGATTTTCTATCTTGGATATGATTTTTGTCGGAACATGGAGTTCGTCGAGGATTTCCTGCACCTGATGCACGTCGGCGGCCGAGCGCACGAACGAGTGGGCGATAAAGTCAACCCCCAGCTCGGCGGCGTAGCCTATGTTGCGGCGGTCGCGGTCGGTTACGGCCGGCAGGTCCAGGCTCACCCCGGGCAGGTTCACACTCTTACGCGAGCCCACGGCTCCATCGTTTTCCGCTACGGCCTCTATGGAATCGCCGCTGACGGATGCCACGCGGAACTCCGTCTCGCCGTCGTCGATAAGCATTCGCGTACCCGGCTTTACAACCTTGGCTATATCCTTGTAATTAAGATAGATAACGGAGTTGGAAGTCAACCCGTCAGGGTCCCCGACAACGCGCACAACGTCGCCGGTGTGGAACTCGATAGGTTCGCCGGTGACGGTGGGAGTGGTGCGCACCTCCGGGCCCTTGGTGTCCATCATGATGGCCAGCGAGCTGTCGGCCGCACGCACATTTTCAACAATCTTCTTGAAGCCCTCGTACTCAAGATGGGCCGAGTTCATGCGCACCACATTGACGCCCGCGGCTACAAGCTCTTTTATAAAATCGACGTCGCAACGCTTGTCCGAAATGGTGGCGACTATTTTTGTGAATTTCTGCATAATAATTGAAACTATAGGAACGTACTTACGTCCCCATCATCATAACACAAAACCGCCCGCCAATGTTCCCGCAAAAATTCTTTGCAACTCTGAGACCTTGAGAGATTGTTGTACATCATTTTTCTACAAAAACTAAATGGACTATTGTGAAAAAATATTAACTTTGCCCCGAAATCTAATTTAATTGATATGGACCTCTCAGAAACTGCCAGCTATCTCAAACGAATCAATCAAATCCGTTCGTTCAATACCGATCAAAGAATGAATGAGGTTAAACAGTTCTACAATACACCTTCTTTTTGGCAAATTATGAATATCGCCAGGAAGGAAAACAGTCATTCCGCTTTCATTGCGTACTACCTTAATCCCGGCAACCATCATTCGCTCGGGGATTCATTCCTTAGACTCTTCCTGCAGCTTATAGCCCAGCGTGCAATTGAACAGGATAAGTGTCATAACGATGAATTCCTGCAAAAAATATTGCTCGCTTCTACTATTATGGCGACGTATATCCAACCGGAGGAGTTCATGCAAGGGAAGGACGAGAAAGGCCGGTTTGACATATTTATGAAGTGTATCATCCCCATGAGCCAACAAAAACTTTCTGAATCCGACAAGATTTTTGAGGATGAGGAATTTATAGTAATAGTTGAAAATAAGGTTTCAGCCAAAGAGACAAAAGGCAAAACCGGCAGAGGACAGACAGCAAAATATAAGGATTTCTTAGAGTCCAAATATAAAGATAAGAATAGATTGATGATTCTGTTGAGTCCGGATAGAGAGACGACGGGTTCAGGGGAAAAGGGAGTAAAAATAGAATGTGAAGATTTCATCCGCGTGTCTTATCAGGACCTTCTCACGCACGTGATAGAACCGATTCTTAATAGTCATAACCTTAGCGGAGAAGATGAAATGCGTTTAAAGGACTATGTGAAATGTCTTAGTATTCCTGCTCTCGAGGAAGGTAATAATGATAATAAAAAAACTATAATTATGGCAATGAGCGCAAAAGAAACCAAACTCCTAATGGACTTTTGGAACAATAATGAAGACCTTATCAAAGCTTGTCTTTCAGCCATAGCAAGCAACGATGAATTCTCAGACGATGTCAGGGAGATAGCTGAACAGGCATCTTCTGCCAATTTCACACGAGACACCACAAAGTATTCTTTTAAGGATAAACCTTTGGAGAAAATGAGCAGATCTGCCATAGTCCCGGCCTTCATTGAAAAATGGGCTAACCAACAAGATTTAGGCCAAAATATGACGTTCGATGAAACTCTTGACCGTCTGACCAAATCATTCCCGGCATCTTTGAGGGGAGGAAAGAAATCAACAGAAGAAATCATATATCCTACTCAGCCGCGTGGTAATTATACCAATCGTTTCCCGTCTATAAAAGTAGGCGCCTACACATTCTATGTAAGTGCTAACATATGGACCAAGGAAAGATTTGCTGAGTTCTTGAATTTGGCAAATAAGCTGGCCGGGAGTGATCCGGATTTAGTGATTGTCAAGGCGTGAAGTGTTCAATTTAATCAGTGGCGCATGGCCAGGGCCAGGATGGAGAGCGTGGCCGGGCGGGCGCCGCTGCGCCCTATGGAAAGGGCGGCTTCGGAAATCGTTGACCCGGTGGTGATAACGTCGTCCACGAGCATCACGTTCAACCCCTGCAGTTCATCGGGGTGGTCGGTGGTGAAAATACCCTTGACGTTGGCGTGGCGTTCCTCGACCCCGCGATGGGTTTGGGTGTCTTTCTCCCTGATCATCCGCAAGTTATCTCCGATGGGAATACCCGTAACGTCCGAAATGCCCAACGCTAACTCATAGGCCTGATTGTAGCCGCGCTTGAACTCCTTGCGCGGGTGCATCGGGATGGGCAGCAGCACGTCGATGGCCTCGATAGCATCGGGTACATCGGCCATTAGCTCCATGGCATAGAACCGGCCAAGCTCCCGCAGGTAGCCCGGGCGGTTGTAATATTTGCCCACACGCACAAGGTCGGCCCACGGGCTCCGGGGGTCGTAGAAGAACCATGCGCCGGCGAAGTGCACCGGCGCCACGGCGTTGGCCAGCAGTTCGCTAAGGAGGTTGGGCTGCGAGCGGTGGATTAATGTGCGCGGGATTTGGAGCAGGCATCCTGTGCATAGGGCCAGGCGCCCGTAGGGCAAGGGGTGGTTGCAGATTTCGCAACGATAGCCGCCGATGAGTGTAGTGAAACTGTCCAGGATGTGGTACAGAACATTCATGCCTCCAGCGAGCGGTCAACCCGGGCGCCCGGGCGTATGGTCAGGTAGAAAGCGGTGGTCAGGGCAGAATCCTCCACCTTATATTGAAAATGGTAACGCTCCGCGCCGAGGAAATCGAGAGTGGCCGTAGCGCAACTCACCGCCTCGTTTCCACGTCCGCCCACGGTCCGCTCTTTCACAGTCACGTCGAACCCCGACACGCTCACGGCCAGGCTGTAAGCCCCCCGGTCGGTGACGCCCCGCAGCCCGTAGCGGAACACCTCGACGCGCCCGCGGTCGTCCACGCGGAAAGCAACACCCGCCGGTCCCTCCGCAGCACCTTCGGTCAGCAACAGGGTGCCCGCAACGAGGTGGGTCTGCACCGCTCCGCGACTGCTCGGCCGCCCGCAAAGGGCCACAACGGCAGCCGCCACGAAGGCCAGAATGACGTAGAACTCAACGGTGTGGAACCAGGCCATGGGCGTCAGATTGGCACATTGGTCATTGCCCGCAGGAACATCGTGGAGATGTTCACATATATAATAAGGCCAACGATGTCGTTCGATATCTGGATGAACGGCCCCGTGGCCAAGGCCGGGTTGATGTGTATCTTTTCAAGCGTCAGCGGTATTATGGTGCCCAACAGGGTGGCGAACATAACCACGATGAACAGCGAAACGGACACGGAGAAGGTCACCGCCAGGTCGCCCGGGAGCGTTATGAGGTTGTAAATCAGCACCACCAGCGACATTATGGTGGCATTAAGCAGCCCGATAAGCACCTCCTTGCCAAGCTGCTTGCCGAATTCCTTGATGTCCAGCGAACCGTTGGCCAGGCCCTGAACCACGATGGCCGATGCCTGCACACCCACGTTACCGCCCGTACCACCGATGATGGGAATGAACAGTGCCAGGGCCGTAACTGCCTGAAGCTGGTCCTCAAAGGTGCTCAGAATCACCGATGCCAGCAGGCCCGAACCGATGCCGATAAGCAGCCAGGGTATGCGCGCCTTGGTCTGGGCCAGCACGGAGTCGTCGGCGTCCACGTCCGACGAGATACCCGAGGCCAACTGGTAGTCGCGTTCACTCGATTCGCGGACATGGTCCATCACGTCGTCGACTGTGATGCGGCCCAGCAACCGGCCTATGGAGTCGACCACCGGCATGGCCACCAGGTCGTACTTCTCGAAGTCCAGCGCCACCTCGTCGATGGGCGTCTCGGCACGCACGCTCACAGGGTCAACCTCCATCACGTGCTTGATTTTCGAAACCGACGGGTGCGTGAGCATGAGCTTCAGCGGGAAGGTGCCCTTGAGTTTATCGTCGTTGTCAACCACGTAGACGTAGTAAATCTCGTCCATATCCTCGGCCTGCAGGCGCATCTGCTTGATGCATTCGGGCATGGACCAGTTCTCGTTCACCACAATCATTTCCGTACCCATGAGGCCGCCGGCAGTGTCCTCGTCGTACTGCAGCAGGTCGATGATGTCGCCCGCCTGCTCCACGTCGTCAATGTGGGAGAGGATTTCGTCGCGTTCCTCGCGGTCCAGCTGCTGGATGAGGTCCACGGCGTCGTCGGTGTCCAGGTGGTCGATCTGCTTGGCGATTTCCTCCGCCGGCATGTCGCTGATGAGCTTGAGGCGGTCGTCCTCGTCGAGCTCCATCAGCACGTCGGCCGCTGTCTCCTCGTCCAACAGGCTGAAGAGGTACTCCGCCTCGTCAAGCTCCAGCTGCTGGTAGAGCTCGGCGATGTCGGCCGGGTGGAGGTCCTCCAGCTCGTGGTGGATACTCTCAACGTCCTTGTCCTGAAGGATTTGGGTCAGGTGTTTGAGATCTTCTTCGGTGTATTCTTTCATCCTTGGGGATTTAGCGGAGGTTTTGTACTGCGAGCGTGAGCTCGATAAACTGGTCGACCGTCAACTGCTCCGGTCGCATGGTCAGGTAGGGTAGGGTGTCCACAGCCACCCCGGGAGGCAACAGCGAGCGCACACTGTTGCGGATTGTCTTGCGGCGCTGTCCGAAGGTGGTCTTCACAACCGTTTTGAACAGCTTTTCGTCGCATCTCAGGCTTTCGACGCCGTTGCGCACCATCTTGATTACGCCGCTTTTGACCTTAGGCGGCGGGTTGAACACATGCTCGCTCACCGTGAAAAGATAGCTCACATCATAGTAGGCCTGAAGCAACACACTCAGGATGCCGCGTGCCTTGGTGCCGGCAGGAGCCGCCAGGCGCTCGGCTACTTCGCGCTGAAGCATCCCGCTGCACACGCTCACCCGGTCCTTATAGTCCAGCACGCGGAAAAATATCTGCGATGAGATGTTGTAAGGGTAATTGCCTATGATGCAGAGCGTTTCCGAACCAGGATAAAGCTCGTCCAGGTCCAGCCGCAGGAAGTCGCCGCTCACGATGCGCGGTTTCGGGTCCGGCAGGTGACTTTCCAGCCAGTCCACACTCTCGCCGTCGATTTCGACCAGCGTGAGCTGCGACGCCGGGTGCTGCTCCAGCAAAAAGCGGGTGAGCACACCCATGCCGGGGCCGATTTCGAGAATCGGTCCCTCAACCTCTGCCACCGTCGACGCTATCCGTTCCGCAACCGTAAGGTCTGTCAGGAAGTGTTGACCCAAGGCCTTCTTTGGCTTTACTCCATTCATATGGCAAATTCTTAATTCAACCTACAAAATTACAAAAAATCCACCAATAACCAAGCCCAACCCTAAAATTGGGCCCGTTTGCGCGAATGTAGGGATTTTTGTAACTTTGCAGGATGATACGAAGGTTGGACATCCGCAAGCTGCTCTCGGCGCTGGCTATCGCGCTGGCGCTCGTGGTGGCTGATTACCTTACTGCCAATTTCTCTTTCCCGATTTTCGACACTTCGGACACCCTCTCGCCCTACGCGTTCATCTTCGGAGGACGGCGCTACGACGACTCGGATAAGATGGCCGTCAATGTGGCATGCGACCGCCAGCTGGCGCCAAAGCGCGATGTTTTCGGCGACACCCTCGGCATGGTGGATGTCACTGCCCGTCGCCCCCTTATGCGTCTACTTCGCATCGCCGCCGGGGCCAACTATCGCTATATCCTGATGGATATCCGCTTCGAGGCCGGGCTCGAATGCCCGGAGGATTCAGCTCTCTTTGCCCTGCTGGACTCCCTGCCGCGTCTGGTCATCCCGACTCACCGCGAGAGTGCCGACTTCACCCCCGCCGAGGGGCTTCCGGCCGACAAGCTGGCCTACGGCGACTTCCGCTGCAAGCGCCAGTCGGGCTTTTCGCGCTACGAATTCCTTCAGGAGGGGCACGAGTCGATGGCGCTGCGCATGTACCACGAACTGGACGGGGGCTCGGTGCAGGGCAGCGGTCTGCTCTACGCCGACGGCTCCTGGCCCTGCACAAACACCCAATTTGTCGACATTCCCTTCGAGGCCACGCAACACTATGGGGCCGACGGGGAGGTGCAGCTCCCCTACCTGAGTTCGCAAGTTCTTGCCCATCACTCCGACGAGGACCTCCGGCGCATGATGGACGGCAAGGTGCTCATTATCGGCGACTTCGACAATGATACCCACGGCAGCTACATCGGCGACATCCCCGGCCCGCTCATCCATTACTACGCCTTCAAGCTCCTCGAGCGCGGAGGGCACCGGCTCAACCTGTGGCTGGCGGCATTCATGCTCGTTCTCTTCACCGCCATTGCCTACGGCCTGCTCACCGGACGCGGAATCCGACTCAAGCGCGTCGGCAACCCGTGGGTGGAGTTCCTCATTTCGTTCATCGGCTGGGAGGCCGTGCTGTGGGCCATCAAGGTCGCGCTCTACCTGCTGTGGGGGCTTTCATTCAGCGCACTCCTGCCAGGCTTCGTGTTCTCCTCCATATCGTTCTTTTATCGTTTGAAACATAACATTTCCGGCTATGCTTAAACGCCTGATTGTAACCCTGATAATATCAATTTTGACATTCGGCACCATCGATGCTGAACAGTTCAGAATCCTACGCCTGAACACACCCGAAATCACCATCGACAGCCGTGTGTATCAGGCCGGCGACACCATCGACCTCCCCAACACCATCGACTGGACCTCCGATGCCCAGGCCGTACAGCTCATTGGCCTCTCCACGGGCAAGCTCTTCTTCCTCTCGGCCAAGGAAAACAAGGGCCAGCGCAACCTCTGGAAGCGGATGTACTCCGAGGAGAAAGGGTCCACGCGTCAGGTTAAAATCGACCGCGCCGGTGGTCCCGACCTCGAATTCGGACGCGTATTGGTCCACCTACGCGACGCCGCGCTGGCCGGAGATACGCTCACGCTCAATTTCGTCCTGATTTCAGATACAACGCTGGTGCTGTCGGCGTCCCGGGCCGACCCGACTCAGGCATGCATCATCGACTCCGGTTCGCGGACCTACCCCCTGAGCCGGGTGCACCTCCGCAGCGACCGCTTCGCCTCAGGCACACTCACCCTGCCAAAGGCCGAGGCCGTGGAGTGCAGCATCATCGTGGTTGGATTCAACCCCTCGGCAAAAACAATCGTAAACATGTCCCTGCCTTTCGAACTGGACGGTGAATATATGCCGTTGATTATGAGGAGGATACCGACGGACTACATCGCTCCCGCATCCGATGACTACCTGCGCGCCGGAAGCACTGTCCGCAGGCAATAAAAAACGCAATGCAACTGACTTCACAGCCAATTGCATGCTACCTATGATTCACTTATTTACTTTTAGTTGCATGCAAAGGTACATCAAAATCCAATAACGTGCAATTGTAAATGAGTGATTTAGGATATTTTAACTACTTTTTCCGCTCCCGCGCTTCAAGGCAGGGGTATGAACATTTTCAAAGGACCTGTGTTTTTAAATTAAATCGAAATTCAATACACACCTCTCCTCTTATGAAAAAATTCATCACCACCATCCTCACCATTGCCGGCGCCGCATTCATAACATCAGCCCAAACCGTAGAGATGCTTCCTTACGGCGACATGAACACCTGGGTCACACGCAACATAAAAGAGAGCCGCATCATCGGCGGCCAGACCAAACAATGCTACGCCGTGGGGCCCGAACGCACCATCACCGGCGACCAGCCCTACACCAACATGGGCGGCTCACCCTGGGCCTCGTCCAACGTCATGGCCAAGGTCATGGGTATCACCAAGGTGAGTGCCGTGGTGAGTCCCGACGAACGCACCGCCGGAAATAAATGCGCAAAGCTTGCCACCAGCCTCGAGCACTGCCGCGCCGCTGGTATCGTAAACGTCGACGTCCTCGTGGCAGGTACACTCTTCCTGGGCAAGATGCTCGAACCCGTAAAGAGCACATCCGACCCCTACTCAAAAATGGAAATGGGCGTCCCATTCACCAAGCATCCCAAAGCCATGCGCTACGACTACCGCCTCGACATCCCTTCCAACCCCGAAATAACCTACTCCAGCGGCTTCGGTTCAAAAAAGACCAACCCCGGCTGCGATAAAGCCGAAGTGTTCGTATTCCTCCAGAAACGCTGGGAAGATGCCGCAGGAAATATCTACGCCAAGCGCGTCGGCACCGGCCGCGAACTCCTCGGTCGCGCCACCGACGGCTGGATCAATGACCACCGCCTGGCTATCCACTACGGCGACATCACCGGCGAGAGCTACTACAAGCCCGGCATGAACCTCATCCCCGAGGAACACAGCTACTATGCCCGCAACTCCCACGGCAAGATGGTGCCCGTCCACGAAGTTGGCTGGGACACCGAGAACTCCGACCCCACCCACATGATTGTCATGTTCTCCTCCGGCAGCGGCGAACCCTACACCGGAACCATCGGAATGACGCTCTACGTCGACAACGTCGGCATGGTCTACTAACACAAGGGCGCCCCGGCGCCCTTCGTGCTTCAGAATTGAAATAATTAAAAGCGGCCGCCCGGGCAGGGTGGCCGCTTTGCAGGATATGGGCAGGGGTTATTTTGCGATGAGGAGGAAATAGTTCTTCTTGCCTTTCTGGGCGATGATGTAGCGGCCGTTCAGAAGCATGTCTTCGCTGGCGGCGGCCATGGGGTCGGTGACCTTTTCCTTATTTATGGATACGCCGCCACCCTGAACCATCTTGCGGTATTCGCCCTTGGAGGGGAACACGGCGGCCTTGTCCGTCAGAAGCTCGCCGAGTTTGATGCCGGCGCGGATGTCGTCGAGGCTCACTTCGAACTGGGGCACGCCCTCGAAGAGGTCAAGCAGGGTGTTCTCGTCGAGCTTGCGCAGGGCGTCGGCGGCATGGTTGCTGAAGAGTATCTGCGAGGCTTCGACGGCAGCTTCGTAGTCAGCCTTGGAGTGCACCATGGTGGTGATCTCCTGAGCCAGACGCTTCTGCAGCGGACGGCGACCGGGGTCCTGGGCCTGCTCGGCTACGAGGGCTTCGATTTCGTCCTTGGGCAGCTCTGTGAAGATTTTGATGTACTTCTCCGCGTCGGCGTCGCTGACGTTGAGCCAGAACTGGTAGAACTTGTAGGGTGAAGTATAGCGGGGGTCGAGCCACACGTTGCCGCTCTCGGTCTTGCCGAACTTGCCGCCGTCGGCCTTGGTGATCAGGGGGCAGGTGAGGGCATAAGCCTCGCCGTCGAGGGTGCGGCGGATAAGCTCGGTGCCCGTGGTCATGTTACCCCACTGGTCGGAGCCGCCCAGTTGAAGCTTGCAGTTCTTCTCCCGGTAGAGGTTCAGGAAGTCGTAGCCCTGCACGAGCTGGTAGCTGAACTCGGTAAAGGACATGCCCTGCTGGTTCTCCCCCGAGAGGCGTTTCTTCACAGAGTCCTTGGCCATCATGTAGTTAACGGTGATAAGCTTACCCACGTCGCGGATAAAATCCAGGAAGGAGAAGTTCTTCATCCAGTCGTAGTTATTGACCAGTTCGGCGGCATTGGGAGCATCGGAATCAAAGTCGAGGAACTTGCCGAGCTGCTTCTTGATGGCCTCCTGATTGTGGCGCAAGGTCTTCTCGTCCAGGAGTTTGCGCTCCTGGCTCTTCATGGAGGGGTCGCCGATCATACCCGTAGCACCACCCACCAGGGCGATGGGCTTGTGGCCTGCGCGCTGGAAGTGCTTGAGCATCATCACGCCCACCAGGTGGCCTATGTGGAGGCTGTCTGCCGTGGGGTCGATGCCCAGGTAGGCAGTGGTCATTCCTTTTTTAAGTTCTTCATCGGTGCCGGGCATCACGGTGTGAATCATCCCGCGCCATGTAAGTTCTTCAATAAAATCCATTGTATTTCAAGGGTTTAGAATTCTGAAAAAGAAAGAGGAAGGAGCGAACGGACCGACGGCAGACGGTACACCTCGTCGCGCCCGGCCAGCAGCACGGGCACATCGTGGCCGGCCAGCGTTTCGTACTCCAGCAGCGCCTGGCGGCAGGCCCCGCAGGGAGCCGTCGGCGGTTGCGTAGGCAGCCCGTCGGTGCCGATGGCAAACACAGCAATCATCTCAAAGCGCGCCTCCGGATAATTGGCGCCCGCCCAGAAGCAGGCCGACCGCTCGGCACATGTCCCCGAAGGAAAAGCCACATTCTCCTGGTTCGCCCCCCGGGCAATCACACCGTTGTCCAGCGCTATGGCCGCTCCAACGCGGAAATTGCTGTAAGGCGCATACGAACCCTTCACAGCCTCCCGCGCATTGGCAACCAGATGCTGCTCAGCCTCCGATAGCTCATCGTAACCAAGGCTCACAACCGGGATATTTATCTCAAATTCTTTCATCTTCCGTCTCGTTAGGCAGGTTTTACATTGCAAAATTACTACTTTATAAGGGAAAATGAAAAATTGCAGGCTCAAAATTTTCATAATTAAGGAATTTACACTACTTTTGCAAGCTGAAAGCGTGCCCCCGCCGGTGCGCCATCCCCCACATGTAAAAAATACAACACGATACAATGGAAAAAAATAACGTAACCCCTGAGGAACTCGACCAGTCCGAAGAACTCGTTGCCAAAGCCCGCGCAAACAAAAAAACCATCGTAGGCCTCACCATCGGTGCATTCGCAATCATCATCATCATCCTCATCTGGATGCTCGTAGCCCAGAACGGAAGCCGCAAAGCCGACGAACTCGTCGCAAAAGCCGACCTCGAGCAGAACGACTCCATCGCAACCGCACTCTATGCCCAGGCCGCCAAAGCAGGCTACAAGAGCGGTAACCGCGCCGCCGCCGAAATGGGCATCCGCCTCTACAAAGAAGGCAAATACGAAGAAGCCCTCAAATACCTCGACGACGCCGACCTCGGCGGTTCAATCGCACCCGCAGGCGTATACTCCCTCATGGGCGACTGCTACGTAAACCTCGACCAGTACGATAAAGCCCTCGACTGCTACAAAGACGCAATCAGCAAAGCCGACAAAAACCCCGAAATCGTACCCCTCTTCCTCATCAAAGAAGCAAACATCTACCACGCCCAAGGCAAATATGCCGCCGAGGCAAAATGCTACAAAACAATCCTCGACGACTATCCCACCTACGTAGCATCCACCCGCACCGACATCCGCAAATTCTACGAACGCGCCGCCGCCCTGGCAAAGTAAACAAATCAACATCCGCCATAACAGCAAGGGAGCACCCCGCCCGGGGCCGCTCCCTTTTCTTGCCGCCGATGGCCGTGGTCA
>CAYNHP010000019.1:31278-34825 GCA_964397235.1 uncultured Bacteroides sp. | reverse complement strand
AATCGAGTGGGAGTGATAAAGGCATATCCAGACCCCTCTGAACTATAGCCGATTACCCCATATTTCGGCAATCCATACTGGCTGATACCAGCCACTTACAAGTAATCCACGGTTAACTCGCTGAGTTTTCCGTGGATTGTATATTTTGTCCCTTTCGGATGACCGTGTCCCCGAAAAAAAGAAAAACATTCCTCCTTGCAAACCGAGTCCACACCAACGATGCCAAGTAACTCAGAAAATTTGCGGAAATCTCTTCAAAAATAGATTCGCCTCCCTGTCCACACCCAAAATCTGGCTAAATCGGTTAATTGGCACGGAAATTGTAACGTAGTTTTGCAGCGTCAACGAGAACGAAACCGGCATCGTCGCCATTCGAATCGCTCGTAAATCCTCAAATGGAAAAGAAATCACCAAAAGCCGATGAGCAAAAGAAAGAGAAGAAATATGCCTATATAGGTGCACTGTCCGGGGTGTGGTTTATCCTCAAGCCCGTCGATGGCAACCTCCGGGATATGAACCTGGGGCAGACGTGCGACGAAAAACACGCCGATGGTTCCAGGACGGAGCAGAATAAATACAAGATAAACACCGGCATCGGCTACTCTTTCGAAGACTTGTTCGCAAGCAAGATGCGGGCTCAGGGCCATAAGGTGGAACAAGTCCCCATGATGACCAATGGTGCCGACTTTATTATAGATGGTGTTCCGTGCCAGTGTAAAACTGCGAAAACACCGGAAGCAGTCCTTGCGAGTCTTTTCAAAAATGGCAAAGAGCGTTACGCCGGTCAGGTTATCATCACCGATGCCGGAAATGAAGCGAGTGTACGGGAACTGATCAATCATAACGCCGAAAAATTCCACGGCAACCTCCCGGAAGTAAACCCCGAAGGATGGGCTAAAGTTACCCGCCAGGAGGCAAACGCCCAGCGCCGCAGTGGTTGGAAATCAGCGTTCAACGACACAAAAGATATCATGCGAGACCCCAAATCGCAGAAGCATCTGGCCATGGGAATGATAGGTACATTTTTGGCTGTAATTGCTTTGCAAGCCGGAATTGAATATAAGCGTCTGCGCCAGGAAAATCCTGAAGAACCGTGCCTGAAGCGCATGGGGCGGGCCGCCAAAGCCGCCCTGGCCAAACGATGGAAAGGCGCCGCAATCGCCGCATCAGCCGTGGGAGTTTCCATTTTGGCGGCCACTGTAATCAACCGCCAAAAACTCCGCCCGGCATAAATCATCTCGGAAGGTTTTGCGCCCGGAGTCACGAAGACACGGAGGAATTCTTTAGCACAAGTTAGCAGAAATGTTACCTGCCGTAGAGGTTTTGCGACGGTAAAATAATCCCATCTCTGCGCCGTCGGCGAGAGATATTAACCAAAAACTCCGTGACTCAGCGCCCTCCGTGCGCAAAAACTCGGCGAGCGATTCAAATTGTTTATTATTTATCAAACGGACCAACAATATCATTCAAAAAGCGAAATATTATGTGGAAATACTTTATAATCTGCGTCCTCATTGGCATCACTTCCTGCGCAGGCGGAAACAACGCAGATAATTACAAAGTTAGCCAAGCTGACGACAAAGAAATCTCGGCCGTCAATATCCAAGGTCAATGGGACATTGAGAATGTTGTCGAGAACGACTCTTCATATGTCCGTCCTTCCGAAATCGAGCAGAGAACAGCTGCCTACATTGACTTCCGGAGAGATGAGACATTCGGGATAATGACCAACTGCAATCACATTGGCGGTCAGTATCATCAGAGTGCGGACTCAATCAACCTGACCGATATCTCTACCACCGAGATGGCCTGCGACAATATGGACCTCGAGGAAATACTCAAAAAGATTCTCCCCGCCGTGAACACCATCGACTGCATAAACGACTCAATCACACGCCTAAACTCCACCAAAGCCGACTCTTACATCGTCCTCAAAAAGAGACAAACGACTGTTAAATAATGGTGGTAATGAACACGACATTTTTTATTATCGGTTGCTGCAATATTGCAATAGGATGTGGGTCTCTAAGGAAGTATGGGAGCAAACGTAATCTCATCGCATATCTTAACTTTCTTCTTGGGCTGCTGCTGATAATATTCAGTTTCACAGTTTTCAGTAACAGAGCGTAACATAGGTAAATGAATCCCCCTATATCCGGTTTTAGGGGTGGCCACAAATTCTTTTGACGAAACCGCATTGTTTGACAGTTAGGGACCATTGCCCGCAGATAATCAGCTGGTTAAGGAGTGGGCAAATGTGCTACAGATGTAGTAATAACTGCACACGGAGGCACGCCCAAGCAATAAACAAGGGCCGCGCTGAGGTGGCGCAGCCCTTGTGTTATTTCGAGTTTTAATCTGCTATTTTTAGTTTCGCAAGCTTAACTTAAAGTTTAAGGTTAGAGGGAATTTGTCCATTTGGAGCATAGAGGAACAATAACCTCCTAACTCTCAGCCTTTTAACCTTCAAATACCGCTTGCGGAATTTGAGTCAAAATTACTGCAGCTGGCCGGATTCGGCTTGCTGAATCATCTGCTCGGAAGCGGTGACGTAAATTTCGACGCGACGGTTCTGTGCGCGGCCGGCGGCTGTGTCGTTGGAGGCAACATAGTCGGCCATAGGGATGCCCTTGGCGCTCATGCGCGAGGGAGCCACTCCGCAGGAAACGAGGTAGGCCATCACGGCGTCGGCACGGGCTGTCGAAACACGCTCGTTGGCTGCCAGACTGCCGGTATTGTCGGTGAAACCGAAAATCTGCACGTTGGTGCCGGGGTGGGAGTTGAGCGATGCGGCGAACTTGGCAAGGTCGGCCTGGGCCTGGGGGCTGATTACGGCTGAGCCCGTGTTGAAGAGGATTCCGCCGTCGAAGGTAATCTTGATGGCGCGCAGACCGTTCTGGTCGGTGGTCTGTTCCACTTTGGCCTGATTTTCAAGCTCTTTCTGAAGCTCCTGCTGCTGTTTCTGCATACGGTTGCCGATAAGCGTACCGGCACCTGCGCCTACAGCCGCACCGATGGCGCTACCGATTCCCGCGCCTTTGCCGCCACCAATGAGTGCACCGATACCGGCTCCGAGGGCTGCGCCGCCGCCACCACCAATCAAGGCTCCTTTGCCGGTAGTGGTAAGGGATGAACAACCTGATTCTCCGAATAATAACCCTGCAGCGACAACGGCTATGCAGGCAGTCTTCAATAGTTTCATAAACGTGGATTTTAATAGTTATGAATTATAAACAACCGGCCTCTGAAAAAAGTTGATGCCCCCTAACTCCTGCTTTGAATTTAAAGTAAGTTTTATTCAAAAAAATATTTCACAATCGCACAAGACTCTTCAGTGAAAGCCTCAATTGGGTCACATACCAAAGACCCATGTCTCCGTGGCTCCGAGCCTCCGTGCGCAAAAAATTAGCCCACAATGCTGCTTAACTTTGTTTCGGGATTCAAGTTGGCGTCGCAAGGACGCCTTTTTTACATGGACCCACGTAAACCGCCAGCGCCTGTCGGCGCAAGCGGTTAGGAAAAGTCAGCGTCCAAAGGACGCTTGGCC
>CAYNHP010000019.1:0-31178 GCA_964397235.1 uncultured Bacteroides sp. | reverse complement strand
AAGGACGCTTGGCCGCGAGAAAGGTTCCCGATTTGCGCGGGCGGGGGAGTGAAATGATACACATATATTAAATCAGGGGCAAATAATTTTTGCGGACCAAATTTTATTAGTACCTTTGTATGCCGTAAACCCATTTGGCGGCTTTATAAACCACGACATATGCTTAAACGCTTTTTCATAACCATGCTCGGCACCATGGCCGGCATGTGGATATCAGTAATTCTGGGCTTCTTCTGCCTATTCATGCTCATCGGCGCCATCGTCGGCAGCAGCGCGCGCGATTCCGGCGTGAAAGTCGAAAAGCACTCCATTCTCTTCTTCGACCTCTCCGGCGAGGTGATTGAACGCAGCCAGGCCAAATCCCTGATGCAGCTCCTTCAGGAGGAGCAGAGCAGTGCGCCCACCCTCCAGGAAATGATTGCCGCCCTGCGCCTGGCCAAGAACGACAGCAAAATCGAAGGCCTCTATCTCCAGTGCAACGGAGCCGCAATGGGCAGTGCATCGCGCGAGGAACTCCTCCAGGCCATCGCCGACTTCAAGGACAGCGGCAAGTGGATTTACGCCTACTCCGACACCTACTCGCAAGGCGACTACATCATAGCCACCACTGCCGACCACCTCGTGCTCAACCCCCAGGGCTCCGTCGACGTCCACGGCCTGGGCGGTACAACCCCCTTCTTCAAAGGGCTGCTCGACAAACTCGGCGTGAAGATGCAGATTTTCAAGGTTGGCACCTTCAAGAGCGCCGTCGAACCCTTTATGCTTGACAAGATGAGTGAGCCGGCCCGAATGCAGATGCAGCAGTACTGCGACACCATTTGGCTGGCCGCCGCAACCACCATCGCCGATAACCGCGACCTCCCCCTGAGCCGCGTCAACGAGCTGGCCACGCAACTGATTGCGACCCGCACCGGCGAAACCTTCGTAGAAGATAAGCTTGTCGACCGCCTCGACTACCGCCGCGTTTCGGTGAACACCCTCAAGGAACTCTCCGGCATCGACTCCGACGCCGCCCTGCGCCTGATCAGCCCCGCGGACTACCTCTCCACCAAGCAGAGCGTCATCGACTTCGGCGCGAACCGCGACCACATCGCCGTGCTCTTTGCCGTGGGCGACATCGTGGATTCCGGCAAGGAAGGCATCGTAGGCCCGGATATGGTCGACCGCATTGTAAGCCTGGCCGACGACGACCACGTGCTGGGCATGGTGTTCCGCGTAAATTCCCCCGGCGGCTCCGCTTTCGCCTCCGAGCAGATATGGGAAGCCCTTCAATACTTCAAGAGCAAAAATAAGAAACTCTACGTCTCCATGGGCGACTACGCCGCATCGGGCGGTTACTACATCAGCTGCGGCGCGGACAAAATCTTCGCCGACCGCACCACCATCACCGGCTCCATCGGCGTCTTCGGCATGGTGCCCGACCTCTCGGGACTTGTAACCGACAAATTCGGCATCAGCTTCTCCACCGTCGAGACCAACCCCAATGCCGCCCCTGCCACCGTTCTCGTGCCTCTGACCGATGCTCAGAAAACCGCAATCCAGCAGAGCGTTGAAAATATCTACGACCTCTTCACCACACGCGTGGCCGAAGGGCGCCACATGTCGCAGGACTCCGTCAAGGCCATTGCCGAAGGTCGCGTATGGATCGGCTCGCGTGCCATCCAGATAGGTCTTGTGGACGAAATCGGCTCGCTCCGCGACGCAATCGCCGCAATGGTCGATAACTACGACATCAGCGACGACGCCGTCCGCGCATATCCCGAAATCAAAGAAAAAATCTGGGAGCAGATTCTGCGCGAATCCGGCGGCCTGGAGGAAATGCGCCTGCCCGACTACGACTCCCGCACCCTGCGCGAACTCGAAATGATAAGCCGCCTGCGCCAGACCAACCCCATCCAGGCCCGCATGGAGCTCATCTACTTCGAATAATTCCGGCTTTCCGCCTACCGACTGACATAACACATCCTTGACATCCTGATGAAAAACAGAGGTTTCTTTGCCAAACTCTTTCTGTTGCCCCTGTCCAAAGTCTACGGGGCCATTACCTACACGCGCAACAAGATGTTCGACTGGAAGGTGCTCAAGGAGGTGGAATTCGATGTGCCCGTCATCACAGTGGGCAACCTCGCCGTGGGCGGAACCGGCAAGACACCACATGTGGAGTACATTGTCAACGCCTTCCGCAAGGAACACCGCGTGGCCGTGCTCAGCCGTGGTTACCGTCGCAAAACCAAGGGATTCATCATCGCCGGCCCCACCTCCACGCCGCAGGACATCGGCGACGAGGCCTACCAGGTGTACCACAAGTTCGGCGGCGACGTCGTTGTGGCAGTGTGCGAGGACCGTGTCGACGGCATCGAGTGCCTCCTGCGCGTGAACCCCGACATTTCAATGATTGTGCTCGACGATGCATTCCAGCACCGGTATGTAAAACCGGCTGTGTCCATAGTCATCACCGAGTACAACCATCCTATATATAAGGATAAGATGTTGCCCTACGGCCACCTGCGCGAAAGTGCCCGCGGCATCAACCGCGCCGACATGGTGGTTGTGTCCAAGTGCCCGTCGACCATGACTCCGCTGGACTTCCGTATGGTCAAGAACCGCTACGACCTCTTCCCCTCGCAGCACCTGTTCTACTCCCATTACGAGTACCAGATTCTGAGGCCCGTATTCCCCGACGTGGCTACGGTGGTGCCCTTCCTGGACTACCTCAGCGCCGACGACTCAATCCTGGCCATCGCCGGCATCGGCAATCCCCGCCCATTCATTCGCTTCCTCAAGAGTTTCGCCGCAAAGGTGAAGGTCGACATCTATAACGACCATCACCGCTACACCAAAAAGGACATGGAGCATCTGAAGGCACGCTACGCCAAGCTCAAAGGCCAGCAACGCATCATCATCACCACCGAGAAGGACGCCGTGCGCCTCGCAGCCTGCCCCTACTTCCCCTACGAACTCAAATCGTCCATCTACTATCTCCCTATCGAAGTGGCATTCGACGGCTTCGAAAACGACCTCACCCTCCCCGACGCCATCCGCAAGACACTTCGGGAAAGGGGGTATTGAGGTCAAGATTAGAAGATTAAGAGATGAGAGATTAAGAGATGAGAGATTAGGAGATTAGAGATTAGGAGATTAGAGATTAAGAGATTAGAAGATTAAGAGATGAGAGATTAAGAGATTAGAGATTAGGAGATTAGAGATTAAGAGATTAGAGATTAAGAGATTAGAGATTAATAGATGAGAGATGAAGATATTAATCACTTTGCTCTTAAATCCCAAAAACATCAGCCTGATGCACTAATGTCCATAATTAATGAACCTATAAACTCATAAACCCATAAACCTGAGCGAAGCTCAATTGAACATAAGCGAAGCTCAATAACTATATAACCCCATAACCTTGAAAATATACTACCATGCTCGACAAGATTAAAGAAACAGCAAAATTCCTCAGCGATAAAGTATCCGGCCCCATGCCCAAACTCGCCATCATCCTCGGCACCGGCCTGGGCAACCTCGTGGACCACATCGACAACAAGCAATACATCCCCTACTCGGAAATCCCCAACTTCCCCGTGTCGACCGTTCAGGGCCATAGCGGCAACCTCATTTTCGGCACCATGGCCGGCAAGCCCGTCATCGCCATGCAGGGACGTTTCCACTACTACGAAGGCTACGACATGAAGACCGTCACCTTCCCCGTGCGCGTGTTCAAGGCCCTGGGCGTTGAAACCCTCTTTGTAAGCAACGCAGCCGGCGGCATGAACAAGGAATTCCGCGTGGGCGACGTCATGGTCATCACCGACCATATCAACCTCTTCCCCGAAAACCCCCTCCGCGGCAAGAATTACGACGAACTCGGCCCCCGCTTCCCGGCAATGACCGAGCCCTACTCCAAGGAATTTATCGCCAAGGCCGACGACATCGCCGCCGAAAAGGGCATCCGCCTGATGCACGGCGTGTACGTGGGCGTCACCGGTCCGACTTTCGAAACCCCCGCCGAGTATGAGTACTTCCGCATCATCGGTGGCGACGCCGTGGGCATGTCCACCGTGCCCGAAGTCATCGTTGCACGCCATGCCGACATGAAAGTATTCGGCATTTCCGTCATCACCGACCTCGGCGGCAAGGACATCACCGAAGTGCCCAGCCACGAAGAGGTGCAGAAAGCTGCCCTCAAAGCACAGCCCACCGTTGAGGCCATCGTCAAGGAAATGGTGGCACGTGTATAAAACTTGTAAGTCTGTTCGTTCGTTATTTGACTAAAACCCCAAACTTATGTCAGAACAACAACACACAGAAATATCCCAGCTTGGCGAGTTCGGTCTCATCGACCGGCTCACCAAGGACGTGGAGAAATTCAACGACTCCACCGTGGTCGGCGTGGGTGACGATGCCGCCGTGCTCCACTTCGGTCCCGACGACGAAGTGCTCGTCACCACCGACCTTCTCCTCGAAAACGTCCACTTCGACCTCACCTATGTGCCCCTGAAGCACCTGGGCTATAAAAGCGCCGTGGTAAACTTCTCGGACATATATGCCATGAACGGCACTCCCCGGCAGATTACCGTAAGCCTGGGCATATCCAAACGCTTCACCGTAGAGCACCTTGAGGCCCTGTACGAAGGCATCCGCCTGGCCTGCCAGATCTACGGCGTGGACATTGTCGGAGGTGATACATCGGCCTCCAACCAGGGCCTGGTCATCTCGATAACCTGCATCGGTACCGCCAAGCGGGGCACGTCCGTGAAGCGTTCCGGCGCACACGACACCGACCTCATATGCGTTTCCGGCGAGCTCGGCGCCGCCTACATGGGCCTCCAGCTGCTCGAGCGCGAAAAGGCAGTGTCGGCCGGGCAAGCTGATTTCAAGCCCGACTTCGCCGGCAAGGAGTACCTGATCGAGCGCCAGCTCAAGCCCGAGGCCCGCAAGGACATCATCGCGTTGCTGGCAAAAGAGGGTATACACCCCACTGCCATGATGGACGTTTCCGACGGCCTCTCCTCCGAACTCCTGCACATCTGCAAGCAGAGCCACACCGGCTGCCGAATCTACGAGGACCGCATCCCCATCGACTACCAGACCGCCTTGATGGCCGAGGAGATGAACATGAACCTTGTCACAGCCGCACTCAACGGCGGCGAGGACTACGAACTCCTCTTCACCGTTCCGCTGTCGGAGCACGAAAAGGTGAAGGACCTCGAAGGCGTGCGCGTCATCGGCTACATCACCAAACCCGAACTCGGATGCGCCATGATTACGCGCGACGGCGCCGAATTCCCCCTCAAAGCCCAGGGCTGGAACTCCCTGAGTTGATTCTCTTGGTTAAAAAGCGGCTGCGGAGGCACTCGATTCATTCTTTTTTCGTAACTTTGCATCCGAAATAGAAAAATAGGACACTGAAATATGATAAACCGTAGTTTGATTCGAATCAAGACAGTTCAGATTCTTTATTCATATCTGCTCTCACGGAGTGATTTCCGCCTCGAACCGGCGCCTGAAGCCGGCGAAGGGTCCCGCGACCGTCAGATAGCATATTCGGTTTATCTGGACATGCTCATCCTGCTGCTCAAGCTCTCCGGAGTGGGATTCAAGAACACCCGGGACGGCGGCCGCAAATTCGACGTCCCCGCAGGGCTGGCCAAGAACATGGTAGGTAAGCTGCTGGCCGAGGATTCGGAAGTGGTGGGCCTGCTGGCGCGTAATCCCGAACGCCTCGCCGTGTGGGACGACGCCATGTCCGAACTCCTGCGTGCCATCGAGGTTTCGGCTGTCTACAAGCCTGTGGCCAACAAGCGCAAACACGAACTCAGCGAGGATGTGCGCTTCTGGAACACCGTGTTCAACACCATCATCCGCAAGAGCCACACCGTGGAGCGAATCCTCCGCCGCAACGACTCCTTCAGCCACCTGGGCCTCGAAAAGGGAATCGAGATGCTGAGCAAGACGCTCAACAGCTTCGACGACAGCCGCGCAACCTACCGGAACGCCCGTCAGGCGCTGACAACATCGCTCGAGCGTGCCTACGACCTCTACATCGGCCTGTTGCGCCTGCCCGTCGAAATCACCAACCTCCGCGACCGGCAACTGGATGCGGCCAAGCATAAATATGTGCCCACCCACGATGACCTCAATCCCAACCTGCGCTTCGTGGACAACAAACTCGTCGCCGCACTTGCAAACGACGCACGCATCAACGACTACATTGCCGAACACCCCGCCGCCGACCCCGCCAACTGGCGCGATGCCGACGTGATGGTGCGCCGGCTCCTGGACGCAATCATGGCCTCGGAACTCTACGCCAAGTATATGGAGACCGAGCCCACCGACATTGATGCCGACGGCGAGTTCTGGCGCGAGGTGATGCGCACCATCATCCTGCCATCCGACGAGCTGGCCGAAACACTTGAGTCCACAGGCATTTACTGGAACGACGACACCTATATAATGGGCACATTCGTGCTCAAGACCCTCCGCCGCTACTATGTGGCCTACGACGAAGCCGACCCCGACGCCACCGACCACGAGCCTGTTATGCCCAAGTTCATGAACGAGCAGGACGAGCAGTTCGGCGCCGAACTCTTTGAGTTCGTGGTGAATAACCGCGAGACCTACCGCGCCTACATCGACCGCTTCATCGATGCCACCCAGTGGGACTCCGAGCGCCTGGCCTTCATGGACATCGTCATTATGATGACAGCTGTGGCGGAACTCATGAACTATCCGTCCATCCCCGCAGCGGTGACTCTGAACGAGTACATCGAAATCGCCAACGACTACTCAACGCCCAAGAGCGGCACATTTATCAACGGCATACTTTCCTCCGTCATCAAACTCCTCAACGACGAAGGCATCATCAACAAACCCCTCTAAAGCCTAACCCTAAAGCCTAACCCTAAAGCCTAACCCCTAACGCCTACAATATGCACAACTCCATCCTTCTCCAAGCCCAATCGGGCGGCTGGTCAAGCATCTTCATGATTCTGGCCCTGTTTGTAATCTTCTACTTCTTCATGATTCGTCCGCAGCAGAAGCGCCAGAAGCAGATCCGTGAGTTCCGCGAAGGCCTCAAGAAAGGCGACGACGTGGTCACCGCCGGCGGTATCCACGGCGTAATCACCGACCTGGGCGAGCAGAAGTCTTACTTCCTCATCGAAGTTACCAAAGGCGTAACCATCCGCGTGGACAAGGGTTCCGTTTACCCCTCCGCCGGCGATGCTTCTCAGGATCCCAACTCCCAGAACACCCTCAAGCAGTAAATGCCGGGCGTCCGCCGCAACATATTCTTCCGCATCTTTGCCGCCTTGCGTTCGCCGCGCGGCAGGGATGCGCTTATGTTTTTGCTCTTCCTGTGCATCTCCATGATTCTATGGTCGGTGCTCTCGCTCAACGAGGAGGACCAGTCGGACCTTCGCATGCCCGTACGCATCACTCATGTGCCTGATTCAGTGACACTTATCACCCCCGGGCCAGAGGCCCTCAACGTGAGTCTCCGCGCCAAGGGTACATCGCTGCTGAAGATGGCTATGGGCAGCGCGCCTACTGTCGACATCGACTTCCGCGCTTATAAATCAAATGGTTACCTACGACTGACATCCGCCGACCTCAAGGCCGTGGTGCGCAACGCCTCGGGTGGCGCGCAGGTCGGGATGGTCTATCCCGACTCCATCAACATCCCGTACACCACCCATGCGGGTTACCGCCTGCCGATTGTCGTGGACTATAAGGCCACTGCCGGACCGCAGGCCGTGCTTGTGGGCAAACCGCGCCTGAGCGTCGACAGCGCCAGCGTATACCTGCGCGATACCGACCTGCCCGAGCACCTGGGCAACGTGGTCACCGAACCGATACGCCTCATCGGCCTGGAGCACACCGAGACCCGCAAAGTGCGTCTTTTCGGGCCCGCAGGCTCCCGCGTTATCCCTGACAGCGTGGAAGTTACATTCCAGGTTGAACCGCTGATATTCAAAACACGCAAAGTCGCAATCGAGCCCGTCAACGTGCCCGCGCATACCAAGCTCATGACCTTCCCCGCTCAAATTGACGTAGCCTACCTGGTGCCCATGAGCGAATATGCCAGCGCCGACACCCATTTCCGCGTCGTGGCCGACTACCGGACCCTCGAGCCCGGCACACGTCGCATTAAGCTCACGCTCCAGAACGTGGCGCCGAACCTGAAGAACGTACACCTCTCGGCCGACAGCGCCGAGTATATCATCGAACGCCAGTAATGCCAAAACTCATCGCAATTACCGGAGGTATCGGTTCCGGAAAGTCCGTTGTGTGCAACATCCTGAAGGCATGCGGATTTAAGGTGTATAATTGCGACGATGAAGCCCGGCGAATCATGGATTCTGACTCTGAAATATGGGCTAAACTGTGCCGCGACATACATCCCGACGCCGTCCGTGCAGGGGTAATCGACCGCCCGCTGATTTCGTCGGTAGTCTTTTCGGATGGTGAAAAATTGAAAGCTCTCAATGCCATAGTTCACCGTGCCGTCGAAGCCGACCTTCGTCTTTGGGTTGATGCGCATAGTGGAGAAAAAGTGCTGTTTGTCGAAACGGCGATTCTCTATCAGAGCGGCCTCGACCGCCTTGTGGACGCCGATTGGCAGGTTGTGGCTCCCGAAGAGGTGCGCATCGACCGTGTGATGAAGCGCAACGGGCTGAGCCGCGAGGCAGTCCGTGCCCGAATCGCATCCCAGACTATCCCACCGCCCGAAAATCCCGTCCCCACCGACGAAATCATCAACGACAACCTCACCCCGATTCTCCCCCAAATCGAAGCCCTGCTATAAAAAAACCGACTGCGTTGCGGCGCAATCGGTTTTTTCGTACAAAGGCCTTTACGATACTTGAATAATCGAGATTAATTCCGATGAATTTGGATTAATCTCGATAAATCATGCAATCCTCCCCGGGCGACAGCAAGGACAGTCGGGGAGGTTCGTTTATTCCTTGGGGTCGGGGAAGAGTTTATCTTGCTCGTCGAGGTAATAGTCTTTGGCCAGCATGGCTATGAATTTTGCTATCTGCTCCACGGCCCGGGTGGTGTCGGCATTGATTTCCTTCTTGGCCAGGCGCATGAGCAAGGTCCCGTAGAGGGCGTTGAAGCAGGTTTCGATTTCGCCCGCTTTGTCGTCGCCCGACTTGGCCCGGAGCTCAACGATGTAAGGCAGGGTGGCGTAGAATTCCTTACGGTAGTCGTCAAATTTCGGACGCGGGTCGTCAAGGATGCGCTTGTTGAGGTCGGCCAGGTCGCCGATGATGTTGCGGTTCATCTGCAGGTGACCCTTCTTGACGACGTCTTCGCGTCGCATCATGTCGATGAGCGACTCGTACCACTCCGCCATCTGCTTGGTTTCCTCGGGGGTGACGGGGAAGCGGTTGATGTAGTTTTGACGAATCTTGTCGATGTCCATGTCGTGCGCACGAATAAGATCCTCAATCTGCCACATGTAGATGAGGTACTCGGCGATGTTTTCTTTGCGTTTCTGAGAAGCTATAATCATGTCAGACAGTATGTTTTAGGTGGGAGGTTTTAGGATTTACAAGCAGAGAACCCTGAGGACTCAGAGTTCTCTGACTATATAACAACTGAAACGCGGTTATTTCTTTCCGAAGATGCTGTTATATCGGTGGAGCAGGTTGAGATATTTGAGGTCGTTGCGGAGTTCGCCCGTGTTCACACCGCCGTCGATGGCCTCGGTCCAGTTATGATAGTTGGCATAACCCAGTTCGAGGGCCTTCTCGGTGCACTCCATCGCCTTGGCGAGCTGTCCGGCCTGGGCATAGAAGCATGCGCCGTAGTAGTGCACGAGGCCGTCGGTGTCAGGGGTGTTTTTGAGGATGTTCTCCATCCAGCGGGTAGCCTCGTCGGTGCGACCGAGGAACAGGAGTGCGAAACCCTTGAGCGAGCGGGGGTTGTCGAGGTAGAAATGGTCCATTTCAACCACCTTCTCATAGAGCTGTGCCGCAGCTGTCTCCTTGTTCAGGTTCTGGGCCATGAGCTGGGCGCGCAGGAGGTAGGGCATGGGGTCGTCGGCATCGGTGAGGATGGCCTCGCCGAGGAGGTTGGAGGCTTCCTTGTAGTTGCCTGTGGCGCGGTAGGCCTCGGCCATTTCGCTGAGGGCTGCGACGCTCTGTCGGTCCACGGCAAGACCGGCAGCAGCGGCTTCCACAGCTTCTTCGTTGCGACCCAGCGCGCGGAGGATCCGGCTTCGGAGCACGTAGTAGTCGGCCACATTCTTGTCCATGCTCAGGGCGTGGTCCACATTGGAGAGGGCCTCGTCATAGTCGCCGAGGGCGAACCGGCATTCGGCGATGGAGCCGTAGAGGCCGTGGTAGTTATAGAGGTGCTGGTCCAGGATGACCTGATAATCGTTGATAGCGGCCAGATAGTGGTAGTGGGCCTGGGCAATGACGGCGCGGATGTAGCGGTACATACCCACCTGCGGAGCCTGCGAGATGGCATTGCTCAGGCCGGCCATGGTGGCGGGGTAGTTGGTGTTGCCGTAGTCGATGAGTTCCTGCATGGCGCGCGGATGGCGGCTGTCGGAGCTCAGGGCCAGCAGGAGGTCGTCGACGGCTCCGTTATGGTCGCCCATCTGCTTGCGCACCGACGAGCGGCGGACATAGAGCTCGGCGTTGTTGGGGTCGATGCCTACGGCCTTTTCAAGCATCTCGTTGGCCGTGCCGAGGTTGTTTTCCTTCACGGCCACACGAGCCTGGCCGATGTAGCCCTCGGAGCCGTGGGGGTTGAGGCGAACCAGAAGCTGGTAGTCAGCGCGGGCGTCGGGGTAGAGGCCCAGCAGGTACTCGGTGTTGGCTTTCTGGTAGACGATGGAATAGGAGTCCGGCGCCATGGAAGCGGCGCGGCGAAGGTCCTCGATGGCCTTTTCAGGCCGTTTGGTCTCATTATATATACCGGCGCGGAGCACCAGGGCGCGCAGAATCACATCCTCCTCACCGGAAGGAGCATATTCGAGAGCCTTGTCCACATCGGGAAGGGCGCGCACGTAGTCGTTGTGGCGGTAGTACTCGTCCGCACGGCTCAGAAGCGTGTTGTAGTCCTTGGGGTTTTCGCGGAGCACTTCCTCGTAGACGCCAAGAACGGCTTGGGTTACGGGATTGTTCAGCCCCGACTGGGCCGAGAGGGCGCAGGCCGATGCGAGGGCGGCGCCTACGGCGAGAGATCGGATTTTCAGGTTCATTTTTTATTGAATGTGTCTATAGTTCTACGAATAGCAACAAGATGAGAGAGAAGTTGTTCAACGCAATCGAGGCGCAGCATGTTTGCGCCGTCGCTTTTGGCATGGGCGGGGTCGGGATGCGTCTCCATGAACAGGCCGTCGGCGCCCACGGCCACCGCGGCCCGGGCTATGGTCTCGATCATGTCCGGGCGTCCGCCGGTGACCCCTGCTGTGGTGTTCGGCTGCTGCAGCGAGTGGGTGCAGTCCATCACCACCGGGCACGCGCAGGCCTGCTGCATGGCCGGGATGCCGCGGAAGTCCACCACCAGGTCGCCGTAGCCGAACATGGTGCCGCGGTCGGTGACCATCACATTGTCATCGCCCGAGGCGCGCACTTTATCCACGGCAAACCGCATCGCTTCCGGGGCGAGGAACTGGCCCTTCTTGATGTTGACGGGCTTGCCGGTGCGTGCTGCGGCCACCAGCAGGTCGGTCTGGCGGCACAGGAAGGCGGGAATCTGCAGTATGTCCACGAACTCCGCGGCCATGGCGGCCTCTTCGGGCTGATGGATGTCGGTAACCACGGGCACGCCCAGTTCGGCGCCCACGGCATGGAGGATGCGGAGGGCTTCAAGGTCGCCGATGCCGCTGAAAGAGTCCAGACGGCTGCGGTTGGCCTTGCGGTAGCTCCCCTTGAACACGAAGGGGATTTCCAATGCGCTGCAGATGCCCTTGAGGGTGCGGGCAATGTCGAAGGCCATCGTTTCACCTTCGATTACACACGGCCCTGCGAGGAGGAAAAAGTTCGGGCCGGCGGTGAGTTGCTGCATCAACTGGTTCATTTATAATCGTTTAAAGTTGAATGTTTAAGGTTTAATGGGGAAAGAGTTGGTTCACGATGTGGATGGTGTCGCAACCTACGAGGGCGGCGGTTTCGGTGCGGAGGCGGTTGTCGCCCATGGTCACCGGCACGAATCCCGCCGCCACGCAGGCGCCGATTTCCTCGGGTGAGAAGTCGCCTTCGGGGCCTATGAGGAGGCATACGTCAGCGCCGGGGGTGTATGCCCGGGCCAGCAGGCGCCGCTCGGTGGCATCGTCGCAGTAGCCTACGAATTTTTCGCATTTTTTCGCGGACATCTCAGCGAGAAAGTCCTTGATGCTGACCATGGGCCGGACCGCGGGCAGTACGGCTTTGAGCGACTGCTTCATGGCCGACACTGCGATTTTTTCCAGACGCTCTGTCTTGAGCTCCTTGCGCTCGGAGCGTGCGCACCGCACCGGCACGAACTCGTCCACGCCGATTTCCACCAGTTTCTCCACCAGCCACTCCATGCGGTCCATGTTCTTGGTTGGCGCCACTGCCACGGTGATGGTCGGTTTCCACACCTTGGGCAATGCCACCTGCTCCACCACTTCGACGGCGCAGCCCTTGGGGTGGGCACCGACGATGGTGCAGCGGAAGAGGTTTCCCTTGCCATCGACCACCTCCAGGGCGTCGCCTACGCTGTGACGAAGCACGCGTACGGCATGGCCGCTCTCGCTTTCGGGCAGCGTGAGGGTCTGGAGCAGGTCGGGGGCGAAGAATCGGATCATTAAACGTTGGCAGGGTTGTTGACGTCGGTGAAGCCGGCAGGATCGGCGTTGTCCTGATGCTGCTGGATGATTTTAGCTTCCTCCTTGGCCTTTTCAGTGGTTTTGGGCGAGCGGAACAGCAGCAGGAAGAGCACCGCTACCACCAGCGCGTAGATGGCGAAGATGAACCAGGAAGTGCGCCAGCCGTCGAGCTGCTGCATCATGTCCAGGCCGGGGGCCAGGGCAAGTTTGTTCATCACGAAAGTGCCCGCCAGGAAGGTACCGAGGGAGGCGCCTATGCCGTTGGTCATGAGCATGAAAAGGCCCTGAGCCGACGAGCGTTGCGATTTTTCCGTCTGCGAGTCCACGTAGATGCCGCCCGACACGTTGAAGAAGTCGAAGGCCACGCCGTAAACGAGGCAGGAAAGAATCAGGAACACCACGCCGCCGCTGTGGGTGTCGCCGATGCCGAAGAATCCGAAACGTAGAACCCATGCGAACATCGCGATGAGCATCACGCCCTTGATGCCGTAGCGGCGCAGGAAGAAGGGAATGAGCAGGATGCAGAGAGCCTCAGCGCACTGCGAGATGGATATGAGCAGGGTCGGATTCTGCGCCCAGTAGTCGTCGCTGAAGCCGGGGATGTGGGCAAAGAGGTCGATGTAGCTTGAACCGTAGCTGTTGGTTATCTGCAGCGATACGCCGAGCAACATACTGAAAATAAAGAATATAGCCATGTCGCGGCGCTTAAAGAGTCTGAATGCCTTCAGGCCCAGGGCTTCGACGAGGCTCGAATGGCCGGAGGTGCGTACGGGGCAGGAGGGGAGCGTGAAGCAGTAAACGGCCAGAATGAGGCTCAGCAGGCCCGAGAGCAGGAACTGGTAGTGCGAGTGCTGGATGGTGACGCCATCCACGGCGATGAAGTTCACGGCAACTTCCGCAGCGATGAAGCCCACGGTGCCGAACACGCGGATGGGCGGGAAGTCCTTGACGGTGCTGAGGCCGTTCTTGTCCAAGCCGTTGAAGGCCACGGAGTTACTGAGGCCGAGAGTAGGCATGTAGAAGGCAACCGACAGGGTGTAGAGAGGGAAGATTGTCCCGAAGGTGAGTGAACCCGTAGCGGCCACTTCGCCCGCGGCCACAAAACCCGTGGCAATCATGAAGCCGCCGGCCAGCAGGTGGCAGAGGCTCAGGGTTATCTGTGCCGGAATCCAGCGGTCGGCCACGATGCCGATAAGGGCCGGCATAATGATAGACACAAGACCCTGAACGGTATAGAACCAGAACACATATTGTCCCAGGCCATGGCTGCCTAAGAACATGCCCATGGAAATAAGATAAGCACCCCATACGGCGAACTCCAGGAAGTTCATCGCGCTCAGGCGTGCCTTTATGTTAAAACTGCTCATTGGATATTAGAGATAATGATTGGTGATTGTTCAGTTTGCGGTGGAGTCGTTGCCCTTCTTGCGGTTGAGAATTTCGTTGATGCGGGCGGCCTCCTCGTAGTCCTCCTTATCTATAAGGTCGGCCAGGGTTCGCTCCAGCTCTTCGATGGTGAAGTTTTCAGGGCGGGGCTCGGCGTGGTAGCTGTCGGGTTCGGCGGACTCTATTTCGTCGTTGTCGACCTCCATGTCGATTTCCTCGGGCATGGCGGGCGCTTCTTCAACGTCCTCCTTAAGGGCTTCGTTTTCAATGACAAATCCCGTCTCCTCGAGGATTTGACGGGTGGTGTAGATTGGGGAATGGGTGCGGATGGCCAGGGCGATGGCATCGGAGGTGCGTGCGTCCAGAACCACGGTGCGGTCGCCGTCGCTGAAGGTGATTTCCGAGGAGAATATACCCTCCTCGAAGTTATAGATGAACACCTCTTTTATTTTTACGCCGAACGCATGAGCGAAACTCACAAAGAGCTCGTGGGTCATAGGGCGCGGCATTTTTATCTGCTCCAGGGCGATGGCAATGCTCTGGGCCTCGGCGGTGCCGATGACGATGGGTATATGGAGCGGCCCGTGTTCCTCGGCCAGCACCAGGGCATGGGCGCCGGACTGGAGTTGGGAGTAGGACATGCCTACCAGGCGAAGGCGTACGCGTTTATCCATGATTCTCAGTGCTTTGGGCGGCTTCACAGCGCCGTCCGGTTATTATTCCCGAGCCGAAACATATGCGGTGGTCGGGGTTGTAGACAACAGCGAACTGCCCCGGCGCGATGCCTTGGACGTCGACGTCGCTGTGGATGACATACTCGCCCGGATGGTCGGCCACGCGCACAATGCGGCCCGGGAGGAAGTCGGGGCTGTGGCGGTTCTTGAAGGTGATGCGCACGCCCTCTGGCTCATCAGCGGTCGCACCCCAGGGGTCGGCGGTGATGAAGTGCATCTCGCCCAGGTGGAGCGTGCGGCCATACTGCTTCTCGGTGTCGTAGCCGCGGGAAACGTAGAGCACGTTTTCCTCCACATTCTTTCGCACCACGAACCAGGGCCCACCGCTGAGTCCCAGACCCTTGCGCTGGCCGATGGTATGGAACCAGTAGCCGCGGTGCTCGCCGAGCTTACGGCCTGTTTCGATTTCTACTATCGGACCGGGCTTTTCGCCTAAGTGGCGGCGTATGAAGTCGTTATAATTGATTTTTCCAAGGAAACATATGCCCTGGGAGTCCTTGCGGAAGGCATTGGGGAGCTTGGCCTCGATGGCGATTTCGCGCACGCGGGCCTTGGGGATGTCACCCAGGGGGAAGATGATGTGGCGCAACTGGTCGTAGGAAATCCGCGCCAGGAAGTCGGTCTGGTCCTTGACGGGGTCCACCGCTGTGGCCAGCCATTTACGCCCCTGCTCGTCGAAAGCCGTGGACGCGTAGTGGCCGGTGGCAGTGAGGTCGAAGTCCTTGCCCCACCGCTGTTCGAAGTAGCCGAACTTGATTATGCTGTTGCACATTATGTCGGGGTTCGGGGTCAGGCCGGCCTTGACCGTGCGCAGGGCGTATTCCATGACGTTGTCCCAGTACTCCTGATGCAGCGACACAACCTCCAGCGGCAAGCCGTAGTTGCGTGCAATGAGGGAGCACATTTCGATGTCCTCCTCGGCCGAGCAGTCGCCCTCGTCGGTGTCGCGCCCTATGCGGATGTAGAACAGGCTGGGATTAGCCCCCTGTTCCACAAGGCGGTGGAGGGCCACGGCGCTGTCGACGCCCCCCGACAGGAGCATGGCTATGTTCTTGCCCTCGACCCCGCTCATTTGTGCAGTGAGTTGGCGGCTCCGAAGGCCCCTAAAAGGTAGTCGATATCCATGTCCTTGGCCAGAACCTTGTGGTGCGAGTCCAGGAATATGAATTTGGGCGTGCCCTGCATGTCGAAGTATTCGTCGGCCTTGGGCATGGCGCACACCACCCACTTGGAGTTGAAGTCCTTGGCAGCTTCGGTCCATTTTGCATCCGGCGCGTCGGGATAGATGCTGACTATGGTGAGCTCGCCGCGGTCAACAAGCGCGTTGGTGTTCAGGTCCACGTCCAGGCGCAGGCGTGCCAGGTTGCACTCGGAGCAGTCGGGGTCGTTGAAGAACAGCAACACCGACCCCTTGGTTACCTCGCCCAAGTTGCCCGGATTGCCGTCGACGTCCACAAAGGGAACATCCGGCACATAGGCGCCGATGCCGCTGCTTTCGATGATTTTGGCGCTGCGGGCAAAACGAGCCTTGTCAGCCTTTCCGATTTTCTTATGGTCGCGGGCGGCCTGCGCAAAGGGCAGGAAAATTTCCTCAGAGTAAATCTGGCTGGTGTCGGAGTAGACCCATTCCTCGGCCATCGACGCCAGTTGGAGGGTTACCTCCGGATTCTTCGGGAAGCGGCTCATCAGGCGCACGATGGAGTTGCGCACCGTGTCGGCGCTGGCCATGGGCATGATGGAAATCCAGTCGCCGAAAGCGGTGTTGAACTTGTCGGGGTTGCGCATGGCTGTGTCGAAGTTGCAGCGGTCCCAGAAGCGGCTGATAATATAGTCGCACCGGGGCTGCAGGTTCTGCATCGTGTCAGGCGGCGTGGGGTAGACAAAGAGGTCGCCCGAGGCCGCATGCAGGCAGGGGCCGGCACACAGCAGAGTCAGGGTCAACAAAAGATATCTTGTGAATTTTGATTGCATAGAAAGCGATACTTTGGTAATAAGTACAAAGGTAAGCAAAAGTCTCCATTCCACGAAGAATTTCCCCAAAAAAGTTGCTTAATGTCCGATAACACTATAGCTTTCCGTGGTCGTGGAAGGAGTAGTAGGCACCGGGGGCGAGGATGATGTGGTCCATCAGGCGGATGTCCATCAGTTTGCACGCATCGGCGATTTTGTTGGTCAGGCTTATGTCCTGCTGACTCGGGCTGAGGCTGCCTGAGGGGTGGTTGTGGAATACCATCATGGCGTTGGCTTTTGCCAGCAATGCGTGGCGCATAATGATTTTAACGTCCACCACAGTCATCGTGCTTCCGCCCTTGCCCACGCAGACGGCGCGGAGGGGCGTGAGGTTGTGGCGCAGAAGGAGTATCCAGAATTCTTCATGGTCCAGGCTGTTCATGTGCGGGGCCATGTACTTGGCGGCTGTTTCGGCGCAGGTGATTTGTTCGGTTTGGCATCGCACGGCGTCGGCCACACTGCGCGTACCCAGCTCCAGCGCCGCCAGGAGGGTCAGAGCCTTGGCCGGACCGATGCCCTTGTAGCGGTTTATGAATTCGGGCGCGTCCATGTTGGCTATCAGGCTCAGATGGCCGTTGTTGTCCGATAAAATGTCCTCGCACATGGCCACAACGCCCTTGCCCTTTATGCCCGTGGCGAAAATCAGGGCCATCAGTTCGGCGTCGGTCAGCGACTGGATGCCGTGCGCCATGGCTTTTTCCCGAGGACGCAGCTCGCGGTCCATTTCGGCAATCAGGCCTATGCGTTGGTCGGGGGTTACAGTATATTCAGCCACGGGGTTTAGTTTAAGGTTTAAGGTTTAAAGTTTAAGGTTTAAGGGTTTAGGGGTTTATTGGTTTAGGGGCATATCTATTTGACGATTTGGGGTTTATCGGGTTATTTTCAACTATTTGCCGCGTCGCATTTCTATCTCGGCGTTGATGTCGCGGCCGCGTCCGAGCAGGATTTTGGTGGTGTACGCGCGAATGAAGCCCGTACCGTAGCCTGTGAGCTGAATCGCCGCAGCGGGGATGGCGTAGAGGGCGATTTTGGGCGAGCGCGTGGCTATCAGCGCTCCTATGGCCACGGCCAGGAAGTAGATTCCAAGAGGGAGGAAGCACCAGGGCGTCCAAAAAATGCCGCCCAGAATCAGGGCCAAAGCGCCAACCACAAACAGCGCCGGCAGGGTGTGCACGAGCTTCAGCGAGCCGGGGTAGAGGAGCTTCAGCGTGATGCGCGACATGCCGAAAACATGCACCTGGCGCCAGAAGCGTTTCCAGTCGATGCGGCGTTTGTGCCACACCCCCGCAGGATGAATCAGGGCGGTGCTGAAACCGGCCTCGCGGATGCGTGTGCTCATGTCGATGTCCTCGGAGAACATTTCGCGGAAGCCACCAACGCGGTCGTAAACCTGCCGCCGGAAGCCCATGTTGAACGTTCGGGGCACAAATTTTTCCAGACTCACCTTGCCGCCGCGGATGCCTCCGGTGGTCAGGAAGGAGGTCATGGAGTAATTTATGGCCTTCTGGACGTCGGAGAATGACTCATGGGCCATGTCCGGACCCCCGTAGCAGTCGATTTTCTCTCCTACGGCTTCGCGTCGGTCCAGTTCGCGGCTGAGAATCTCGAAGTACGACGGAGGAATTACGCAGTCGGAGTCAAAGAACACAAACCATTGTCCTTCAGCGTGTTCCATGCCGTAGTTCCGGGCAATGGAGCGTCCCTCGTTGGGGCGGAAGAAATAGCGCGCGTTCAGACCGCGGCTGGCTGCAGCTTCCACCTGATTGCCGCAGGGAATGGTCGAGCCGTCCTCGACCACGATGAGTTCGAAGTCCTTGCAAGTCTGAGCCTCAAGACTTTGGAGAAGGTCGGCCACCTCGTCGGGGCGGTTGTACACAGGCACTATGATGGAAAATCGTGGCATCAGCTCATGCGGTTTTTGTAGTCGTTGTAATCGAAGTGTCGCAGCAGGCGGTGGGTGCCGTCGCTGTTTTGGAGGACGATGTCCGGATGGGCCACGCCGTTGAACATCGTTGTTTTTACGGTTGTGTAGTGGTTCATGTCGGCCAGGGTTATGCGGTCGCCGACCTTGAGGGGTTTGGCGAAATAGTAGTCGCCTTTGAAGTCGCCGCTCAGGCACGAGTTTCCGCCAAGACGGTAGGCCACGCCTGTGCTTTGTTCGCGGGGAACCTCCTCCCTCACGTCGGGACGGTAAGGCATCTCCAGGGTGTCGGGCATATGGCATGCGAAGGACACGTCAAGGATGGCAGTGGGCACGCCGTCATTCTCCACAATATCAACCACCGTGGCCACCAAATCGCCTGTGCGCCAGGTAAATGCGCTTCCGGGTTCAAGAATCACTTCAAGCCACGGATAGCGCTTGCGGAAGCCCTGAATCAGCCCGATGAGGTGCTCGGTGTCGTAGCCGTCGCGCGTCATGAGATGCCCGCCGCCGAAGTTCACCCATTTGAGGTCCTTGAACAGGTGGCCGAAGTTGGCTTCAAATGCTTCGAGCACTTTTTCAAGGTCGTAAGAACTTGATTCGCAGAGTGCATGGAAGTGGAGCCCATCGATGCCGTCGGGGAGGCCGTCCTTGAGGCTCTCGGCGTCCACGCCGAAGCGCGAGCCGGGCAGGGCAGGGTTATATAAGTCTGTTTCGATGACCGAGCACTTGGGGTTCACGCGCAGGCCGGCTGACACGCCGGCAGCCTTCACCTTGTCGGCAAAGCGCTCGTACTGGCTGAGGCTGTTGAAGGTTATGTGCGACGACAGTTCGAGGAATCGGTCGATGTTGGCGTCGGTGTAAGCCGGTGTGAAGGAGTGTATTTCGCCACCCATGCATTCGGCTCCGAGCTCGAGTTCGTTGACCGACGAGGCCGTGCAGTCCGAGATATATTCTCTGATTATGGGAAACGTTTTCCACAAGGCGTTGGCCTTGAAAGCCATGATGATTTTTGCGCCGCTGCGGTCCTTGACGTCCTTTATCAGACGCAAATTGCGGCGCAGACTGTCCTCATACACAACGAAATAGGGAGAAACGGGGCTGAAGTCGGTCATAGAATCTTAAATTTGGCGAATTTGAGCAGGAGTGTACGGACGGTGCCGTCGGCAAAGCGTACGGAAATACGGTCGTCCGTGGCCTGTGTGTCGATGTTGACAATGGTTCCGGCACCGAATGTGGAGTGCTGAACGCGCATATCCGTCTGAAGTTCAGCAGCTTTATGCACCTTCATGTCGGTGGGCGCGCCGGGGGCGGGGCGTGCCGGAGCCGGGGCCGGACGTGTGGGCATTACCAAAGGGCGCGATGCGGTTGCAGCGGGGCGTGCCGTAGCCGGCTCGACGGCGGGGCGCGGCCGGCGCGTGGTGCGGATGTTTGTGCCGGTCATCATGCGCAGGTAGGAGGGGTCGATGTCGCTCAGGAAGCGGCTCGGCGCAGTTTTCACTGTCTTTCCCTGAACGGTGCGCTGCTGGGCGAAGGATATCATGCAGAACCGCTTGGCGCGGGTGATGGCTACATACATCAGGCGCCGCTCCTCCTCCACTTCCTGCGGACTGCGGCTCATTGCCGACGGCAGGAGCTCCTCCTCGCACCCGGCCAGGAACACGGAGTCGTACTCAAGCCCCTTGGCGGAGTGGATGGTCATCAGCGTGACGCCCTCGGCGACGGTGTCGGTGTCCTGCTCGCTGAAGAGCGAAACCTGCGCCAGGTAGTCGCCCAGGCCTACGTGTTCATCGTCGCCTCGCTCGCGGGTGTGTGTCTCGAACTCGCTCATGGCCTTGAGCAGCTCCTCGATGTTTTCGACCTTGGACACATACTCGGGCGTGTTTTCCGACTTGTACTCGTCCATGAGTCCCGATTTTTCGATGATGCGTTTGCCCAGCGCAAGAGCCGTGGCACCCTTTTGGTTCTGATTTACAAACCCTTGGATAAGGGTCGCGAAGGAGGTGAGTTTGGCTGCCGTGCCGCGGTTTACGTCCAGACCGTATTTGGCCGGATTCAGCGCCACTTCGTAGAGGCTCACCCCGTTGGCGCCCGCGCAGGCAATGAGTTTGTCGCGCGTGGTTTCGCCGATGCCACGCTTGGGGGTGTTGAGCACACGCTTGAAAGCTTCCTCGTCGTGGGGGTTGATGGCAAGGCGGAAGTAGCACACGGCGTCCTTTATTTCCTTGCGCTGGTAGAACGACAGGCCGCCGTAGATGCGGTAGGGGATGTTGCGGTTGCGGAGCGCCTCTTCGATGACTCGGCTCTGGGCGTTGGTGCGGTAAAGCACGGCTATCTCGTTGTATGGCACCTGGTTGCGCATCCGCATGAGGTTCACGCGGGTTGCCAGTGTGTAAGCCTCCTCGTACTCATTGTAGGCCTGCACGACCTCGATTCGGCTTCCGGCTTCGTTGGTGGAAAAAATCTCTTTCTCTATCTGCTCGGTGTTGGCGGCAATCAGTGTGTTGGCCGCTCCGAGGATATTGCGTGTGGAGCGGTAGTTCTGCTCGAGTTTGAATGTGCGCAGGTTGGGGAAACTTTTGCGCAGGGTCAGGATGTTGCGGATGTTGGCGCCTCGGAAGGAGTAGATGCTCTGGGCGTCATCGCCAACTACACAGAGGTTGCCGGTGCTGCTGCAGAGCTGCCTGATTATCATGTGCTGGGCGAAGTTCGTGTCCTGATACTCGTCCACCAATATGAAGGAGAAGTACTCGCGGTAGTGCGCCGCAAGGTCTGGATTGTCGCGCAGAAGGATGTTGGTGTAGTAAAGGAGGTCGTCGAAGTCCATCGCTCCCGAGAGGCGGCAGCGGTCGCGGTAGATTCGGAAAATTTCTGCCGTGCGGGGGCGCCCGGCGTCGCTGTCGCTGCGCATCAGGTCCCTGTCGGCTGCATAGTCCTCGGGAGAGAACAGGTTGTTCTTGGCGTTGGATATCGAGCCCAGGATAGTCCCCGGGCGGTAGAGGTTCGTGTCGAGATTCAGTTCCTTTATGATGCTCTTTATGAGCGACTTGGAGTCGGATGTGTCGTAGATGGTGAAGTCCGACGGGAATCCGATGCGGTCGGCGTTTATGCGGAGAATGCGTGAGAAAATCGAGTGGAACGTACCCATCCACAGGCGCGAAGCCGTCGGCATCCCCACCAGCTTCTCTATGCGCTCGCGCATCTCCCTGGCGGCCTTGTTGGTGAAGGTCAGCGCCATGATGCGGGCCGGGTTGTGCCCATGATGGAGCAGGTGCACTATCTTATATGTGAGGACGCGAGTTTTGCCCGAACCCGCGCCGGCAATCACCAGCGAGGGGCCGTCGAGGTACTCCACGGCAGCCCTTTGCGCCTCGTTGAGCTGGTCAAGATAGGACTCGTCCTCCATCAGCGGAACTGGTTGATTTGGGGCATATACTCAAACCCGGCAGCCTCCAGGGTGGCTTCGAGGGTCGGCTGGTCCAAGCCTTCGGCGGCGCAGAGTTCGCTCAGGGTGGGATATTGGTCGCGCAGCAGCGTGTTTACCACGCTCAGCAGCATAAAGAGGTCAGTTGGAAGATTCATAGTCAATGATGAGAGGATAGAGATTTGTTCCAGCGCTCGTTTAGCTTGTCGCCGAGCCACAGTCCGCCCATGATGAGGCAGATGCCGGTGGTGCCTACCACGGTGATTTTTTCACCAAGCAGCAATGCGCTCACTATCAGGGTGATGATGCTTTGGAAGTACATGTAGTTATTGGCCTTGACAGCACCAAGAATCTTGACACTGTAGGCCCACAGCACATAGGCGACGGTCGACGCCCCCAAGCCGAGGAAGAGCAGGTTGCCCCAGACGGCCGGTTGCAGCAGCGTGGTGGCCAGATCGCAGTCGTGAGGCTCGAACAACAGGAAGGGGATAGCCGTCACCAGGCCGTAGAAGAAGGTTTTGCGCGATATGAACCACACGTCGTAGTTCACGTTGAGTTGTCGCAGTACGATGGAGTAGATGGCCCAGGAGCATGCGGCGGTGATGGAGAGCAGGTCGCCCAGGGGACGTACCTCCAGGTTGCGGCTGCTGTTGAACACCACGCAGGCCACGCCGACCACCGCGAAAGCCGACCCTATCCACGTACCTTTGCCGAGGCGCTCGTTCTTGTAGATGAGAGCAACCAGGATGGCTGTGATAAGCGGCGAAAGCGAGGTCAGGAGTGAAACGTTCGTGGTCAGGGTGTACTCCAGGGCTGTGTTTTCGGCTATGAAATAGACCGAGCCCGCCAGCAGACCGCACAACAGGAAGAGCATCTCGTCGCGGAAATTACGCGCAAGCAGCCGGCTGTGGGAAATGAAAATCATGATGATATACGCCAGCACGAAACGCAGAACGTAAATCTGAACCGGGCCAAGGCCGTTGTCCAGCAGCACGCGCGACGATACGAACGAGTAGCCCCACATGGTAACCACTACCAATGCGGCTATATGACCTAAAAATAGAGAACTATTGGGTTTGTCAAAGTTTCGGAGTGCCATAAAATTTCTTTTGGCTACGCAAAGGTACGCAAATTTCTCCAATCGTCAAAAAAATGAACCTGCACACTCTTGGGAATTGTTTCAAATTTTTGCTACCTTTGCCCCATAACCCATGAGTAACAATCTAACCTGATAACCCTTTAACCTTATAACCTGAGTTTTGCCTGCTAAACTCATTTAACCCCTTAACCCGAGTTTCGCCCGCGAAACTCATCACGCTACTCCATGATACGCATAAACTCTAAATTTGAAGTTAAGCCCGAGGCCGACCGCGACATGGTCCTGGCTCTGGCCAAAGACCTCGTGCGCTACAGCCGCCATGACGCCGGTTGCATCGATTACGACCTGTGGGTGAGCAGCTCCAATCCCACACAGATGATGTTCGTCGAAACCTGGGACACCCCCGAGAACCTGAAGGCCCACTCCGAGTCGAGCCACTTCGAGCGCCTCGTGCCCATGATAAACGACATGACCACCGATGGCTTCCACATGGACAAGTTCCAGTTCTGAATTATGGAAGTGGCGGCCTCCCGCCAGAATGTGCCTCAGCCGGAAGCACTGTAAATTCACCGAGGCGCCCTGCAACAAAGGGCGCCTCGGCTGTCAGTTATGTAATCGCTGTGTGTTTAGTCGAAAATGTGCTTGAGTTTTGAGAAGATGCGCTTGCTGTCGTCGGCCGTAGGCTTGATGTTGGGCGCATCCTTGAGGCTCTCGAACTCTTTCTTCTGCTCGTCGGTGAGCTTTTCGGGGATATAGACCATGATGTTGATCAACTCGTCGCCCTGGCCTCCATGCTCGTTGTCGGGCAGTCCTTTGCCGCGGAGTCGGAGCACTTTGCCGGGCTGAGTGCCGGCAGGAATGTTGATTCGGGCACGGCCGGTGATGGTCGGAATTTCCACCGCACCTCCGAGCACCGCCGTCGGGATGTCAAGCATCAGATTGTATATCACATCGGCTCCATCGCGGATCAGTTCGGGGTGCTTGATTTCTTCGATGACAACGAGGAGGTCGCCCGGCACGCCGCCACCCTTGGGGTAGTTACCCTTGCCGCGGACGCTGAATGTCTGACCTTCGGCCACACCGGCGGGGATGGTGAACGTAACTTCCTGGTCCTTGCGCAGGACACCCTCGCCGTGGCAGTGATTGCACTTCTCGGTGATGACCTTTCCGGACCCGTCGCAGGTGGGGCAGGTGGCCTCGCTCTGCATGGCTCCGAAGGGGGTGTACTGCTCGGTGATTACATGGCCCTCGCCGTGGCACTGCGGACAGGTTGCGAACGCTACGCCGTCCTTGGCGCCGGTGCCGTTACAATCGGGGTCGGCCACGAATGTGGGCACGCGCAGGGTCTTGGTCACACCCTTGGCGATGTCCTCAAGGGTGAGTTTCACACGTATGCGTATGTCGCCGCCTTTTTTCTGTCTGCGCTGGGAGCTGCGGCGACGTCCACCTGTGGCACTTCCGAATCCACCGAAATCGCCGAATCCGCCGAAGTCGCGGGCAAAGCGGTTCAGGATGTCGTTCAGGTCCATGCCGCCGGCGTCGTTATATCCTCCGCCACCGGCACCGCCTCCGAATCCCTGCGGACCCATCGAGTGGCCGTACTGGTCGTAGAGCTGGCGCTTCTTCTCGTCGCTGAGCACATCATATGCCTCGGCGGCCTCCTTGAACTTCTCCTCGGCGGCTTTGTCGCCGGGGTTCTTGTCCGGGTGGTACATCACGGCCTTTTTGCGGTAGGCCTTCTTTATCTGGTCAGCTGTGGCATCGCGGCTGATGCCCAGCACTTCGTAGTAATCTCTTTTTTCAGCCATGGGAATGTGTTTTATTCGCCCACGGCCACTTTAGCGTGGCGGAGCACCTTGTCGTTAATCATGTAGCCTTTCTGGGTGGTGTCAATCACCTTGCCCTTGAGGTCCTCGGTGGGAGCGGGGATGGAAGCAATGGCCTCGTGGAGGTCGGCGTTGAATTCGGCGCCTGTGCTTTCCATTGCCTTTACACCGTTGTCGGCCAGGTATTTGACGAGCTTGTTATATATGAGCTCCATGCCCTGGCGCATCCCTTCGGCGTCACTGCTTGCGGCCAGGCCGCGCTCAAAATCGTCGACAATCGGGAGGATGCCCTTGAGCACCTTCTCGCCTGCATTCTTAATCAAATCGGCCTTTTCTCGCGTTACCCGCTTGCGGTAGTTGTCGAAATCGGCCATCAGGAAGAGGTATTCCTTCTTTTCCTTTTCGATTTCCTCGCGGGCGGCCGTGAGCTGCTCGGCAAGGTTTACTTCGCCGACCATCTCTTCGGTGGCTACTTCGTCGGAGTCGTCGGCCTGTGCGGCAAGGGTATCATCGAGGATTTCGGGTGCGTCCTCGCCTTGCTCATTATAATACTGGTTGTCTTGGAAGTCTTTTTCGTCGCTCATATGCTTACCTTTTTTCTGATTAATGTTAATACAAAAACTTTGCCAAAAATCCGTTTTTTTTGGCTTCGTTTGAAATAATAACACTTCAGAGGCGCATAACGTTCACGGCTACTGCCTGAAAGGAACGCTCCCGACGTAGGTGTCGCACCCGCTCAGACTCGCCCGGGCCTCTTCTGCCATTTTGGCATCATCGTAGAGCCCGAAGACCGACGCTCCCGAGCCCGTCATGGACGTGTACACTGCTCCGGAGGCTTCTATGGCCGCCTTGAGGCCGGCAATGTCGGGCCGTGTGGGGAAGAGCGATGCCTCGAAGTCGTTGACGAGCAGGTCGCAGCCCAGGTCCACGGCACCTTCGGCCAGGCTCCTGCCCTCCGGCAGTAGGGCAGGGCGCACTCCGGCGTAAGCCTCGGCGGTGGACACGCCTGTGCCTGTCCGCTTGGCGATGAGGATTGTCTTTCCTTCGAGGGCAGGAACATCGATGGGTTCCAGGATGTGGCCGATGCCGCTCACCAGCATCGGGCGGTTGAAGATGAAGAAGGGGCAGTCGGCTCCCACCTTGGCCGCAACACCGGCCAGGGCTTCGGTGCTCAATCCCATGTTGTAGAGGGCGTTGGCGCCGAGCAGGGCAGTGGCGGCGTCGGAACTCCCTCCCCCAAGGCCGGCACCCGAGGGGATGTTCTTACGCAGGTAGATATCCGTAGGCGGCAAGGTAGAGTTAAGCTCGGCTTCTAACGCGCGCAAGGCCTTGATGACAAGATTCTTTTCCGTAGGGCAGTCCACCGCCATGGGGCCGCTTTGTGTCAGAGTCGTCTCTCCTGATGCGGATGGCACCATCTCCAGGACGTCCTGCCAACCCACAGGCACAAAAATCGACGATATGTTGTGGTAACCGTCGGGGCGGCGGTTGAGGATTCGCAGGCCTAAATTTATCTTTGCGTTAGGGAAAAGTATCATTGCCGAAAAATTTAACACTGCGAAGTTACGAAAAATGCGTCGAAAGAACTAAATTTGCAAAATGAAACCAATCATTTTTGTGTGCCTGGTCGGCGCGATGCTCCTCGGAGGATGTAAAAGCAAGAGTCGCGCCGTCGTCGAAACCCCCGACACTTACCCTCTGCCCATAGAAAGCTCCCGGCCGGACAAACCGGTCAAGGAGGGCCGCGGCGTGCGGGTTCATCCCGACGTGGCCGATGCCATCGTGGCCGAGGCTCGCCGATGGATCGGCACAAAGTACAAGTACGGTGGTTACACCCGAAAGGGAACAGACTGCTCCGGATTGGTTTGGACTATATATCAGGATGTTGCCGACATCAAACTTCCGCGCAATTCGGTCAAGCAGTTCGAATGCTGCACGCCCCTTCGGCGTGAGGAGCTCTCGCCCGGCGACCTCGTGTTCTTCAACACAGCGGGCAACGGCACCCGCGTTGGCCATGTCGGAATCTATATCGGCAACAACAGCTTCATCCACGCCTCATCCTCCAAGGGAGTGCGCATCAGCACCTTCGATGAGCCATACTACGCCCGCACCTACAACCGCGGCGGGCGAGTCCCCGGCATCCGCACCACCCGCTGACCGCTGCCGAGTCGCCAAGCTCTCACCCGCCAAAAAACCTCACTGGCACGCGCTCCAAAGCAAATCGAGAAGGTAAATCCCGATAAATGATACCAGGCGCAGCAACCGGAAGGAATAGGCTAAGAAACTTTGCGGAAGTCCTGAGAATCTTCGTAAATGACAGAAGCCAAGTATTTTTCGCTACGACAGTGGAGGTCGGCCACACCTTCCTCGAGGAGTTCTAAATAGGGAGAAGTGTAAAACATCATAATTGCATCCTCAAGTGACGTTCCATACAGCTCGTGGATTGCTTCAATAATGCGTGCGCATTTTTCACCTCGTAGGACAATGTCACTCTCATCCATTTGATAATTTGCGTGAATTCTATCGTGTGATATATCTCGATTAGTCTTGATAAGTCACGATAAATCTCGATTAATCAAGGTTATCTTAATGTTTTGAGATATCAATTAAAGAACTTGGTGGTAGCACTCCTTTCTCTCGCATAAAGTCGGTGAGATCGTCCATGAGATATCGGGAGCCGAAGGTGTGGAGTACATCGTAACTCGGAATGATATATTCATCGAGAATTCCCGAGGATTTCAACCGGCTGTAAACCTCAGCCTGACTTAAACTCAGCAAATTGGACAATTTGCTGATGCAGTAAGTAACAAAGAAGAGAACATCGCTTGTCATATTGGCTCATTCCTGGGGCTGGGTGGGACGCTGGAGGTGGATGGCGCTGTGCAGGGGCGATATGTGCGACTCCTTGCCGGGCACTTTCATCTTCACTTTGAGTTCGTCGAAGCCCTTGCCGAACACGCCGCTTACGTTCGCCTGCGTAATGAACGCATCGCTGTCGATGCTCTTGATGATGCGCGAAATGGTGATGGACTCCACACGGCGGCACACAACCAGAAGAACTTTCACATCCTGCTTCGAGTACCAGCCCATGCCGTTGAGCACCGTGCAGCCGCGCTTGGCGTCGTTATTGATGGCCGTGGCTATCTCTTCCCACTTCTTCGAAAAGATGGTGAACTGCACCGACGACCGGTTGGAGTTGATTACCCAGTCGGCTGTGGTTGAGGCGATTAAGAGCACGATGTAGCCGAAAACCATACGCTCCACGTTGTGGAAGATGAAAAACGACGAGGATATGATGATTATATCGGAGTACTGCATCGTGCGGCCGACACTGATGGTGGAATATTTGGCCACGATGGCAGCCACGATGTCAGTGCCCCCGCTGGAGCCGTTGTGTGTAAAGGCCATGCCCACGCCTAATCCGGCCAGCAGGGCTCCCACCACGATGTTCATGAACGGCTCTTGAGTAAAACCGTTCTGGAAGAGGGGCTGAAAGATACCCACGAACACCGAAATCATGGTGGCCCCGAAAATGGTGCCGAGCACAAATTTCTTACCGACCAGCTTGTAGGCTATGGCAAGAAGAATCAGGTTCAGGGCATACTGGCTGATGGCCACCGGGACGCCCATGGTGAGGTAGATAATCGTTCCGATACCGGCCAGACCGCCGATTACGACCTTTTCCGGCAGGATAAAGGCGCAGAATCCGAAGGCATAGAGGGCCATGCCGAAAGTGATGAAGATGTAGTCGCGCGTGGTGCGCCAGATGGTGCTGTATTGGGGAACCATGCAGTTTAGGACGGCACTTAGTTAGGTGTTCACAATTAGTTTATAGTCAGCCACTTGTCCCGGCGGGCGGCGGTATGTCACCCGCGCGCACGGGCCTTCGCTGAAATCTTGCGCAAAGATAAGCAATTTTTCGCAAGCTTTCAGTGGTTAAGAAGTGATTTTTGTGAAAAAACTTCCGCTTACCGCTGGCCACCCTCGTCGATGACGTCGTTGAGGAAGTCCCGTGCCACCGGGCCGTGCTTTCCCATCTTTTGCTGGGCCTTCTTTGCCTTCTTCCTCGGTTTTGCGGCGCTGCTGTCCGGGCTGCCCACAACCGTTGCGGCAGAGTCGAGGACTACCTCGTGAGGGTAAACCGGCAGAGGGTCTGCCTCAGCGAGCACTTGCGCGCGGCGACAACTGTGCACAAGCTGGCTCGCGCCCCACACAAAGATTAGGCCGGCTAGAAGGAGAACGAATCGCCAGCGGGGTGCTATCTTTGCCATGTCATATAAAATTGAAGATGAATATGAGCGCTATCAGCACCGGTGCGATATAGCGGATGATGAACAGCACGGTGCCGGTGACGCGCGAGCGGACGGTGCCGTAGTTGCTGAGTTCGTCGGCCAGCAGGCCCTTGGGCGCGAACCAGCCCATATAGAGGCACACCGCCAACGACGTTATCGGGAGCAACACATTGGTTGTCAGGCCGTCAAGGAAACCGAAAATGGTGAGGTTGGCTATTGTGAGATTGCTCAGGCTGCCGAACGACAGCGAGCAGGCGGCGCTAACCACGAACAGAGGGCAGAGTATTATCAGCACCGCCTTCCAACGCTTCATCTTCAGGCGGTCCTGCAGCATGGCGATGGAAACTTCCGCGATGGACACCGTCGATGTAAGTGCCGCCACAAGAAGTAGCAGGAAGAACAGCGAACTCCAAAGCCGTGCCAGCGGCAGGCTCGCAAACACCTCGGGAAGCGTCACGAACACGAGCGTCGACCCTTCCAGCGACTCCTTGTCCAGCCCGAAGCTCTTCACTGCAGGGAAAATGATCAGGCCCATGAGAATCGCCACTAAAAGGCTCAGAAACGCCACGATGACCGACGTGCGCGTAAGCTTCGTGTCGGCCGGGTAGTACGACGAGTAGGTAATCAGAATGCCCATGCCAAGGCTGAGGCTGAAAAAGGCCTGACCTAAGGCGTTGATAATCACGCGCGGAGTGATTTTCGAAAAGTCGGGGCTAAGGAAGTACTTCACGCCCTCGCCGGCGTCAGGAAGATTCAGCGTGAGGATGCACATGCCCACCAGGATGAGGAACAGCAGCGGCATAAGCACGTTCGACAGGCGCTCGATTCCCTTCTGAACGCCGCCCATGAGCACGGCGCCGTTGATGATAATCATCAGGAAGGTGAATGCCAGCGGAGCAAAGTCGGAGCATACATACTCCTGCATCTTGCCGTCGAAAAATCCGCGCATAGCTGCCGGGTCGTCCGCCACGGCGCAGCCGGTGCCCGCATAAAGGTTGCCGGTGAGGCTCTGCACGAGGTACTCCAGGGTCCAGCCGGCCACAACCATATAGTAGCATAGAATAAGGTAAGAAGCCAGAACGGCCACAGCGCCTATAATCCACCATTTCTTGCCCGGCGACAGGTTGCAGAAGGCTCCGATGGCGTCAGAACGTCCCCCGCGGCCCAGCGAAAATTCAGCAAGCATCACCGGGATGCCAAGGGCGAGTACACATAATATATATAGGAGGAGAAAGGCTGCGCCACCGTTCGATTGAGTTTCTGCCGGAAAGCGCCATACGTTTCCAAGGCCGATGGCCGAGCCAACCGTGGCTGCAATCAGGCCTATCTTCGACGCGAATTCAGTTTTAGTAGACATATAATCTTTTTACTTTTTACCTTATTCGGGCGCAAAATTAGAAAAAATTTTCTTTCCAGCCAAACAAATCAGCGCAAAAAGTCGTTACGTGCTGGCATAATGCTATGACCGTGCAGATTTTCGCCGAAAAAATTCATGATAATGTTGGTAAATTTGCTCAAAAATTATTAACTTTGCCATTCAGAAAACTCTATAACAATTCATACTAATCATGGTATCCTACAAAGAACTTGGTCTGGTGAACACCCGCGAGATGTTCAAAAAGGCCATCGAAGGCGGCTACGCAATCCCCGCTTTCAACTTCAACAACATGGA
>CAYNHP010000018.1:20740-34900 GCA_964397235.1 uncultured Bacteroides sp. | reverse complement strand
AATCTGAAACAATTTAAGCACAAAAGTAATAAAAAAATCCCGATTACCCAAACCCCGGCAGGTCTCGGAAGTCAACAAAGCCCCACAAAGAAATCCAAGAACAGACTTCCCGTGAGGCTATATATTTTGTCTACGGTTCGAGGAGCTTGCTCCTTGTAACAAACCGGCTCTAATACCACCAGCGCCAGCCGTCGCAGGAGGACTTTACGAAGGAGGCGGTAGAGGTGTCGGGGTAGCGCTTGACGACGGTGCGCACATTGCCTAAATAGTACTCAGACTCTGCCCGGGCCTCATCGCTGCTCATGGCCATCAATGCCGCCGGGATGGCCGACCGGTAGCGGTATTCATTGTCAATTGCCTTGCGCGAAGTGGGCTCGTAGGTGAACAGGAAGCTATAGTCGGGCTCGGGCTCATCATCGCCCCACATGCGGAACAACGGAACGAACACATTACTGCAAAAACCATCGTAATAGCGCGTCAGCGCCCAGCAATTCTCGAACGAATTGTGGTAGGCAACCTCATATTTCAGCTTGGCCATGGCTCGCTGGTCGGCCGTCGGTGCTGAAACCATCTGCCGGCGCAACTCAAGCATTTTCCGGGCAAAATTCAGCTTGGCCCGTTCGCCGTCGCCTTTGGCCCGATGGTCTACAAACGGGTCGCGAGCCAGGTAGCCGCATTTCACTATATTCATGGTTTTTAAGTACTTATCGCTAACCTTCGAAAGGTATGCCACGGCGCGGTCGTAGTTCTCCTCGCGCAGGGCCAGAGTCCCGATAAGCTCGTTGTAGTAGTCGGCATCCGGGCGCAGGAACTTACGCAGGAACGATAGCTGTCCGGGCGCATTCAGGCGTGCTACGGTCTGAATCAGCTGCCCCGAAGTCAGACTCCCCATCAGCTGGAAACTCAGGCTGCCGAAATCCTCGTAGTTGAATGCCGTTTCGCTTGCGCGCATGTCCGCCAGCTCGCCGGCGGACATCTCCCCGGAATCGGCGTATCCGCACAGCAGAATCGCCGAGGCGTAATCACCTCGTTTCCAAAGGGTTGGTATCCAATTCTCGTAGATTATATTTTCAGAATGCATTTTGTAATTATTATCCACCATCCACCGCATATCGGCCGCCATCCGGCTCGCATCTCCGACCCGGGCGTCGAGCTTGGCGCGGTAGAGGCGCGCCTGGTCGGCCACGTCCTTACCCGACATGCTCCCGCTCATGGCCCGTTGGATATGTCGGCGCGCCTGAGCAAGGTCGCCGGCATATTCGCCGTAATAGTACGCCAGAGCCAGTTCCCAGTCGCCCTTATGCTTAACTGCCTTACTGCGGGCCAGTTGCCCAATAAGCGGTATAGCCTCCGCGAAGCGCACCGAGTCTACCGCCAGCTCGCTGACCATCCCTATGAGGGCAGCTGCATTGGGATTCATCTGCGCTACGAAGGGCACACGGTCTTTCGGGTTAATGGCCAGGTAGTCGCCGCAGAGACTGGACACGGAATCGGCCTTAACCTTTTCCCCCAGATTGGTATAACATCCGGCCACATAGCCCTGTGCGGCAAAGAGTGCCCGCACGCCCTGCAGGGCATACCGGTCGGCCAGACGGCTCCCGCGGTATGCCTTGCAGGTGGCAAGAATTTTACCGACCTCACTTTCGGGGTCGATTTGGCGGCTGGACGGGTAGTACCACGGCGAGGTCATGTCGTCGCGCACTTTTTCAAGGCGCTTGGCGGTGATTAGGAAATCGGCCACCTCGCGGTCGCCCGTGCGCTTGATGTATGAATAAAAAAGGTTTTTGGGTTCTAGCACACGCCATTGACCGCTTCCGGTGCGGCCACTTCCTCCGGAGAGGAAGTGCAGCCGCCCGTCAGCAGTAGCAGCAGAGTAAAGAGGGGAATGAAGCGTTTCATCTTTGTTTTATTACACCTCAAAATTACATATTTATCCCGGGCCCGTCAAGACTTTGCGTCTCGGTTGTACGAAAGCCCCGTTTTGATGTACGAACTCATTCGTCAGGATAAAAATCACCGCCTTCTTGCTGGAAAACATTGCTTTTTGGCATGAATATTTGTCATTGTCAAGAAGTATGTGTAACTTTGGGCCGAGTTAGCCATCACAATGCTTCAAAAACTGCTGCTCACTCACTAAACCAAATTTTTCCACATGAAGAAACTTTACTCACTTGCTCTTGCCTGCGCTGTTACACTGAGCGCATCGGCTGTCCGCCCCGTCAAGGGTGAAATCAAAACTACGCGCCTGGCGCAGTCCGTAGAATTCAAGCAGGAAGCCGCCGGCGCCCTCGCCAAGGTCAAAAAAGCTCCCGCCTCGCGTGCCGAAGCCAACATCGACGATGTCACCGGCTCCATGGACTGGTCCTACTACGACCTGATGTACGATGGCGCATACTCCGACGAATTTACCATCACCGTCACCGATGCCAAAAAAGGCGAAGTTACTTTCAACCTCATGGAAGCATACGACATTCCCTTTACCTTCAAAGGTACCATCGACGTTGAAGCCGGTACATTCTCAATCCCCAACAAGCAGAAAATCGGCACCGATTCCGACGGCGACATCTACTTCTTCGTAACCGACTTCACCATCGAGGGCGAAGAAATCAACGAAACCCTCTCCAAGGCTGCCAGCGTGCTCGGTACCATTGACGGCGAAACCGTAACCTTCACCGAAAATCAGATCTGGTACCTTGGCGACCCCGACAACGCCGAAGCCGGCTTCTACATGGTTTCAGCTTTCAACGTATTCAGCAAGGCAGTGCCCTGGGAGGACCTCGGCAAGGCTTCCATCGTTGAAAACATCACCTACAGCTTCTTCAACGAGGCCGACAACACCAAGGCACTCTCCACCAACATCAAGAAGAAAGAAGGCCAGATGTACTTCTGCGTAGAAAATCCCCTCCAGGCCACCTACACTCTCCTTGAATTCAATGGCGCAAGCCCCGCCCTCTACTTCGACGCCACCGACCCCGATAACGTTATTGTAGAGTTCTGCTCCACCGGCATCAATGTCGGCGAAGACTACGGCATTCTGGAATATGCTTGCTCCGCCTTCCTCGAGGACATGGTTGAGGGCACACTCACCGTAACCAAAATCACCCTCACCCACGAGGACGACCAGTGGACCCTCACCGCTCCCAACAAGTCCCTGATGCTCTACGCACCCGCCGCAGGCTCCCTCTACTGGTGCCCGGGTGAAACCACCATCAAGTTCACCATGCCCGCCGACGCGGCCGGCATCGAAAACGTAGCCGTCAGCGAGGATGCTCCCGTTGAGTACTTCAACCTCCAGGGCATGCGCGTTGCCAACCCCGAAGCCGGCATCTTCATCCGCCGCCAGGGTTCCAACACCTCCAAAGTCCGCCTCTAATCCCATCCCCCACAAAGAAAGCTGCGCCCACCCGAGCGCAGCTTTCTTTGTGTCTTGTTCCCGACTTAAATGTGCCTCAACACAGTTTGTCTTTGGGTGAGATTAACTACTTCCAGACCAGGAAGTTGAGGTTTGCGTAGACTTCCTGGTTACGGTAGCCCGACGAGAAGGCGCGTCCGCTCTCGGTGCGGTAGAAGCAATAGCCGGTGGAACCGACAAGGTAGATGGCCGTTGTGGCGCCAAGGTCCACCAGCGACTGGGAGAATTCATGGAATGTGAGGCGTTCGCGGCTCATAATCACCACGATGCTCCCGCTTAGCTCCGCAAGAGCCTTGCGCAGGGCGCGCCCCTTGGGTTTGTTTTCTACTATCTGCCCGGCTACCACCAGCGGGTACTGACGGAAGAAATAGCCCTGAGTATCAATGGCTTCCTCCAGCAGGGGCGTGGACTCGGCCACGCCGATTGTCATTTTGCCGTCGATAATGGCGCAGTAGCCGCCCTTTTTCTCGCCGCGGCCCATCACATTTCCGGCCACCACGCACGCCCCGGCAATCTCGCCGTTGTCGGCGCGCACGTCGGCCGCCTGCACAATCAGCACCGCAGCCGTGTCGTTGACCGTCTGCGGGCCGACCATCAGCGTCGGCGTGGCATCGTGCGGCGTGAGGATGGTCAGGCCCACGCGACCTACGAGGGTGTCAGTCACCGTTGTATACGGCTTTGCAACAGGAGCCGGCTCCTCTATCGGTTGCGGTTCAACCTCACGGGGTGTTTCTACCACAGTCTGAGCAGCCTTCTCGCCGGAGAAGGCGAACCGGAGCACAGTGAAAATCACTATCAGTCCCACACCGATGGCCAGCAGAATCAGTGCCTTGCGGTTGGGCTTGGGTCCGCCACCGCCCGCATCGGGCTGAGTTTGCGAAATCACGCGGATTTCGTCATCCTTTATTTCATTATGATTCAAGTCGTTACTCATGTTGTCTCCTTTTCTGTAAGTTCCTTCAGCTGCTTGAGGGCCTCGCGCGAAGCCGTCACCTCGTGCTGAAATGTGCGGCAGTCCGACAGCACCAACCGCTGGCGCGTCGGGTTGATCAGCGTAATGAAATCGCGGTTGACAATCAGGCTTTTACCAATGCGGATAAAACGGTTATCGCCCGCCTGGATGGTGTCGGCGATGTGGCGTTCGATTTGCCCGAGCTGCATCGTGAGCACATACTTGCTGCGGTCGGCCGTGTTCAGGGTGGAATAATTTCCGTCGGCCGACACGTACACGACCGCGTCGCCGGGCACACGCACCAGCTCCGTCGTCGTCGAAAATCGCAGCATCGTTGGCATCAATCAGTTGTTTAGAATCACCGCAAAGGTAAGCAAACATTTTCAATTTCTCAAAAATAACTGCACACGAGCAATTCCAACGGCGCATTTGTATTATTTACAGATTATGCTTATCTTTGCGCTATGAAGTTGATAGAAAGAAACATGGAGAGTATCATTGCCCTGTGCCGCAAGTGCAAGGTGGCCAAGCTATGGGTATTCGGCTCCATTCTTACCGACCGCTTCAACGAACATTCCGACGTCGATTTCTCTGTATATTTCGACAGCGAAACCATCCGTCACGAGCAATTGGATTATGCCCAGCTGTTTTTCGACTTCTGGGATGGTTTGAAGGTTCTGTTGGACCGAGAAGTCGACATTGTGTTCGACGATTGTGTTCAGAATCCCTATTTCCGCAAAGAACTCGACGCCACAAAGCAACTTATCTATGGATGATCGCGCCCTCAAATACCTTGCTGACATTTCCAAATGCATTTCCCAGATCGACGATGCGTTAGAAAGATTTGGACGGAATTACGACACCTTTGAAAGTGATGTCGTTTTTCGCTTGTTCGTAGAGAGGAATATTGAAATAATGGGCGAGGCAATGGGGCGAATTTTAAAGATTCACCCCGACATCCAAATTACAGCCGCAAGGAAAATCGTGGCAACGCGGAATTTCGTAATTCATGCTTACGATTCACTGAAGCCTGATATCTTGTGGGCTATAGTAATAAATCATATCCCACTGTTGAAGCAGGAGGTCCAAACGTTGCTGGACAACAATAGATAAAATCTTAATTTATTGAGATTTATCTTGATGCATCTCGATTAATCCCGGCAAATCATTTCTGCGCCTGTTCCAGCGCCAGCAACCGGGCTTTGAGGGAGGCGCCCCAGCGATAGCGGCCCGGAGCCCCGTGGGCCGGCACGATGCGGTGGCAGGGCACGATGTAGGCAAAGGGATTGGACGCCACAGTCGAAGCCACGGCACGCACTGCCGACGGTCGGCCGACCCGCGCCGCCAATTCGCTGTAGGTCAGCGTAGTGCCCCGCTCAATCTCCGTCAGCGCCTGCCAAACCTCCATGCGGAAAGGGCTGAAATTGCCCGCCAGTGTCACTTCCTCCGGGACTTCCCGGGCGCTACACTCTGACCCGAATTCAACCCCCAGAACCTTCCCGCGGGCCATGCGGAAACGCAGCTCCACACCATCCACCAAAAACGGAACCTCCGAAGCCTCTTGCTCAAGCTCCGAAAGTTCCGATTTGCTTATCTGTTCGAACCGAATCCGCATCACAGGGTACCCACAGCACGGATGACGGTGGTGGAATTGTCCGGATCGTTGGTAATCAGGGATATACGTGCATTCAGCAAGGCCCCCGGAAGTTGGGCGCGCCGCACGGTTATGCGCACGGTCGCCGTCTTGCCCGGCTTAATCTTATCAGCGGAAACGCTCACCTCCACCCCGGGGTCGTTCGTGTAGACGCGTCGCACCAGTAGCGGCGACTTCCCCGCATTGTGGATTTCCACCACTCGCACCTCCACCTCAGCATCGGCGCTGAGCTTGCCGAAGTCGGCGCTGCTCTGGCTCACCACCAGCAGAGGCGCATTGCGGCGCTCCTTCTCGGTGAGCCGCGAAAAATCTTCGCGCACAATGGCCACCGTCGGCAGGTCGCAGCCCGCGTCGGGATGCTCGGCGGTGGTCAGGCGGAGGGTGTCCGTCACCATGCCGTAGAGCGGGCACTTGGCCGAATGCATATAGAAGATGAACGACGCCTGCTCGCCCGGCGCTATGCGCGCCGGCGTAGGCACCACTTCCAGGTAGGCCGGCAGGTGCTCGAAGCGGGGCGTGATGCTGTCGGTAGTGCGGTTATAGGCCTCTAAATATACCGGCTTGAGGCGCCCGTGACCCACCTCGCCGAGCATCACCACTCCCTTGGCCAACTGCATGCCCGTCGCGCCGCACTCAACCGGGAAGCGCAAGGCCACGCTGCGGGCTGAACCTACCACCGTACCGAAAATTTCAAGCTTCTCCTTGGGCGTAGGCTCTGAAAACTCCACCTGCACATACTTGGAGAACCGCCCGGGGCGCCCCGCCGGGTCGTAGACCACGGTGACGGAGCCTGTATCGCCCGGCGCGATGGATTGGCGGTCGTAGTGCGAGGCAGTGCACCCGCACGATGTGCGTGCCGAAACTATGCTGATAGGCTCCCCGGAGGTGTTGACCCACCGGAACACACACTCCACCGGCCCCATATCCTCATCGAAGGCGCCGAAATTATGACGCGTCTCCAGCCACCGCACCTGGCCGTGGAGACCAAGGGTGCAGAGCAGCAGAATCGGCAGCAGCAGGCGGCGCATGGATTACTCGTCCTCGAAACGATGGCCGGCAAGCTTCATGTTGTTGCCGCGCACAAAGGTCAGGATTTCGTTGCGGACCATGTCGCTCTCAATGTCCGCCTCGATGCGTTTGAGGGCGTTGAAAAGAGAGGTCTGCGTCTGGTAGATATGGCGGTAGGCCTTGGCGATATCGTCGATCTCAGCCTCGCTGAAGCCGCAGTGTTTCTGCATGATGACGCTGTTGACGCCGTAGTAAACCACCGGGTTGTGGGCCATGATTACGAACGGAGGCACATTCCCGCTCACGCGCGTACCGCCCTTGAGGAGCACGAATTTGCCGATGTGGCTGCCCTCGTGGGCCACGGCGCTGGAGCTCAGAATCGTACCTTCGCCCACAAGCACGTTTCCGGCAACATTGACCGAGTTGCCGATGACCACGTGGCGGGCGATGTGCGAGTCGTGGCCTATGTGGCTGTCGGCGAAGAGGAAACACTCCTCGCCCACGCTCGTGCCGCCCTCCTCATGAATACCGCGGTTGATGATCACATGCTCGCGGATGACGGTGTTGTCGCCGATGTAGCAGTACGACGGATTACCCTTCCAGCGGAAGTCCTGGGGGTCGGCACCGACTATGGCGCCTTGGTATACCTTCACCCCCTTGCCCAGGCGGGTGCCGTGAATCACCGAGGCATAGGGCATAATTTCGCAGCCGTCGCCGATTTCCGTGTCGGCGTCCACGAAGGCGAAAGGATGGATTGTGACGTCGCGGCCGATTTTGGCCGTCGGGTCAACGTGTGCTAATGGGCTTATCATGGTGTTTGATTTATGGTTCTGGGTCAACGGCCACCTCCGAGGGCCTGATAGAGATTGATCACTGCCTTGGCGGCGGCAAGCTCGGTGGTGATTTGCGATATTTGCGCCTGCAGCAGGCTGCTCTGCGCCGTGAGCACCTCGAGGTAGCTGGTGCTTCCGGTAGAATAGAGCATCAGGTCGTTGGTGTACTCAACCGACTTCTCCAGGTTCTCCACCTGGCTCACCAGGAACTCGGCTTTGGCCTTGCTGTTGTCGTAAGTGGTCAGGGCGTTGCTCACTTCGGAGGCTGCCGAGAGGATGGTGTACTCGAAGTTGTTCAGCGCCTGCTGCTGCTGGAGCTTGGCGGCCTTGAGGCGCGCGATGTTCTGGCCGCGGGCGAACAGGGGTGCCGTCAGCGAGCCCGCAAGCTGGTAGAACCACACGCCGGGGTTGTGCACCAGGCTGCCCATCAGGTTCGTGAAGCCCCCGTTGGCCATGATGTTCAGGCCGGGGTAGAAGGCCGCACGGGCGGAGTTGGTGGCATAGTACGCTGCGGCGAGGCTCTGCTCGGAGGCCCGTACGTCGGGGCGCGAAGCCAGTTCGGCCATCGGAACACCGGCGCGGTAGATTTCCGGCACGTTCAGGTTCACGCGGTCGGTCACCGGCCACTCCTGAGGCATCGTGTTCAGCAGCAGCGACATGGCGTTGTTGAGCTGCACGCGCGTTGTCTCCAGGTCCGTGATGGACGCCAGGATGCTGTAATAGTTCGCGTTGGACTGAACCACGGCAGCCTCAGTCACCCCGCGGCCGGCCTCCTTGAGGTCGCGCATGGTCTGCACGGTCTGTTTCCAGATAGCCGCCGTGCTGCGCGACAGGGCCAGCTGGCTGTTGATGGCCGCTATAGTATAATATGTGTTGGCCACACCGGCGATGATCTGGCTCCGTACTGCCTGGGCATAGGCCTCACTCTGGTAGAGAGCGGCCTGAGCCCCGCGCTTGGAGTTGAGGATTTTGCCGAAGATGTCCACCTCCCAGCTCACCTGCGCCGGGATGGTATAGGTGGTCGGACCGAGGTCAGCCCCATCGTACGACGCCGCAGCCACATTGGGCGCCAGAGCCACCGACGGCAGGTAGCTGAGCTTAGCGCCAAGCACCTGGGCCTGAGCCACTTCCACGTTCAGCTGGGCATTGCGCAGGTTGGTGTTGTTTTCCAGGGCGCGGTTGATCAGGTCCACCAGCAGGGGGTCGGTGAACACTGCCTGCCAGCGCAGGTTGCCGAAGGCGGCGCTGTCGGCCGGCATCTCCAGGGCCTCGGCGTAGGCCTTGGTCAGCTCGGTGTCGCGCGGCGTTTCATATTTCTTGTAGATATGGCATCCGGAGAGCACAACTACCAGTGCGCCCGCTGCCACTATTCGCATTATCTTGTTGAGTTTCATCTTGTTGCGGTTTTAACGTCCATACTGCTCGAGTTCTTTCTCGATGGTGCCACCCTTCTCCTGGTTCTGCCACTTGATGGGTTTGGCCTTCTCCTGGATGATTTCGAACACCACGAAGAGAGCCGGCACAATAAATATCTGGAAAATCATACCGATGAGCATACCACCCACCGAACCGGCACCCAGGGCGCGGTTACCGTTGGCACCTACGCCGGAGGAGAACATCATAGGCAACAGGCCGATAACCATTGCCAGCGAGGTCATCAGGATGGGTCGCAGACGGGCCACGGCGGCTGCCACGGCGGCGTTGAAGATGCTCATGCCGGTGAGGCGGCGCTCCAGGGCGAACTCAACGATAAGGATGGCATTCTTGGCCAACAGACCCATAAGCATAATCAGCGCAATCTGCAGGTAGATATTGTTGGAGATTCCGAAGATGGTGGCGAAGATGAACGCGCCCGCCAGGCCGAAGGGAATCGAAAGGATAACGGCCAGCGGCAGGATGTACGATTCGTACTGCGCCGACAGGATGAGGTACACGAACAGGAGGCAGAGGCCGAAAATCACAGCCGTACGGTTGCCCGAGCCCGAACCGGCCTCCTCGCGCGTCATGCCCGAGTACTCGTAGCTGTAGCCCTGCGGAAGGGTCTGGGCAGCCACGCGCTGGATGGCTTCGATGGCCTGGCCCGTTGAGAAGCCCGGCTTGGGCGTACCGCTGACGGAGATGGAGGTGAACATGTTGAAGCGGTTCATCAGGTCGGGACCGAACACGCGCTTGAGGGTCACGAAGTTCGATATCGGAGCCATCTCCGAGCCGTTGCGGACCTTGATGCTGTTGAGCGTCTCGGGGCTTACGCGCGATTCCGGCGAAGCCTGCATCATCACGCGGTAGATCTTTCCGAAGCGGTTGAAGTTCGAAACGTACATACCGCCGTAGTAGCCCTGAAGCGTCGAGAGGATGGTCGTGGGGCTGATGCCGGCCTTCTTGGCCTTGGCGGCATCAATGTCCACCATATACTGCGGGAACGAGGGGTTGAACGTCGTATAGGCCTGCTGGATTTCCGGCTGCTGGTTCAGCTGAGCCAGGAAGCCCTGCACTACGCCGAAGAACTGGTTGATGTCGCCGCCGGTGCGGTCCTGCATCTTCAGTTCGAAGCCGTTGGTCACGGAGTAACCCGTAATCATAGGCGGCGCGAAGGCCATGATGCGGCCGTCGGTGATTACCCCGGCGGTCTTGGCATAAATCTGCTTGATGATATTATCCACACTCTGGCTCTTGTCGCGGTCCTTCCAGTCCTCGAGCTTCACGATGAAAGCACCGTAGGTCGGACCCTGGCCGGCCAGGAAGGAGTAGCCGTTGATGGTCTCGCGCATCTTGATGCCGGGGATGGTGGCACACACGGAGTCCACCTTGTGCAGGGTCTCGGTGGTACGCTCCTGCGAAGCACCCGCAGGCATGTCCACCATCACGAAGAGCACGCCCGTGTCCTCATTGGGCACCAGGGCCGAGGGGGTGCGGCTCATAAGCCATACCAGCGCGGCGATGGCGATGGCCACAGTGGCAAATGCCGTGATTTTATGCTTGCCCCACCAGGACACCTGCTTGCGGTAGCCCCCGAGCATTTTCTCGAAGGCATTCTCGAAGGCATCCTTGAAACGCTGGCCGAAGAGGCCGAGCACGGCGGTGATGGCTACCACCCAGGCGATGATGCTCAGAACCACGTTGTGGAAACTGTAAGCTCCCAGCACCAGGAACACGATGGTGGCAATGAGCAGGATAGTCGTTACCAGCGGCGGCAGTTCCAGGCCGAACGATTTCTTGTAGCGCTTGGCCATAGCCTCACCGGCGGCACGGTAGGCTTCGCCCATGCGCTCGCTCAGAGGCGCTGCGGCCTCACCTTCCTTCTTGTGCGGCTTCAGGAACAGGGCACAAAGGGCCGGCGACAGCGTAAGGGCGTTCACGGCCGAGAAGCCGATGGCGATGGCCATGGTCAGACCGAACTGACGGTAGAACACACCGGATGTCCCCGGCATGAAGCTCACGGGGATGAACACCAGCATCATCACGAGGGTAATCGAAATCAGAGCGCCGGAAATCTCGCTCATAGCGTCGATGGATGCGCGCCGCGCCGAAGAGTAGCCGGCGTCAAGCTTCGCATGCACCGCCTCCACTACCACAATGGCGTCGTCCACCACAATCGCAATCGCAAGCACAAGTGCCGACAGGGTGATAAGGTTGATGGAGAATCCGATGAGGTCCATCACGAAGAACGTACCGATCAGCGCCACTGGGATAGCGATGGCCGGAATGAGGGTGGAACGGAAGTCCTGCAGGAACACGTAAACCACGAAGAACACCAGGATGAAGGCTTCGATCAGGGTGTGGATCACATTGTTGATCGATGCATAGAGGAAGTCGTTGTTGTTCATCGGCACCTCGATTTCTGTGCCCTCGGGGATGTCCTGCTTTATGTCGTCAACCAGCTTGAGGCAGCTGTTGATAATCTTGGTTGCGTTTGAGCCCGGCGTCTGGAACACAATCGCCATGGTGGACGTCTTGCCGTTGGAGAGGTTGCGGAAACCGTAGGTCACACGGCCCATCTCGGTGTCGGCCACGTCCTTGAGGTAAAGCACCTCACCGTTCTCGCCGGTGCGGATCACGATGTTGCCGAACTCCTCGGGGGTGGTCAGGCGCCCGCGGTAGCGCATCGTGTACTGGAACGACTGGTCGCCCCACTCGCCGAAGGAGCCCGGAGCCGCTTCCACGTTCTGCTCGGCCAGGGCAGCGGCTACGTCGGTCGGCATCAGGTTGTACTGCGCCATCACGTCCGGATTCAGCCACACGCGCATGGAGTAGTCGGCGCCGAAGGCCATCACATCACCCACGCCCGACACACGCTGGAGCTGCGGGATGATGTTGATTTTCATGTAGTTATCCAGGAACTCGGCTGTGTAGCGGCCGCTGGTGTCAACCAGCGCCACCGACATAAGCATCGAGGTCTGGCGCTTGCGGGTCTGAACGCCCACCTGGTTCACTTCCGACGGCAGAAGATTGGCGGCCGCACTTACGCGGTTCTGAACGTCAACGGCGGCCATGTTCGGGTCGAAACCCTGCTCGAAGTACACGTTGATGGTGGCCGAACCGGTGTTCGTGGCCGTAGATTCCATATAAGTCATGCCCTCAGCACCGTTGATTGCCTCTTCCAGAGGTGCAATCACCGAGTTGAGTACGGCGTTGGCGTTGGCGCCGGCGTAGGTGGTGGTCACCGACACCGTTGGAGGCGCGATGTCCGGGTATTGGGTTACGGGCAGCGACACCAGGCCGATCAGACCCAACAGGACAATAAAAATGGAGATAACCGTCGAGAGTACCGGACGGTTGATAAATCTATCCAGTTTCATAAGCGACTGTGCCCTAAATTATTGTGCAGGGGCAGCGGCGGGCTGCTCTCCCTTGGGTTGAACGGTCATGCCGGGGCGAATGCTCGTCCCTACGCCCTCGATGGCGATGCGCTCACCGGGCTGGAGGCCGGAGGTTACAACGAAGGTCTTGCCGTCGTCGATGGGGTCAACGGTGATGGGGCGGCTCACCAGCATGTTGCTGTCGTTGAGAACATAAACCAGGCGCATGTCCTGAATCTCCTGGGTGGCCGTCTGGGGGATAACAATCACATTCTCAGAGGTATGGGGCACAATGATTTTGCCCGTATTGCCGCTGCGGAGGTAGCCGTCGGGGTTGTCGAACAGTGCGCGGGCGCTGGCGGCGCCGGTGGCATTGTCAATCACGCCGGAAACGGTGGCTACGGTTCCCTCGATGGGATAGACGGTGCCGTTGGCCATCTCAAACTTCACCTTGGGCATGCTGGCGATGCCCTGCTGTACGCTCTGACCGCCCTTGGTCAGGTCCAGCAGGTCGCGTTCGTTGAAGGAGAAGTAAGCGTAGACTGAGGAGTTGTCGCTCAGCGTAGTCAGGGGCTGGGCCGAGGAGGGCGAAGCCAGCGAACCCTCGCGGTTGGGGATTTCGCCTACAACACCGTCGCTGGGAGCGGTTACCACGGTGTATGCCAGGTTCTTACGGGCTGATACGAGGCCGGCCTCAGCCTGGGCCAGCGCAGCCTTGGCCGAGGCCAACGAGTTGGCCGCCATCTGCCATTCGGTGGCGCTGATAATATTTTTGTCAAGAAGCTGCTTCTTGTTTGCTTCGGTAATCTGTGCGTTGGCAACATTGGTTTTTGCGGCATTCACATTGGCCTGGGCCTGGTCAACCGCAGCCTGGAACTGAACCTGGTCCAGCGTAAACAGGGGCTGACCCTTGCGCACGCGCTGACCCTCGTCAACATGCACCTTGGTGATAAAGCCGGATACCTGAGGGCGGATTGCAACATCCGTCTTGCCCTGAAGGGTAGCCGGGTAGGTAGATTCAAAACTTGCTGAGGAGGGGGCGACAGTCATCACGGCCACACTGGGAACCATCTGACCGCCTGCCTGCTGGTCTTTCTTGGAGCAGGAGCTTAGAGAGCCGCAAAGCAGCAGAGAGAGGGCTGCGGCGCTCAGTTTCATAAGATTAGCATTCATATTACGTACTATTATTGTCAATGTGATGAGGTAAAACCCGGAACATGCTTTACCAACTGCAAAATTAACAATTTGCACCGAAATAGCGTTCACCCAAACGGACAATTAATTTGCCGATTTTGGCATGTAATTTGTTAATAAACCCTAAACCCCACAAACACATACCCCCGCCGGGAACGTATGGAGGCGCCGAGCTCCCGACCGCCCAAGGTGCCGCAACGCCGGGAGGGGCGGTCTCCCGACCGCCCAAGGTGCCGCAACGTATGGAGGTGGCGGTCTCCCGCTCGCCACAAGGTGCCTCAACGTCGGCCACGGAGGGGCCCGTCGTGATT
>CAYNHP010000018.1:17212-20640 GCA_964397235.1 uncultured Bacteroides sp. | reverse complement strand
CTCCCGCTCGCCACAAGGTGCCTCAACGTCGGCCACGGAGGGGCCCGTCGTGATTAACCCGGGTGAAGCCTGGGATGCCCGGGCGGTTTGTCCAAGTGCAGGGGCTTCAGCCCCCATTATGCAATCGTTGCAGGCACTTGCGAAGCAAGAATTATGCATTATGAATTATGAATTATGCATTATGAATTATGCACTATGCATTAAAAAAGCCGCCCCCAAAGCTGGAGGCGGCCTGCATTATATAAGGAGTCCTTTATTTTGCAGAAGCAGCGGCTTTCTTGCGGCGGTCAGTAAGGTAGGCCACGGGACAAGCCACGTAGATGGTAGCCAGCGTACCCACAATCACACCGAACAGCATCGCGAAGGTGAACGAGCGGATAGCGTCGCCACCGAGGATGAAGATACACAGAAGCACCAGCAAGGTCGAGCACGAGGTCATGATGGTTCGGCTCAGCGTCGTGTTGATGGACTTGTTCACGGTCGTGTAGAAGTCCTGACGGGGGTACAGAGCCACATTTTCGCGAACACGGTCGAACACAACCACCGTGTCGTTGATTTGGTAACCGATCACGGTCAGAATCGCCGCTATGAAGCTTTGGTCAATTTCCATCGCGAAGGGGAACACGCCGTAGAACAGCGAGTAGAAGCCGATAATCGAGAAGGCGGTGAAGGCCACGGCAGCCAGCGCACCCAGCGAGAAGGCAACGTTGCGGAAGCGTACGAGGATGTACAGGAACATAGCCAGCAGCGAAATAGCCACTGCGATGTAGGCGTCCGTGCGCATGTCGTCGGCAACCGAAGGTCCTACCTTCTGGCTCTGAACAATACCCTGGGAGGCGTCGGTGGTCGAGAATTCGGCCGCCGTCATGCCTTCGCGGAGATAGGGCTTCAGAGCGGTGAACAGCAGGTCGGTGATTTCCTTCTCGGTGTCGGCGTTTTCTTCAGTAATCTTGTAGTTGGTCGAAACGCGAACCTGGTTGGAGCTCTCGATGGTGATCACCGAGGTGGAAGCGCCGGGGAACTGGGCAGAAAGAACCTGCTGGAGTTCCTGGGTGTCGACAGGCTTCTCGAACTTCACGATGTAGTTGCGGCCGCCGGAGAAGTCGATGCCCTGGTTGAGGCCGCGGATGAACAGCGAGCCTACAACGATGAGCACGAAGATGCTGCATACGGTGAAGCTTACCTTGCGCTGGCCCAGGAAGTTGATGTTGGGCGATACGAACATCTTGCGCGAAAGCGAAGTCGAGAAGGTCAGCTTCTGGAAGCCCTTGCCGTGAGAGTACCAGTTGAAGAACAGGCGGCTCAGATAAACTGCCGTGAAGAACGAGCAGATAAGGCCGATGATCAGCGTGGTGGCGAAGCCCTTGATAGGACCGGTACCGAACAGCAGCAGGATTACACCAGTAATAATAGAGGTGAGGTTGGAGTCGAAGATAGCGGAGAAGGCGTTGCTGTAACCATCGTCCAGAGCGTTGCGCACGTTCTTGCCGGCGCGAAGCTCTTCCTTGGTGCGCTCGAAGATGAGCACGTTGGCGTCAACGGCCATACCCAGAGCCAGAACGATACCGGCGATACCCGACATGGTCAGCACGGCCTGGAACGACGCCAGGATACCGATGGTGAAGAAGAGGTTGAATACCAGGCAGATATTGGCAATCAGGCCGGGGACTACGCCGTAGAAGGAAATCATGAAGATCATCAGCAGCACCAGGGCCACGATGAAGGAGATGAAGCCGGCTTCGATGGCCTGCTTACCCAGCGACGGACCCACAACCATGTCGGAGATGATGTGCACCTTGGCATCCATCTTACCGGACTTGAGCACGTTGGCCAAGTCTCCGGCCTCTTCAATGGTGAAGTCGCCGGTAATCGACGACGAACCGCCTTCAATCTTATCGTTCACGTTGGGAGCGGAGTAAACCTTGTCGTCAAGCACGATAGCCACCTGCTTGCCCACATTCTGACCCGTTACGCGGGCCCACTGACGGGCGCCCTCGGGGTTCATGCGCATGCTCACCTCGTTGCCGCGCAGGGGGTCGAAGTTGGAGCTTGCGTCGGACACTGCCTTGCCGTCAAGGGCGGGCTTGTTGCCGTTGGCCTTCAGGGCATAGAGGGCGTAGCCTACGTTGTGCTCAGCACCGTTGGCGTCGCGGTCCACGGTCGGCTTCACGGCCCAGCGCAGACGCAGGTCGGAGGGAAGGGCGTTCTTGGCCTTGGGGCTGGCGAGCGCCGCATCTACGGCTGCCATGGCCTTGGCGTCGGGGGCATAGCCCACGGTGGCGCCGTAGCCGCCCTGATTCAGTGCGTTGGCAAGGGGTGCTACGTTTACGGTCGTGTCGTTATAGAGCGCGTTGAGCAGGTTGTTGAACGCTGCCGTAAGCTCCTCGCCACGATAGGTTTCGTAGAATTCCAGATTGGCAGAGCGCTGGAGCAGGTCGCGGACGCGTTCATGGTCCTTCACGCCCGGAAGCTCGAGCAGAATCTGACCGTCCTTGCCCTGAAGCACCTGGATGTTGGGCGAAACTACGCCGAACTGGTCGATTCGGTTACGGAGCACATTGGTGGCGGAGTTGTTCACGCGGTCCTTCACCTGGTTCTTGAGCGTGTTCTTCACGGCGTCGTCGCTCGAGCCGGCGTTTACCACGTTCTGGAACACTACGGAGAAGTCGGCCTGTGGCTTGGCTGCGCGATAAGCGTTGATGAACGAACCCACGAAGTCGTCGCTCTGATGGCTGGTTACCATCGTATTGGCCTGGGCCAGTGCGCGTTCGAAAACCGAGTCGGTGTCGCCGCTCTTCATCGAGCGAAGCATGTCAGGCATGTCTACCTGCAGGATTACGTTCATACCGCCCTTGAGGTCCAGGCCGAGGCCTACGCCCCATTTGCGTACGTCATTGAGAGTGTAATAGCCCAAGTACACCTTCTGGTCGCCCAGAGAGTCCATGTAGTGCTTGTAGGCTTGGTTGTAGGCTGCGTCGTCGTTGTCTCCGCTTTCTACCAGCGCATAGGCTGCCGCCTGATTCTCATACTTGCTCGATATCCAAGTGAATGAGAGATAGAAGAGGCATACCAGCACCAGGACTACAGCGATAACACCGGCTACGATGCTGCCTAAATTTCCTTTGCTTTGCATGAAATGATATTGTTTAGTTTATATTGTTTTTTCGGAAAAACTGATTTCAGCGCGCAAATATAGTAAAAAAATTCCAAACAATCCACCTCCGCACCAAAAAACCTGACGACTCAATTTCTCGGTCGCCTCCCGCCGACTCGTCCTCAAAAAATTTTTCAAAAATTTTTCCGTGCCTAATATACTGATTGCATGGCTTTTAGCTTCATGGCTCCAAAAAATTTTTGTGTACTTTGCTCACTTGTGCAAAGTGCACGATAATTTGCCGAATCCTGTTGTAACTTTGCAGTGCCAAACA
>CAYNHP010000018.1:0-17112 GCA_964397235.1 uncultured Bacteroides sp. | reverse complement strand
GTGCAAAGTGCACGATAATTTGCCGAATCCTGTTGTAACTTTGCAGTGCCAAACAGAATCCCATGGAGGTGGCGAGCTCCCGCTCGCCACAATCACCCTCAACGCTGGGAGAAGCATGGAGGTGGCGTGCTCCCGCTCGCCACAAGGTGCCGGGGCTTCAGCCCCGAAGTTCGCCCCGCCCAATTTTGCATAAAAACCTAAACCTTAATCATATGTTACTATCCCGCACAAACCCGTCAATCCGCGAAGTCCTCAACCTGCGACCCGCACCCGGAGGCCTCCTCAAACCCGTCGGAGCGCCCCTCACACTCCCACTCACCAACCTGACCCCCTTCGGGGCCCTCACCGTCGGCAGCACGCGGCGCCTCATCTGCGCATCAGGCTCCAACCTGTTCTCACACCCGACAACTGCCGCCATAGGCTCCCCCACGCCAATCCCCGGAAACCTCCCCGGGGCACCCGACTGCGCCGTTGCACTTAGCGACGACCGCCTCCTGATGATGACCGCCGGCGGTTCGGCGCAGGTAGTCGCATCCGGAGGCAACGTCGCCATCGAAACTCCACCTCAAATCGCCGGTATCAGCCTCACCGCCAGCGCCTACGGCCCCTTGAGCACAACCGTCGGAGGCCTCACCATGAGCGACAAGGAACCCGACTACAACCTCCGCCTCGCCGCTGTCGAATCAAAGCTCCTGGCACTGGGCAAGAGCGCCCATGCCCAACTACACCTCGGAGCCACCAACGACGGCCGCTACACCCGCCCGGTCGTGTGTGGATTCAGGCTCCGGAACCACCGCGGACACGAAATCTTCCGATCCGGGCCCATCCTCCTCGGCGACACCTCCGCCGAAACATCCGTAAACCTCTATTCCGATGATAATCTGACCATTAAACCCTGGCAACAGAGCGTGAACACATGGAAAATCCACCTCCGTGTCGACCCCTCCGCCGCCCTGTCGGACACCGTCGGAACCCTCGAAGTGCTCGCCATGCCCCAGCTCCACAGCGTCCACCCCGACCAAGGGGGCTACGCCGTGCTCACCCGCCATACCTCCGCCTCGCTCCCCTTCGCACGCCTTAGCCTCCACGCGGGCGAAAGCGAAACATACACCCGCGGGCAGATTGCCGCCCTTGCCGCCCGCCTGTTCGACCACGGCACGGTGATTTACGCCGTCAACGACCCCTTCAGCTCCGCCCTGAGTATAGACCTCAACACCGCCGCCGACCCCTCCTTCTCCTCCGACGCCCGCGCCCTGAGCAAGGTCTTGCGCACCTCCCTGCCCGAGCCTCCCACCGCCATCCGCGCCTCCCTGGCCCTCCCCCACGGCTTCACGGCTGCCTGCGGTTGCCGCAGCGGCGACACCATCCTTTGGGGCAACATCACGCCCGTGGCCTATAGTGGATACCCGCCGCAAATGCTCGCTTCTACCCTCTCAACCACCTCGGAATCATGGTCTTACTCAATGCTGGTGCTCCTATCTGACGGCCGCCGTATCTTCTCCGAAGGCACCTCCTACAGCCCGCGCCCAACAGTCCTGAGCCCATTGATTACCTACCCACACCCCGACGCCACCGAACTGCAACTGCGCATCAGCTCCACCGCAGGGGTATGGCGCGCCGACCTGCCCCTCCGTCCCTCGCCCTGCGGACGATTTGCCTACCACCTCGCCGAGGGCCTCACACCCATTGCCGTCACTCCCAACGCCGGAGCACCCATCCTCAGCGTGGGCTCTGCCGCCGGTTCGGTACCACACCTCATCGTGGCTGCACACGCCTCGGCGCCTACCGTTGCGGTTGCCGCCATCGAGATGCCCGATGGCCCCGTGCGCGCAATCGTCGAGCGACCCGGCAACGACACAGCCTGGGACCACACCCGTTCGCGCTTCTTTATCGGAACGCGCGGGGGCGTGCACGCGATAGGGGTCTACATCAACGCCGACCGGCCCACCCACACCCTCCGGCGCCTCTCATCCTCCGGAATCAGCAGCCGCGGCGCACTAGTGCCCATCGACGAGGGCGCGGCGGCTCTCCTCAGCGTCCCTCAGGGCGCACTCCCGGTCATCATCACCAAAAACGGCACTCTCAAGCCCCTGTGCGACCCTTTCGACGCCGCACGGGTAGCCTACAACCCGGTGGCCCGCGAGGTAATCGCCCACGGAGCCGGACTCACCCGCTTTTTCTGCCTCGACCACGACTGCGGATGGTACCACCGCGACGACCTCTCCATGCCCGAAATGGTGCAGATCGACGGGATGCCTTACGGCCTGAGCACAGCCGGAGTATATGCCCTTGCCGTGGAGCACCCCTACGGCAACACCCGCCCCGTCGCCCTGGAGGCCGACATACACCTGCCCGACGGCGCCTTCCGACGCCTCAAATCAGCAATGCTCACAGCCTCGGGAGCCGACATTACCATGGGCCTGAGCATTCGCCGGATAGAGCCCGACGGTACGCCGAAAGAGCCCGTAGCCGACTTCGGCCTCTCGGGATGCCTGCGACGCAATCCGCGCCTGCAGCTGGTGTCGCGCCCGCTGCGCGCCTTCCGCTGGAAGCTCTCCGGTGAAGTGGACAACACATTCATTTTCAAATCCTTAAATTTCAGTTATAGCGACTATGGAACAAGCCGACGTTGACCGTATCCTGTTTGAGAACGAACTCCGCACGCGCATATGGCGCCGGCCCTACGACCCCATCGCGGGTGTGGGTTGCTACGGCCGCCGAATCCGTGTGGCCACACCCTACAAGGGCGAGGAGTCGGTGTTTGTACCCGCCTGGTGGACCGACCGCCCCGTCAACGACTACCCCGCCTGGCAGCGCGAACGATGCCGCGTGGACTTCGAGTACTGGTGCGCCAGATGCGTAACCATCAAACTCAAGACCGGCGGGGAAGGCCCGATGATTCTCAACGCGCCCCAGCGCCGCCTCCTTGCCGTACTCGAGGACCAGCGCCTGGCCGGTGTGCCAATCCGTTCAATCATCCTCAAGGCCCGCCAGTGGGGCGGGTCCACCCTCGTGCAGGCATACATGGCCTGGATTCAGAGCTGCCACAAAACCGACTGGCACTCAGTGATATGTGCCCAGCAGAAAGACACCGCCGGCACCATCCGCGGCATGTACTCCAAAATTCTCGACAACTACCCGGACTACCTCTGGGAGGGCACCGCCGCGCCCAAGTTCAAGCCCTACGAGGGGAGCTCCAACATCCGCGAAATCACAGGCCGAGGCTGCCGCGTGGCCCTGTGCTCGAGCGAGAACCCCGACGCCATCCGCGGCACCGACTTCGCCATGGCTCACCTCAGCGAGGCGGCCTTCTGGCGCACCGGGCCTGCCCACAACCCCGACAACATTATCCGCGCCATCTCCGGCTCTATCCTCATGGTGCCCTACTCCCTGGTGGTAATCGAATCCACGGCCAACGGCGTGGGCAACTACTTCCACACCGAGTGGTTGCGCAGCTGCCGCGGCGAGTCGGACAAAGCCGCCGTGTTCGTGCCCTGGTTCGAAATCGAACTTTACCGTGCCGACCCTCCCGACGCCCGCGCTTTCGTCGGCCAGATGGGCGAAACGGAGCTGAAGCTGTGGAATATGGGTCTGGCTCTCAACCAGATATACTGGTACACCACCAAGAAGCGGGAGTATGCCGACGAGCGCCTGATCTGCGCCGAATTCCCCACCACCGCCGAGGAGGCCTTCCTCAACTCGGGCAATCCGGTGTTCGCCATCGAAGCCATCGAGGCCCTGCGCAAAGGATGCCTTAAACCACGCCTGGGCGACATATCCTCCGCAGGAGTTTTCTACGAGGCCGTCAACGGGCCCCTGGCCCTTTGGCGCACACCCCGCCGGAACACGGACTACCTTGTGGCTGTGGACATCGGAGGCCGCAGCGCCGGGGCCGACTGGTCGGTCATCGCCGTGCTGGCTTTCCCCCACGGGCATCCGCCGGAAGTCGTGGCACAGTGGCGCGGCCACATCGACCACGACCTCCTCACCGACAAAGCACGCGCCATCGCCGGGTGGTACAACAACGCCCTGCTGGTGGTGGAGTCGAACACCCTCGAAACCGAGGGCGACTTCGGCCTGTTCGTCATCAACCGCCTGGCCGCCAGCTACACCAACGTCTACCGACGCCAGGTGCCCGACGTGCGCGGAAACCCCTCTACAACGCGGCTCGGTTTCCACACCAACCGCTCCACTAAAGCCATGATTATAACCAACATGGTGGAAGCCGTCCGCGAGGGCACCTACATCGAGCGCGACCACGGCGCCTGCAACGAGATGGTAACCTACGAGGAGTTCCCCGGGCCCGTATATGCCGCCAGGGAAGGACACCACGACGACATCCTCATGACCCGCGCCATCGCCCTCTACGTGGCCCGTGCCAAACATCTGGGACAACGGGCCCCGATCCCCGACGGCTTCTGGGACACACCCAAATGGTAGGTCGCCGACAACTTATTTCAGTGTAAGTTTGTTAAAAAACTTGCAAGCTATACATTAATATAAATGATTTTTGCTAATTTTGCGCCCTGAAGCATAAACTGCGCCCTAAAGCATAAAACCCGGTATGAGCAATTCCAAAAACCTTGTCATAGTCGAGTCGCCTGCAAAGGCCAAGACAATCGAAAAATTTTTAGGCAGTGACTATAAGGTCATGTCAAGCTACGGCCACATCCGCGACCTGAAGAAAAACTCGTTCAGCATCGATGTGGACCGGAATTTCAGCCCCATCTACGAAATTCCGGAAGAAAAGAGCGGCCTGGTGAGCGAACTCCGCAAAGCGGCTTCCAAAGCCGAAACAGTGTGGCTGGCCTCCGATGAGGACCGCGAGGGAGAAGCCATCGCCTGGCATCTGGCCGAAGTGCTCGGCCTCGACCCTGTCAAGACCAAGCGCATCGTGTTCCACGAAATCACCAAGAAGGCCATCCTGAACGCCATCGCCAACCCCCGCCACATCGACCTGGCCCGCGTCGACGCCCAGCAGGCCCGCCGCGTGCTGGACCGCATCGTGGGCTTCGAGCTCAGCCCCGTGCTCTGGAAGCGCCTCAAGCCGGCCCTTTCTGCCGGACGCGTACAGTCGGTGGCCGTGCGCCTGATTGTGGAGCGCGAAATGGAAATCAAGAACTTCAAGTCCGAACCCTACTACCGCGTCACGGCCCACTTCACCCCGCTGGACGCCGCCGGTAATCCCGCCGGAGCCACCTTCAAGGCCGACCTCCACCACCGCCTCCGCTCCGCTAAGGCCGCACGCGAGTTGCTTCAGCAGGCCCATGCTGCCACTTTCAAGGTCAACAGCATCTCCAAGAAGCCCGTGGCCAAGAGCCCCGCGCCGCCGTTCACCACCTCCACACTCCAACAGGAGGCCGGTCGCAAACTCGGCTTCACCGTGGCCCAGACAATGATGATTGCACAGCGCCTGTACGAAAACGGACACATCACCTACATGCGAACCGACTCGCTCAACCTCTCCAACGAGGCCATCGCAGCCATCTCGGAGCAGATCGAGAGCACCCTGGGCAAGCAGTACCTCCACGTGCGCCGCTACCACACCAGCTCCAAGGGCGCACAGGAAGCACACGAGGCCATCCGTCCCACCTACTTCGACCAGGAGGACATCGCCGACGCCACCGCCCAGGAAAAGCGCCTGTACAACCTCATACGCAAGCGCGCCATCGCTTCCCAGATGGCCGACGCCGAAATTGAAAAGACCACCATCGAAATCGAAGCCGCCGGCGTCGAGGACCCCTTCTTCGCTATGGGCGAGGTGGTTAAGTTCGACGGCTTCCTGCGCGTCTACGCCGAGAGCCACGACGACGAAAGCTCCGAGGGCGAAGGCGGATTCCTCCCCGACCTCCACGAGGGCCAGGCGCTGGAGTACAACACCATCGAGGCCATCGAGCGCTTCACACAGCAGCCCCCGCGCTACACCGAAGCCTCGCTCGTAAAGAAGATGGAGGAGCTCGGCATAGGCCGACCCTCAACCTACGCCCCGACCATCTCCACCATCCAGAACCGCGAGTACATCACCCGCGGCGAAAAGGAAGGCTCTCCGCGCAACTACCTCACCCTCACCCTCGAAAAGGGCAAAATCACCGAGGAGGAGCGCACCGAACTCACCGGCTCGGATAAGGGCAAGCTCGTGCCCACCGACATCGGCATCATCGTCAACGACTTCCTGACCCAGTACTTCCCCGACATCCTGGACTATAACTTCACGGCCAACATCGAGGAGCGCTTCGACGAAATTGCCCACGGCAACCTCAAGTGGGATAAGGAGATGTCCGAATTCTACGAAATGTTCCACCCGGCCGTCGGCAAAGCCCTTACATTCAGCGAGGGGCCGCGCTTCGGCGAGCGTGTCCTGGGCACGGACCCGACATCAGGCGAGCCCGTGTCGGTGAAAATCGGCCGCTTCGGGCCGGTGGTGCAGATCGGTGCTTCGGACGCCGAGACCAAGCCCCGCTTCGCCTCGCTGCTCAAGGGTCAGTCCATGGCCGATATCACTCTCGAAGAGGCTCTGAAACTCTTCGAGTTCCCGCGTACCCTGGGCGACTTCGAGGGCGAAGAGGTGGTGGTTGGAGTTGGCCGTTTCGGGCCCTATGTACGTCATCAGGGCAAATTTACTTCCATCCCCAAGGACATCGCTCCCGCCGAGCTCACCCTCGACGAGGCCATCGCGCTCATTGAGGAAAAACGCGCCAAGGATTCGCAGAAGACCATCCTCACCTTCCCCGACGACCCTGACATGCAGGTGCTTAACGGGCGCTACGGACCCTACATAAGCTACAAGAAGAAGAACTACAAGCTCCCCAAGAGCGTCACCGAACCCTCACATCTGACCCTGGACGAAGTCCGCAAAATCGTCGAAGAGGCCGACGCCGCCCCCGCTAAGCCCAAACGCCCCCGCAAGAAGGCCTGAGGGTTAGGCATTAGGCGATAGGCGTTAGGCATTAAGCGTTAGGTGGTAGGCATTAGGTGGTAGGTGTTAGGTGGTAGGTGTTAGAAATCCCTAAAGCCTAAACCCTAAAACCTAAAGCCTCAACCATAAAGCCTAAAGCCTAAAGCCTAAAACCTAAAGCCTTAATTTAAAACAGAAAGATTATGGCAAAGAAACCTTTAGCCGCCAAACCCGGCACACAGAAAGGGGTTATCAAGCCCGACGTTATACTCAAGTTTGAAGTTCCTGCCGGCGAGGAAGTTAAGCTCATGGACTTCCTGATGGCGCAGATGCCCGACCGCAAGCGCACCACCGTGAAGGACTACCTCAAATACCGCCAGGTGATGGTCAACGGCAATGTTACCACGCGCTTCGACCACCCCCTGAGCGCGGGCGACGACGTGCGCGTCAACACCACCCGCGAGTTCCAGACCTTCTACCACCCCCGCATGCGCCTTGTGTACGAGGACGACGACATCATCGTGGTCGAAAAGGGCTACGGCCTCCTCTCCATGGGCACCGACAAGGTCAAGGAAGGCACAGCCTACAGCATCCTGCGCGAATACCTCAAGCGCAAGGACCCCCGCAACAAGCTCTTCATTGTCCACCGTCTGGACCGCGACACATCGGGCCTGATGATGTTCGCCAAGAACATTCAGGCCAAGGAGGCTATGCAGCACAACTGGAACAATATGGTGCTGGAGCGGAAGTATCTCGCTGTGGTTGAGGGGGCTATCGAGCCGGAGTCGGGCGAAATCCGCTCCTACCTGGCCGAAAACGCCGCCCATCAGGTATACTCCACGCCGGACCCCGAGCAGGGGCAGCTGGCCGTGACCTACTACAAGACCCTGCGCAAGAAGGGTGCCTACTCGCTGGTGGAACTGAGTCTGGCCACCGGGCGCAAGAACCAGATACGCGTCCATATGAAGGACACCGGCCACCCCATCGCCGGCGACCACCGCTACGGGGCCAAGACATCGCCGGCCCACCGCCTCTGCCTCCACGCCGCCACCCTGCGATTCGTACACCCGATAACCCGCAAGGACATGAATTTTTCCGCCCCCATGCCGGCGGCATTCACCAAGTTGGTTTAAGGGTATAATGGTTTAAAGTTTAGGGTTTAAGGTTTAATGGGGCGCCGCAGCTAACTCCTAAAGCCCACCCCTAAAACCTAAACCCTAACGCCTAAAACCTAACGCCTAACGCCTAAAGCCTACCTCCAAACGCCTAAAGCCTAAACAACATGGAAGAGAAAAAATTATTTCTACTCGATGCTTACGCACTGATTTACAGAGCCTATTATGCCCTGCTCCGCTCGCCGCGCTTCACAGCCGGGGGCCTGAACACCTCGGCAATCTTCGGCTTTGTCAACACCCTCGATGAGGTTCTGCGCAAGGAAAATCCGGGCTATATAGCCGTGTGCTTCGACCCGGCGGGAGGTCATACCTTCCGCCACGAGCAGTATGCCGACTACAAGGCCGGCCGCGACAAGCAGCCGGAGGACATAACTCTCTCTCTTCCATACATCAAGCGCATCCTCCAGGCCTACCACATCCCGGCCATCGAGGTCGAGGGTTATGAGGCGGACGACGTTATCGGTACCCTCTCCCGCAAGGCCGAACGCGAGGACTTCGTCACCTACATGATGACGCCCGACAAGGACTACGGCCAGCTGGTGACCGACCGCGTGCTCATGTACCGCCCCTCGCTCCGCGGCCAGGGGTTCGAAATCCGCGGCCCGCAGCAGGTGTGCGAGCGCTACGGCATCAGTAGCCCCCGCCAGGTCATCGACCTGCTGGCCCTTGAGGGCGACGCCTCGGATAATGTGCCAGGCTGTCCCGGCGTAGGCGAAAAGACAGCCGCAAAGCTCATTGCGCAGTTCGGCTCGGTGGAAAACATGCTTGAGCATACCGACGAAATCAAAGGCGCAATGCAGAAGAAAATCGTTGAGAACGAAGCGCTTATACGCATGTCCAAGGAGCTTGTGACGATCATCACCGACGCGCCCGTTGACATCAACCCCGAGGATCTTCGCCGCCGCGAGCCGGATGTTGAGGCTCTCAAGGAAATATATAAAGAACTGGAATTCAAGACCTTCCTCAACAAGCTTGGCGGTGCATCCGAGGCACCCGCGCCCCCGAAAGTCGAAGCGTCGGCTCAGCTGAGCCTCTTCGATTTTTCCGAGGAGAGCCCCGAGCAGGAGGTTGAAGTTCACTTCGACGCCCGCGAACTCTCCACGCCTGAAGAGATTGCGCCTTTCATGGATAAACTGCTCATGCACAGCGTTGTAGGCATGGCTATCAACAGTCTGGGCGCCGAGGCCATGACGGCGGAAGTGGCCGGCGTCGCCTTCGCTTACGAGGATGGTGAGCGTTCCGATGCCGCCTATATCCGCCTGGACAGCGAGCGTCGCGCCGAGATTGCAACCCTCCTGGAGCCGCTCTTTGCCGGAAAGGCTACCGTGGTGAGCGACGACGTTAAGCGCGACATGCTCATCCTCAGGCGTTTGGGCGTAAACTGGAGCGGAGCGGGATGGTTCGACACGTCCGTGGCCCACTACCTCGTGAGTCCCGAGGGTAAGCACGACACGCCCACGCTGGCCATGAACCTGCTTAAATTCCGCACCTACGACTACGCCTACACTCCTGCCGACCGCCGCCGCTTCCCGCTGGACCCCGCGGGGGCGATGTGCGAAACGGCCTCGCTTATGCTCAAACTCAAGCCTGTGCTGGAGCGCGAGGTCGAGGAACGCGGTCAGACGGCCCTGATGCGCGACATTGAGTTCCCGCTGGTGCCCGTGCTGGCATCGATGGAGTGGGAGGGCGCACGCATCGATGTGGGCGAGCTCAACCGCCTTGGCCGTCAGCTCACCGACCGCATAGCTGCCCTCGAGGCCGAAGCAACCGCCCTGGCCGGGCATCCCTTCAACGCGTCGTCGCCCTCGCAGGTGGGTCAGGTGCTGTTCGAGGAAATGGGCATCGACCCCAAGGCCAAGCGCACCAAGGGGGGCGCCTACTCCACGGCTGAAGATGTGCTGGAAAAGTATGCCAAGAGCGTGCCGCTGGTGCAGATCATCCTTGATATCCGCGGGCTCAAGAAACTCCTGGCAACATATGTCGAGGCCCTTCCGCGCCTGATCAACCCCAAGACGGGCAAGCTCCACACCACTTATAATCAGACGGTTACCGCCACGGGCCGCATATCGTCCACCAACCCCAACCTGCAGAACATTCCCATCCGCACCGCCGACGGGCGCGACATACGCCGCGCCTTCGTGCCCGACCCGGGCGACCTGCTCATGTCGGCCGACTATTCGCAGATTGAGTTGCGTCTCATGGCCGATATGAGCCGCGACGCGGCCATGACCGAGGCCTTCCTCAGCGGCGAGGACATCCACCGCGCCACCGCCGCAAAGATTTATCATCTCCCCCTCGAAGAAGTAACTGACAATCAGCGTCGTAACGCCAAGACGGCGAATTTCGGCATCATCTACGGCATCAGCGCCTTCGGCCTGAGCGAGCGTCTTGGCATCAGCCGCACCGAGGCCAAGGAGCTCATCGACGGCTACCTGGCCACCTACCCGGATGTGGCCCGGTATATGCAGGCCAGCATCGAGGAGGCGCGCAAGAAGGGCTACGTGACCACCATTCTGGGACGCAGGCGCTACCTGCCGGACATCGACTCCCGCAGCAACACGGTGCGCGGATATGCCGAGCGTAATGCCATCAACGCCCCCCTGCAGGGTTCGGCGGCCGACATCATCAAGCGTGCCATGATCGACGTGGACGCCGAAATACGCCGCCGCAACCTCCGCTCCCGCATGATACTCCAGGTGCACGACGAATTGGTGTTCAACGTCAAGCCCGACGAACTATCTGAGTTGCAGGAAATTGTGGTAAAAAAAATGGAAGGGGCCTACTGCGGCCGCATACCCATGGAAGTCGCCGCCGGCGTCGGCAACAACTGGCTCGAAGCCCACTGAAACTAATTCATAATGCATAATTCTTGCTTCGCAAGCACCTTCGCCGATTACATAATGCACAAAGCCTTGAGGCCCTCCTGATTTATCGAGATGCATCTTGATTTATCTTGATTAATCTCGATAAATCACGCCGAGGAGTAATGGTCGGAGGGATGAGGATGGTGCATGAAAACTAACTATTCCAATTTTTTTTGTATATTTGTGGTCTTCTCTTGGATATTATGAAAAGGATACTGATTATATTTGGCCTGATGGCCTCGATGCTGACTGCGGCGGCGCTGGATGCGCAGGCGCGCAAGGATGAGTTTGCCCGCAATCTGCAGGTGTTCAATGCTGTGGCTAAGGAGCTGCAAGCCAACTATGTGGATACGCTCAACGCCAAGGAGCTGATGGAGTACACCATCGCGGCGATGCTCTTCCAGGTGGACCCCTACACGGAGTACTACCCTGCCTCGGAGCAGGACGACCTGCTGACCATTTCGACGGGCCGCTACGGCGGCATCGGCTGCATCATAGGGCAGCGCGACAACTATATTTTCATGTCGGAGCCCTACTGGAACAGCCCGGCACGTCGTGCGGGTATCCGCCACGGCGACCGCCTCATAGCCATCGACGGCGATACGCTCACCACCAAGAACACTACCACCGACGCCAGCACGCGCCTGCGAGGGCCGGCGGGCACGGAGCTGACGGTTACGGTGCAACGCGGCGACTCGGTGTTCGACGTGAGCATCATGCGCGAGGAAATCAAGGTGGACCCTGTGCCCTACTTCGGCGTGGACGACAAGGGCGTGGGCTATATCCGCCTGACCACATTCAACGAGCGGTCGGCCTCGGAGGTCAAGGACGCCGTGGCCAAGCTGCTGGCCGACAAGAATTTGAAAGGTATCATCCTGGACCTGCGCCGCAACGGCGGCGGGGTGCTGGAGGGCGCGGTGCAGATAGTGTCCAACTTCGTGCCCAAGGGCACGGAGGTGGTTACCACCAAGGGTCGCAATGAGTCGGAAACGCGCACCTACCGCACCACTTCGCGGCCTCTGAGCACGGACGTACCGCTGGTAGTGCTGACCGACGGCAACACGGCATCGTCGTCGGAAATCGTGGCCGGTTCGCTGCAGGACCTCGACCGCGCCGTCATCGTGGGCGAGCGTTCCTACGGCAAGGGACTGGTGCAATCGGGCCGTCAACTGCCCTACGGCGACCTGATGAAGCTCACCACGGCGCGCTACTACATCCCCTCGGGGCGCCTCATCCAGGCCATCGACTACCGCGAGCGTGAGGAAGACGGGCGCCCGGTGCGCAAGCCCGACAGCCTGACCAATGTGTTCCACACCCGCGCCGGACGCATAGTGCGCGACGGCGGAGGCATCACCCCTGACGTGAAGGTGAGCCAGCCGGAGTCCAACCGCCTGCTGTACAACCTTGCGGCCGATTATATCGTTTACGACTTCGCCACGCGCTACGCCAACGAGAACCCCGAGGCGCCGGATTCGACCACATTTGTCATCGACGACGCCATCTACGAGGCTTTCAAGAGCTCCATCGACCCCGAAAAGTTCAAGTATAACCTCGACACGCAGAAGGGTCTGGACATGCTGCGGAAGTCGGCCGAAAAGGACGGTTACCTCACCGACTCGGTGGCCGCGGAATTCGACCGCCTCTCAGCCCTGCTCAAGCCCGACCTCGAACGCGACCTTGACCGCAACCGCGACCGCATCGTCGAGATGCTGGACGACGAAATCAGCAGCCGCTATTGGTCTGACGCCGAGACCGTTCGCCGAAACATACAAGGCGACCCGGTGGTGGAACAGGCCAAGGCCATACTCCTTGACCCCGAACAATATAAGAAACTGCTCAAACCCTGACGATGGACATAGCACAGATTTGCTCGCGCGTTCTGACCCCCGAGCGCACCAAAGCCCTGCGCACGCTGCCCACCAAGAGCGGCGGGACTGTTGCGGGCGTAGCGGGCTCGTCGACGGCCATCATGCTCTCGGGCCTGCCTGCGAAGGCCGGGCGCCCGGTGGTGGTCATAGGCAACTCGCTGGACGACGCCGGCTACCTCTACTACGACCTCTGCCGCATTGTGGGCGAGGAGTTTGTGGCGATGCTGCCGTCGGGCTTCAAGCGCGACATCAAGTACGGTCAGCCCGACGCGCCCAACCAGATTCTGCGCACCGAGACGCTGGCGCGCCTGCAGGGCGGGAGCCTGCGATTTGTGGTGACATACCCGGACGCCATTGCCGAACGGGTGGCGTCGGCATCGAAAATCGCAGCCCATACCCTGCACCTGAGCAAGCGCAAGCCGGTGGACATGAAGGATGTGGAGAAGTGGCTCAGGGACAACGGGTTCCATTGCGTGGACTATGTCTATGAGCCGGGGCAGTTCGCTATCCGCGGCTCCATTTTCGACATCTTCGGCTTCTCGGACGAGCTGCCGGTGCGTCTGGACTTTTTCGGCGACGACATCGACTCCATCCGCTCCTTCAACGTTGAAACCCAGCTCTCGGAGGGGGCTCATGAGGCCGTGGACATCATATCGAACGTCGGGCGCAAGGGCGACCTGATAAGCCTGCTGGACTTTGTGGAGCCGGACACGATTCTGGCCGTGCGCAGCGAGGGCATTACGCTGGAGCGCGTGCGGGCCATAGCGGAGAGCCATGTGTCGGCCCTGGCGCTGCTTTCGGAGGAGGTGGACGCCGACGCGCTGGACGTGGTGGTGGACGCCGACGAGTTCGCCGGGCAGTTCAGGAGCTTCCGGCGGGTATTCTTCACCGACGCCGCGGCCGTGGACGACGCCGCTGCCGCCGCCACCGGACGCAAGCGCTCGGGCCTGAACTTCGACTGCACACCCCAGGGCATATATCACAAGAATTTCGACATCATTGGCGAAAATTTCCGCCGGTTCCTCGCCGAGGGCTACTCCCTTTACATCCTCTCGGACAACCCCAAACAGTTCGAGCGCCTGCGTGCCATCTTTGCCGACCGCAAGGAGGACATCGACTTCACGCCCGTGGACGGAACCCTGCACGAGGGATTCGTGGACCACACCACGCGCACGTGCGTGTTCACCGACCACCAGATTTTCGACCGCTTCCACAAGTACACGCTCAAGAGCGAGCGGGCGCGGTCGGGCAAGCTGGCGCTGTCGCTCAAGGAGTTAGGTCAAATCGAAGTAGGCGACTACATAGTGCATGCCGACCACGGCGTGGGGCGCTTCGCGGGCCTGTTGCGCACGAACATGAACGGGACGATGCAGGAGGTGATCAAGCTGGTGTACCAGAACAACGACATCCTCTTTGTCAACATCCATTCGCTGCACAAGCTGGCCAAGTACCGCGGCAAGGAGGGCGTACCGCCCAAAATCAACCGCCTCGGTTCGGGTGCATGGCAGAAGATGAAGGACCGCACCAAGAGCAAGCTCAAGGACATAGCGCGCGACCTCATCCGCCTCTACGCCGCCCGCCGCGAGGAGCACGGATTCGCCTTTTCGCCGGACACTTACCTGCAGCACGAGCTGGAGGCTTCGTTTGTGTATGAGGACACGCCGGACCAGCTGACGGCGACGCAGGCCGTGAAGGCCGACATGGAGTCCGACCGCCCGATGGACCGCCTGGTGTGCGGCGACGTTGGCTTCGGCAAGACGGAAGTTGCTATCCGCGCGGCCTTCAAAGCGGCCACCGACGGCAAGCAGGTGGCGGTGCTTGTGCCGACGACGGTGCTCGCTTATCAGCATTACAACACCTTCCGCGAGCGGTTGAAGGACTTCCCGGTGAGGGTTGAATATCTATCGCGTGCCCGCAGCCCCAAGCAGACCAAGGAGATTCTCAAAGACCTCGAGGCAGGTAAAATCGACATCATCATCGGCACCCACAAACTCATCGGCAAGACGGTGAAGTTCAAGGACCTGGGCCTGCTTATCATCGACGAGGAGCAGAAGTTCGGCGTGTCGGTGAAGGAGCAGTTGCGCAAGATGCGCGTGAACATCGACACGTTGACGATGACCGCGACGCCGATTCCGCGCACGCTGCAGTTCTCTCTTATGGGTGCGCGCGACCTGAGCACCATCGCCACGCCGCCGCCGAACCGCTACCCGATTGTGACCACGGTGGACGCCCTTTCGGACGAAGCCGTGGCCGAGGCCATCAACTTTGAGATGGCGCGCGGGGGCCAGGTGTTCTTCGTAAATCACAGAATTGAAGGACTTTACGACCTTGAGGCGATGATCAAGCGCCTTGTGCCGGACTGCCGTACGCTGGTGGCTCACGGGCAGATGCCGCCGGAGAAGGTTGAGCAGGCCATCAACGATTTCGCCGCCCACGACTACGACGTGCTCCTTGCCACGACCATCATCGAGAGCGGCATCGACATGCCCAACGTCAACACCATCATCATCAACAACGCCCAGCACTTCGGCCTGAGCGAGCTCCACCAGCTGCGCGGGCGCGTGGGGCGCAGTTCGCGCAAGGCGTTCTGCTACCTGATGGTGCCCCCGGACAAGCCTCTGACGCCCGACGCGCGCCGGCGTCTGCAGGCAATCGAGAGCTTCTCGGACCTTGGCGCGGGCATCCACATAGCCATGCAGGACCTCGACATCCGCGGCGCCGGCAACCTCCTCGGGGCCGAGCAGAGCGGGTTCATCGCCGACCTGGGTTACGAAACTTACCAGCGCATCCTGAAGGAGGCTGTGACGGAGCTGCGCACGGAGGAATTCCCCGAACTCACGCCGGAAGGTGCTGAGGCTCAGGAGGATTATGTGGCTGACTGCACCATTGAGAGCGACCTGGAGGTGCTTCTTCCGGCGTCGTATGTGCCGCAGGAGAGCGAGCGCATAGCCCTCTACCAGGAGCTGGACGCGCTCGAGCGCGAGGACCAGCTGCAGGCCTTCGAGGAGCGTCTGCGCGACCGCTTCGGGCGCATTCCCGACCAGGCGCGGCAGCTGCTGATGGTGCCCCGGCTTCGGCGGCACGCGCGGCGGCTGGGCATCGAGAAGGTGGTTCTCAAGCAGGGAACGATGTACCTCTACTTCGTGGACGAATCGAACAAGGCTTATTATCAGAGCAGCATGTTCGGGCGCCTGCTGAACTACCTGCAGAAGAACCCCACGCGGACGGAGATCCGCCAGCGCTACGACCGGCGGTCGTTCTCCATCGCCAAGGTGGGCAGCATCGAAGCCGCCGACACCATCCTCACCACCATCCTCGCCCTCGACCCGATATAAGAACCCAAGTTTCTTCCGAAATAGCTAGATCGAAATATCCATATGAAAGCTAACGAGATTCAAGATCTTTTCAACAGCTTCGAATCTATTGCCTTCGAATATGAGGGTGTAGAATGCTGGAGCGCACGCGAACTTGCTCCCGTAATGGGCTATGTGCAATGGCGAAACTTCCAATCAATTATTGAAAAGGCCAAAGAGTCGGCGAAAAACGCAGACGTCAATATAGCAGATCATTTTGCTGACGTCAGCAAAATGATCGACTTACCCAAAGGTGCTCAACGTCAAGTAGATGACGTAATGCTGACCCGCTATGCATGCTATCTTGTCGCACAAAATGGAGATCCCCGAAAGACAGAAATTGCATTCGCACAGAACTATTTTGCGGTGCAGACTCGCCGAGCAGAAATTGTGCATCAACGTCTTCTTGATTATGAACGCCTTCAAGCCCGGGCAAAACTGGCAGAAACGGAGCATACTCTTTCCGGGGTACTTTACGAGCGTGGAATCGACGCAAAGGGCTTCGCAATTATACGAGCAAAGGGCGACCGGGCACTGTTTGGGCTTGACACATCGATGATGAAGCGTCGAGTGGGTGCACCGGAAAAAAGGCCCCTGGCTGATTTCCTTTCAACCATTGCCATAAAAGCGAAGGACTTGGCTGCGGAAATGACTTCGGTCAACGTTCAGCAAAAGGATCTTCGGGGGCAAGTAGGCATTGAGCGTGAACATGTTGACAATAATAGTGCTGTACGCGATATGCTCTTGAACCGCGGAATTCGCCCCGAATACCTTCCGGCCGGAGAGGACATAAAGAAAGTTGAACGCCGCCTCAAAGCCGAAGAAAAGAAAATTACTCCAAAATCAAAGAAATAGTCGACTCACCTATGTTGTTAAAAGGTGACTCATTTTAATCGGGATTGATCCCGAAGTGTTTTCAACATGTCGGGCTGGTTTTTACCACCGGATTGGTGGTAA
>CAYNHP010000017.1:27112-35017 GCA_964397235.1 uncultured Bacteroides sp. | reverse complement strand
AGCCCGCGGGAATAACCGCTTTTTAATTATTTTAAGCATTTTTAACAAATGGGGGGGGTAATTTGAAACCTTTTCCGTAACTTTGCGCCGATATTTTAGCTAATACTCCGATTTTCGGTCTATTCTATAAACAACAAATCACCGGCAGCCCCTTCCGAGGGGTATTTCCTCTATGAAAAATATATTTTTCTGTCTCATCGTGGCGTTTGCAACCTTGTCGGGTTTTGCCTATGAGCCCAACGACTCGGCTGTGGTCTACTTCCGCATAGGCCACCGCCAGTTCGACCCCGCGCTCAACGACAACCGAGCCTCCATGAACCACTTCCTGGAGCGGGTGAAGATAGCCAAGGAAACGAACAACATTGACTATATCACCGTTCGCGCCTACGCGTCGCCCGACGGCGAGTATGCCGCCAACCAGCGCCTGACGGGTTACCGATGCCAGGAGCTGGCCAGCTACATCGTTCAGCACGCGGGCATCAGCGGGGGATTGATCCGCGAGTACCCCGAAGGCATCGCATGGGCCGAACTGCGCCGTCAGGTTGCGGCCAACCCCGATGTGCCGGCGCGCGACAAGGTGCTCTACATCCTGGACAACACCCCGGTGTGGGTCTACGACGAGCAGGGCCGCATAGTGGACAGCCGCAAGAAGCAGCTCCAGGACCTCGACGGCGGACGCCCCTACCGCTGGATGTTCGAGCACATCTTCCCTACGCTGCGCAATGCCGTAGCCGCTACGCTCTACCTCAAGAGCGACGCACAGGCAGCCGGCATGAACGCCCACGCCGACAGCATCGAAACACGCCTTAACACAGCCGACGAGCGCCTTGCCGCCGCCGAAAGCCGTCTTGCCGCCGCGCAAGCACGCCTGGAGGCAGCCGGTGGCCGTGCGGCAGAGGAAGGCCGTAAGGCTGTGGCAGCCGGTCTGGCCGCGACGGCTGAGGGCCGCAAGGCCGTTGCAGAAGGCAAACAGGCTGCCGCCGAGGGCCTCACGGCTGTCAGCGAAGGACGCGAAGCCACCGAGGAGGGGCGTGTTGCCGCCGCCGAAGGGCGCACAGCCGTAGCCAAGGGCCGTCAGGCCGTGGCGCAGGGACGTCTTGCAGAAGCCGAAGCCCTGGCCGCTACCGCCGAGGCATGCGCCGACAAGGCCGAGAGCCACCTGCGCTTCGCCGAAGATAAAGCCGCAGTAGCCGAAAGCGATCAAACCTCGGAAACACCTTCAGAAGCTGAGGCTTCTGCTCTGACGGCTGGCGTGGACTTTACCCCCATCCACCGCTTCGCCCTGAAGACCAACCTGCTCTACGACGTGCTGCTGATGCCGAACCTCGAGCTCCAATGGCGTATCAACCCGCTGTGGTCCGTCGCACTGGAGGCAAATGTGGCATGGTGGAAAAACGACGCCAAGCATAAATATTATCAGATAATGATGTTCTCCCCCGAAGTGCGCCGCTTTGTGATTCCGCGCGGTGAGTGGCACGGAATGTATGTCGGCGCCTTTGTGGGCGGAGGCAAGTACGACCTCGAAAACGGTGGTACCGGCTACAAGGGCGAGGGCGGCATGGCCGGCCTGTCGGTGGGCTACATGTGGCCCGTGAGCCGCACGCTCTCACTTGAGGCAGGTCTCGGACTGGGGTACATGTACACCCGCTATAAAGAATACGTTCCCCACGATGGCCACTACCTCTACCAGCGCACCAAGAATATGAACTACTTCGGCCCGCTGAAAGTGAAATTCGCCCTCGCATGGCGCTTCGACGTCATTAACAAACCCTCGAAAGTGAATCCGGCTCTATGAAATTCTCAAAGATATTACTTACAGTTGCAGCCCTGACCTCCCTGGCGACGCTGAGTTCCTGCCGCAAGGAGTTATGCTACAATCACTTCCGCTCGGCCGCCGTGGTGCTGAGCTGGGAGCAGGAATGGGAGCGCGACTACGGCATGAACCACGCTCAGAACTGGGACACAGACCTCCACGGCCACGACTACCATTTCCTGCGCCCCGAAATCCCCACGGGCGTCACGCTGGTGAAATATAAGGACAACGGCTCGCCGATGGAAACTTTCCTTAACGTGGAGGGTGGCTCGGTGAACGTCGACGGCGAGAAGGGCCACTCCTTCCTGCTGTACAACAACGACACGGAGTACATCGTGCTTTCGGACATGGCCTCACTGGCCGACGCCCGCGCCACGACCACCTCGCGCTCGCGTTCGTCGCTGAGCTATATGAGCGCCATCCACCCGTCGGTGCGCTCCACCAACCCGCCGGACGTGCTCTATGCCGCCTATGTGGAGGAGGTGCCCGGCATCGACGTTCACGAAGAGAAGCAGTTGCCCGTGAAGATGCAGCCGCTGGTGTTCACCTACGTTGTGCGCTATGAATTCGAGGAGGGCCTCCAGCATGTGGCCCTGGCCCGCGGCGCCATCGGAGGCATGGCCGAGGCGGTTTATCTCCGCAACGGCGTCACATCCGAGACCGGCTCCATTATCCTCTACGACTGCGACATCACCGACTACGGGTGCCGCGCAAACGTGCGCTCCTTCGGTGTGCCGGCCTTCCCGGACGAGTACTACGGCGGGGCCAAGTCGCGCGCCGAGCAGGTGTTCTCCCTCAACCTTGAGGTGCGCCTGAAGTCGGGTAAAATCCTCGAGTTCAACTACGACATCACCGACCAGATTGAGAAGCAGCCCCGCGGGGGCGTGATTACCATCAAAGGCATCCGTATCGAAGAGTCGCAGGCTAAGCCCGAGCCGGGCGCCGGCATGTTCGATGTGGACGTAGAAGGCTGGGGCGAACACGAGGACATCGACCTGCCCCTGGATATGAATTGAAAATCAAACATTTATCAACCAAATATTTATCAACACAATGAAGAAGACCATCTTTTTCCTCGCAGGATGTGCACTGGCCCTGACCGGTTGCACCTCCACCGAAGTGCAGGAAGAGGGCGTTCAGAGCAACGCAATTGGTTTCCAGAACGTAGTGGGCAAAGAATCCCGCGCAATGGATAACAATACCCTCAAGCACTTCTACGTGTACGGCTATTACACCAAGGCCGGTTCCGTAACTCCCGTGAGTGTCTTCGACGGCACTGAAGTTTACAAACTTGACGCCGTGGACGCAACCACAAACAGCCAGTGGAAGTATGACGATACTCGCTACTGGGTTCCCGACATGACTTACTACTTCTACGCTTACAGCTGCGAAGACGGAGCTTTCGCAACCGGTAAGGGTGAGCCTGTGATGAGTGTTGAAGGAACTGATGTAGATACCCGTGCTCTCAAAATCAACAATTTCGTTTGCGACAGCGAGCATCAGCACGACCTCATCTTCGCTGAATCGGGTGCTATCACCGCCAAAGAAACCGGCAACAACAAGGTTCCCTTTACCTTCAAGCACATTCTTAGCCGCCTGAACGTAGTGTTCAGCAGCGAATTTGCCGCCGGCTATGAAATCACCGTGTCGAACGCACGCCTGCTGTACTTTGCAAACCAGGGCGATTATTCTCACCGCCCCACTCCCACCTGGAGCGACGTTCGCTACACCGTGTCTGACCAGAAGGACATTGCTCCCGTTTCTTTCTCCATCCCCGCTGATGGTAACGTTTGCTATGCCGCTAATGGCGACACTCCTGCTAAGAATGTAACCACAGGCTATGTGTATGCAATTCCTTACAACTACCCCGATGGTGACAACGTTCGCATTGCGTTCACTATCGAAGTTAAGTCCGAAAACGGCGAAACCGTCCTTTCCCGCGCTATGACAGGTACATGGTCGCCTAATTGGGTTATGGGTACCGCCTATACCTATAATATCAAGATTACCGGTACTGCCGCTAAACTCGAGCCCATTGTTTTCGAAACAGCTGAAAGCATGGACGACTGGACTCCCGGCACCACTAACGCAGTCAACATGACCTTCTCCGCAAACTAATTCTCACCTATGCGAACTGCGCCGGGGGCGCAACTCGGCGCAGTTCACTTTTCTCTCTTTTCGCCCCACGGCAAAACCGCTCATTATCAACCAATCACGATGTTTAAGAAGCTAATTTTTCCCGCGATAGCAATAGCGGCCGGCAGCCTTATGGTTGTGGGCTGTGCTGCATCCTCCGAAACCGACGAGCCCACCACGGGCGCTGAAATGAGGTTTACCGCCGGCGAGGCTTCACGCTCCTCTCTCGTAACCAACGACAATCTTAAGTCCTTCGCCGTTTACGGCAACATGATCTCCACCTCCACGCCGGGCACCCGCACCACGGTGTTCGACAACACGCCCGTCACACTGGCCGACGGCGCCTGGACCTACGAAGACACTCAGTACTGGTTTCCCGGCCAGACCTACTCCTTCGCGGCTGTCCATTTCCCAACTACCGACAATATTTCCAACCTCACATACAGCGACGACAAGCTGACTTTCCGCTACACCGCGCCGGCCGACTACACCAAGACCGACGATATCCTCACGGCAGCCCACCGCCGCATTTACCAAGCCCCTGCCACCCCGGTAGCCCTGAGCTTCGGCCACATCATGGCGCGCATCAACTTCGTGGCATCTGTGGATCCATCCATTCCCAACGTCGACATCACTATCCATAAAATTGTGATCAGCGGCGTGGCCACACGCGCCAACTACACCCTGCAGGCAGCTCCCATAGCCGCCAACAGCAAGCAGACCTCCGACCTGGCCGGCCCCGCCTGGACCATCTCCAGCACCCCCACGCGCATCTCCATCACCAAGGAGCCCCTGCTGGCGCTCCACTCGGGCGAGAGCGCTTCGCTGTTCGACGCCACAGTCGACCCCCTGCTCGTCATCCCCCAGACGGTGACCTCCGACCTCGAAGTGGAGCTCACCTACTCCCGCACCGGCGGCAATACAACCACCGTACGCGGACGCCTCCGCACTCCCGCCTCGGCCCACGGCTACCAGTGGGCAGCCGGACGGGCCTACACATATAACTTCTCGCTCGGTGTGGACGACTTCCTCATCTTCAGCGCGCCCGAAATCAAGGGTTGGGACGAGGACGAAGGCGGTACGTACATCGTAGTAGGCTAACGAATTTACTTCACTTAAAAGTGAAACGACATATGACCAACAGATTCATCAAACCGGCCTTTCTGGCAATTCTCGGCGTGGCAGCCGCCGGCTGCACCGACAGCCCCGAGGTGCCCGAAGCCGACCCTGCCAAATATATCACCTTCAGCGCCCCGACCCTCGATTTCTCTTTCGAGCAGGACTACTTTTCGCGCGCCGAGCTGGTGGACGAAATATCCGAATTCACCGTGTGGGGCTACTGCATTCCGCGCGACGTCAACGGCAACCTGAACAAGGACCAGGCCCTGAAAGCTTGGGCCAATAAGTCGGAGTTCTTCACCCAGGGCCCGGACGTGCTCAACGGCTTCAAGGTGTCCGTGGCCGGCAACACTACCTCTTATAATAAGGACAACAAGAACGGCGGCGCCTCCAACCCCATGCCGTGGTACAGCGGAGCGGACCACCCCCGCGCCGACGACTATAACTATGGCTTCCTGGCCGCCTCCAGTCCCTCGGGAACCTTCAGCATGACTTACAGCAACCTGGCTGAAAAGGCCCACCCGGTGCTGAACTTTGCCCTGAACCGCACCGGCAACAACATCAGCACCATCCTGGACCCCGCCGACCAGCCCGACGCACTCATCGGCACCAGGTTCGACCAGTACAACAACTCGAAGGTGACCCTGAATTTCCAGCACATCATGACCGGCTTGCGCTTCCGCTTCCACAACCAGTGTACGCCCACGGCCGACGACGCCAAGGTGCTCACCATCCACCGCGTGACCTTCGAGGGCGAGTTCTACAAAACCGGCAGCTTCTCCTTCACGGGCGAGAACTTCGACGGCAGCGTGGAGGGCGACACCTATTCGGGCACTTTCCTGCTGCTGGACACCGACCAGAACATCGCCGCCGGCACATCCGACCTGATGCGCCACAACGGCGACCCGCAGGCACGCTCGGTCAAGCTCCTGCTCCTGCCCAACCCCCACGCCACCCTCGACCCCAGCCAGGAGGAAATCGACGACTGGGCCCTGGGACGCCAGAAAAAAATCACCATCGAATACTCCATCAGCGGAGGACCTCACCGCACCTTCGAGACCGCACGCGACTTCCGCCTGAGCTATATCCCCGACCCCAACACCCTCCACACGGCCAACTTCCACTTCGTGGGCGACGACTTTGTGGTGTCCTTCACACCGGACAACAACTCCATGTGGGAAAACGGCTCAAACAGCAATCTGGAAATCCATTAAGTCAAGGTTCGCAAGCGAACCTTGAGGTCAAAGGGTTAAATGGTTATAAGGTTAAATGGTTAAAGTTTAGAGATTTACAATGAAACTACACAACATATTATCTACCCGCAGCCTGATCGGACTCGGTGCAGCGATGGCGCTGTGCGGCGCCATGACTGCGTGCACGGAGAATGAATTCGAACCCGATGTGCCCGCCCAGGGTGCCGGAGGGGGCATCACTTTCCGCTGCGCCGACATGGTGGAGGTCTACAAGGGCGAAAACAACTATGCTTCGCGCGCCAGCGGCCCCAAGGAAGAGTTCGAAAAGGCTATCAACACCCTCCACGTGTTCTTCTTCAACGAAGCCACCGGCGAGCTCATGAAGACCACCAACTACGACAACTTCCAGGGCTACATGAAGACCAACACGGGCTTCCTGAAGATACCCGTTCCGCCGGCCGACAAGAGTCTCTTTGTGGGCGGCGACGATGTGGCCGTACACATTGTGGCCATAGCCAACATCGACGCCACCGACGAGGCCCCCGATGCCGCCGACGCCAGCAATTCTTTCTTCACCGAATATTCCCAGACGGGCAAAATCGCTCAGAACTCCCGCGACAAGGGCGCTGCTCCCCACCCCATCACCAAGTACTCCGACCTCGAGGCCTGGACCTACTACCCGCGCCTGCGCATCGACGAGAAATCGGGCCTCGGCAACATCCGCAACCTCCCCGCAGCCGGCATGCCCATGATCGGCGAGCTCCACAACGTGAAACTCAACCAGAAGAGTCCTTACGTAGTGCCCCTGCAGGCGCTCATGGCCAAAATCTATGTGTCGGTGCGTCTGGACCCGGAGCAGTACACCGACGACCTTCCTGAAATTGCCATCACCGAAGTCGGCGTAATGAACATGCCCACTGCGGTGCCCTTCCACCAGCCTAACGGACAGCCCAAGAACGGCGTGTGGGCCAAGCCTGCCAACTATCAGGACTATCTGGAGAAGTTCAACGTCACCAACGTGAACATGGTTCACCCCGGCACCGAGCGCGACGAGGAAGGATGTGCGCCCGAACTCCACGAGTACACGGCCAAAATCGACCCGCCCCTCATCGTTACGCGCAACACCGAGCCGGCCGTCCTCTCCTACTATACCTACGAGAACATCCAGCTGCCCGACTATAACGCCGTGCGCACCAACGGCTCCAACGCATTCAACGCCAACCTCGAGCCCCAGTATCCCCCGGGAGTCCTCGACGCCGACAAGCAGCGCTGGAAATCGACCCTCGCATACAAGAACCGCGCCTCGGCCCTGATTCTCAAGGGAACCTTCACCACCCACCAGGAGGTGGACTATGAGGCCAAGTTCACCGTGTTCATGGGTCAGGATGAAAACGTGGACTTCCAGGTGAAGCGCAACTACCGCTACGACAACAATATCACCATCTACGGCATGGAGTTCTTCCGCAACTCCGACGACGGCGTGTACACCTTCGACGGCCGCCTGAACGTGGTGTCGGACAACCCGCTCTACCTCTCCATCGTCAACGAGCGCAAGATCGACGCCCACGCCTCGGCGGTGCCCCTGTCAGTATGGCTCATGATGTGGGAGGATGCCAACAACTCCACCGAGGGCGACCCGAACGT
>CAYNHP010000017.1:0-27012 GCA_964397235.1 uncultured Bacteroides sp. | reverse complement strand
TCGACGAGAACGTGCCCACCTCCAACAACCCCACCAACTACGGCGACCGCTACGCCACCGTCAAGGTCCACTATGCCCGCTACAGCAAAGCCACCAACGAGCTTGTCGAAACCCGCGACTACGAACTCGACTTCGAGCAGCGAGCCCTGCTGAAGGTGTATTCAACTCGCTCGTCCAATGGTACTGTGGACTCGTGGATGGAGTATTATGAGGAGTATCTCTCTCACAATGACCCCTTGGACCAGCATCGAATGCCAGGTGAATTATACACAGGCCTTAAGTGGTGGCGTGTAAATGGTGTAAACCTCAGCGGCGTGAGAAATTTTGACGCAATATATCTACAAGCTGATGCATTCAATATGACTCAAGAGGCCATTACGCGTCAAGGAGGTGATGGAGTACGTGCGATAAAACTCTTTAACACCGAAGAACCGGAATCAGTGTTCCATTACTGTTATGGCAAGAACAAACGCACTGCCAACGGCGATGCTGCCGTTACGGGAACAACCGGATGGTACACCCCCGGAATTACCGAAATGGAAGAGGCGCTGGTAAATTATTACGACGCCTTCGAAGTCATGCGTGGTACTTTCTATTGGTCAGCATCAGCCGCGCGCCGACCCCTATTAAGACCTACATCGGGTGATAGTTATGCACGCGCAACTCGAGTAACCTTGGGATCAAATAATAAACCTCAATACGATCCCAGTCGTAACGATGGCGACCCCGGACATCAAGATCGTCTGACTCACAACCGAGTTCGTGCCTTCTATCGAGTAAACTGACCTTTCAAAAACCTTTATTAAATAGGGTCGGCGCCCGGTGCGCCGGCCCAAATTTTTTTTGGGCCGCAACGTTATGGAAGCGGCGAACTCCAGTTCGCCGCAATCGTTCGGCCCGCAGGGCCGCTTTGAAAACGCCCGCAGGGCGTTGACTTATAAATAGCCGATTGCGCCGAAGGCGCTGTCGGTTCATATAAACCCCACGAAAAAGGCGTCCTTGCGACGCCGGCTTGCACACCCTATAATTCAGCATCCGTGTGGACGCCATTTGTTTAGATGGACTTGCTAACCGCCAGCGCCTATCGGCGCAAGCGGCAACCATATGTCAGCGCCCATCAGGGCGCCACGTTGAGGCAATTTGGGGAGAACTGGAGTTCACCCCCTCCATAAACGATGTGTGGCTCACGCTTTCGCCGAGGGGTAGGCGATGCGGGAGTGGTAGATGGTCATCAGGCGCTTGATGAAGGACTCCTTGATGGTCTGAACGTCGCGGAAAGCGAGGTTGGACTCATTGTGGAGGCCGTCGGCAATCTGGCCGTCGATTATCTTGTTGACAAGGTCGGTGATGGCCTCGCGGGTGTGTTCCTTCAGGGAGCGGCTGGCGGCTTCAACGGCATCGGCCATCATGAGCACGGACGTCTCGCGGCTCTGGGGGTTGGGGCCGGGGTAGGTGAACTGAGCTTTGTCAACGCCCTCGGGATGCTGCTTGAGGCTGGTGAAGTAGAAGTACTTGGCCATCCCTGCGCCGTGGTGCTCGCGGATGAAATTCTGAATTTCGGCGGGCAGCCCGGCCTTCTCGGCCAGTTTGAGGCCGTCGGTGACATGGCTTATCACAATGGAAGCGCTACGCTCGGGAGGCAGGGCGTCGTGGGGATTTACGCCGTGCTGATTCTCGGTGAAGAAAGCCGGGTTGGCGAGCTTCCCCACATCGTGGTAGAGCGCACCGGCTCGCACGAGCTGGACGTTTGCGCGAATGCGCGCGGCGGCGTCGGAGGCCAGGTTGCTCACGGCGATGGCGTGCTGGAAGGTGCCCGGGCACTCGTTGCTCAGACGCATCAGCAGCGGGTTGTTGATGTCGGCCAGTTCCACGAGTGTAACCACGGAGATGAAGCCGAAAATTCGCTCAACCAGCGACATGAGCACATAGACCATCGAGGTCAGCAGCGCGTTGACCACCAGGAAGATGACCATGCGGCGCGAAAAGCCCTCGAAGGAGCCGTTCATCATCAGTTCCAAAACCGTGTATGCGGCCACATACACCAGCGCCACAACCACCGATGTGCGCAGGAGCTGGGCGCGGCGGCTGAGTTCGCGCATGCTGTAGACGGAGGCACATCCGGCGCAGAACTGCAGGTACAGGAATTCAAGCGAAAGGGTCGTGACGGGGGCGCACACAAGGGTTGTGACCGCGGTTGCATAAAGGGCCGTCCGCGCGTCGAAGAACACCAGCACCAGCACCGGCACAATCATGATGGGCGTCAGGTAGATGCCCTGGGCCAGGAAGTAGTTCAGGCCCACGGCCAGGAGGTAGAACAGCGTGATGAGCGCGAACATGAACACGAAAGCCTTGAAGTTGTTCCACACCGCCGGCACAAAGAAGTGGAAGTACATCACCAGCGCGCCCAGAATCAGCGCCACGTAGAAGAACTGGCCCAGCAGGCGCAGGATGCGGTCGGACTCGCGGCTGGTGTCGAACTGGGCGAGCATGGTCTCGTAGGTGCGCAGGTTGGTGAAGTCCTGCGACGAAATCACGGCGCCCTTGTCGATGATGGTCTGCCCCTGGAGGATTATGCCGCGGTCGGCCGTCAGGGTCAGGTAGTCGTACTCGTAGTTGCGGCGGCACTCCTCCTCGTTGCGGGTGTAGTTGGGCTGGAGGAGGTTGTGGAGGTTGGCGTGGGTGAAATACTCGCGCAACTTGGGGTCCGTGATAGTTGAGTCGAGGTAGAGATAAACGTCGCGGGGCGAACTCAGGGCCGAAGTGGGCATCTCGCTCAGGATGTTCTTGTCGAGGATTCTCACCTTCGGGAGCTCCCCGCGGTCGATGAGGTCCTTGGTTCCCATGTCAATGACCCCGGAGGCGTAGATTTTACGCAGCTCGGAAGCCAGGCGTGCGGCGTTGGGGTTGGAGTGGCGCTCGGGCAGGCTGGCCACGATGGTGTCGATGATGAGCTGGTTGAGTTCGTAGATTGGCACGAAGCGCGCATCCAGGGAGTCGCGGGCAGCCAGGATGGTGGCCGAGTCGGGGTGGATGGGTATGTCGAAGGGTGCGATTAGTTTTGCGTAGTTCCACGGGCGCCCCTGCTCGTAAAAATAGCGGTTGGACTCGTGGTGCGGGTAGAAGTAGACAATGACGACCACTGCCGCCAGTGCAACGAGGATTCGGTTTATGATGGTTCGATTCTTCATACTCGGATTAGTTGATTCGGGTTGCGGACGTGACGCCGTCGATGGCGCGGGTACGGGCACAGAGGTCGTCAACGGCCCGCGCGTCGGCCACGCGCACCCAGAGGTCGCAGTGGAACACCTCGTCGCTGGCCTCGATGACGAGTTTGCGCATGTCGATGCCCAATTGGTTTGAAATGAGGAGTGTTATCTTTTGGAGCATGCCCCGGCGGTCGATACCCTCGATGCGGACATGGGCCAGGAAACGCGCGGCACCCGGCGCCCACTCGGTGGCCACGATGCGTGAGCCATAGCCGGCCTTGAGCAGCTGTGCTTCGGGGCAGTTGAGGGAGTGAACCTCCACCACACCGTCGTCGGCCACGAAGCCCATGACGTCATCGCCCGGTATGGGGTTGCAGCAGGAGGCCAGGCGGAAGTTGGCGCGGTCGCCGGCGGCCTCGAGACGATAGATTTTCTTGGTGTTGACTGCACTTACCTTGTCGGCCGGGCCGGCCGCGGGGGTTTCGGCGGGAGCGTCGGACTTGGTGAAGGGGAGCCACTTCTTGATGAAGCGCTTGGCGCGCCCCTGGGTGGGAATCTGCTTGCGGAGCTGAGGAAGAAGGTAGTCGGAAAGGACTATTTCCTCGGCGCCGAGCTGGTAGCAGAGTTCGTCGCGGTTGTCAACATGGAAGGCGCCCTGGAGCTTGGTGATGACCTGATTGATGTCCGGAATTGAGTTCTCGGCCAGCCATGCGGTGAGGATTTCGTTGCCCTTGGCTATGACCGGGTAGCGCTGGCTGCGGATTGCCTTGCGCAGGCGCGTCTTGCCCTTGGCCGTGACCATATGCTCCTCCCACTGGGGCTGCGGGGTCTGCGTCTTGGAGGTGAGGATTTCCACCTGGTCGCCGCTGTGGAGCTCCGTGTGCAGAGGCACCAGCTTGTGGTTGACCTTGGCCGCGATGCAGTGCATGCCGATCTGGGAGTGGAGGTGGAAAGCCATGTCGAGGACGGTAGCTCCGGCAGGGAGGGTTATGAGTTCGCCGGCGGGGGTGAAAACCACTATCTCGGCGGCGAAGAGGTTGAGCTTGAGTGTGTTGAGGAAGTCCAGCGCGCTGGGCTCGGGGTTATCGAGGATGTCCTTGATGGTTTTGAGCCAGGCGTTGAGTTCGGACTCCTCGTCGCCGTCGCCAATCTTGTATTTCCAGTGTGCGGCCAGACCTTTCTCTGCGATCTGGTCCATGCGCTCGGATCGTATCTGGACCTCGATCCAGTTGCCGTCGGGCCCCATCACGGTCAGGTGCAGGGCCTGGTAGCCGTTGGCCTTGGGGGTTACGATCCAGTCGCGCGTGCGCTCGGGGTGGAGGCGGTAGAGGTCGGTGATGGCGGCGTAGATTTGCCAGCATATGGCTTTCTCCTTGGCCGGGTCGTCGCACTTGAAGATGATTCGCATGGCATAGAGGTCGTACACTTCCTCGAAGGGCAAGTGCTTGTTCTCCATCTTATTATATATGGAGTAGACGCTCTTTATGCGGGCGCTGGCGGTGTACTCGATGCCGAGGCGGTCCAGCTTGTCCTTGATGGGCTGGGAAAAGTCGGTGTACACCATTGAGCGCCGGGCCTCGCTCTGGCGGATTTTCTCGCTTATCTCGCGGTACTTCTCCGGGTGCTCGTGCTTGAAGCTGAGGTCCTCGAGCTCGGTCTTGATGGCGAACAGGCCCAGGCGGTGGGCCAGCGGAGCGTAGATGTAGAGGGTTTCGCCGGCGATTTTATAGCGCTTGTTGGGGGCCATGGAGCCGAGGGTGCGCATGTTGTGCAGGCGGTCGGCCATCTTGATGAGCACCACGCGGATATCCTCGCTCATGGTGAGCAGGAGCTTGCGGAAGTTCTCGGCCTGGATGGAGGCCTGCGCCCCGAAGATGCCACCGGAAATCTTGGTGAGGCCTTCGACTATCTGCGCAATGTGGGGGCCGAAGTGCTGCTCGATGTCCTCGACGGTGTAGTCCGTATCCTCCACCACATCGTGGAGCAGGGCAGCGCATATGGAGGTGCTCCCCAGGCCTATCTCGCGCGAAACTATGCGCGCCACGGCAATGGGGTGCATGATGTAGGGCTCGCCGGAACGTCGGCGAACTCCCTTGTGGGCCTCCTTGGCGAACTCGAACGCGCGCTCGATTATCTCCACCTTCTTGCGGTGGTTGCTGTTGAGATAGCCGGCGAGGAGTTCGTCGAAAGCCTCCTGGATCATACGGTCGTCGTCTGAAAGCGTATTCGGGTGCATAAGAAAACCTCGGTTTGCGTTCAAACCACAAATATAAGGCTTTTCCCTCACCAGCGCAACACCGAGGGCCAAAAACACCACTTTTTTCGCTCTCTTTGCACGCCTCAGTGTCCTGCAAGCCAAATATCGCCGCCGGGGCGTTGATTTTTTGGAGGGAAATTGCTAACTTTGCGGTTTGAAAGGGAGTGGCCCCGGTGTCACCCTTCAGATTCGTAATCAATACCATCAGAAGATGAATATTTCATACAAATGGCTCAAGCAGTACGTCGACTTCGACCTCACCGCCGATGAACTGGCAGCTGCTCTGACGTCCATCGGACTTGAAACGGGCTCCGTGGAGCTTGTTGAAACCATCAAGGGAGGCCTTGCGGGCATCGTCATCGGCAAGGTGCTCACCTGCGACGTGCACCCCGACAGCGACCACCTGCACATCACCACCGTAGAGCTCGGCCAGGGGCCGGTGCAGATTGTGTGCGGCGCCCCAAACGTGGCCGCAGGTCAGACCGTTGTGGTAGCCACCGTCGGCACAACCCTCTACACCCCTGAAGGGGAAGCCTTCAAAATCAAGAAAAGTAAGATTCGCGGCGTGGAATCCTTCGGCATGATTTGCGCCGAGGATGAAATCGGCATCGGCTCCAGCCACGACGGCATCATGGTCCTGCCCGCCGACGCCGACGCTTTTATCGGCAAACCCGCCGCCGACTATTTCAAAATCGAAAACGACTACGTCCTGGAGGTGGACCTGACGCCCAACCGCATCGACGCCGCCAGCCACTACGGCGTGGCGCGCGACCTGGCCGCATGGCTCTCCTGCCACAGGACCCCCACGCGTGCCCACCGCCCCGACGTCAACGCCTTCCGCATCGACGACCCCGACAAGGCAGGCTTCAGCGTGCAGGTCGACGACCCCTCGGGCGTGACACGCTACTGCGGCGTGACCATCGAAGGGGTCAAAATCGGCCCGAGCCCCGAGTGGTTGCGCAACTGCCTGACCACCATCGGGCTGCACTCAATCAACAACGTGGTGGACGTCACCAACTTTATCCTCCACGGCATCGGGCAGCCCCTCCACAGCTTCGACGGCGACAAGCTCGCCGGCCGTAAGGTCATCGTACGCCGCGCCAAGGCCGGCGATAAGTTCACCACCCTCGACGGCGTTGAGCACACCCTCGACGGCGCCGACCTGATGATTTGCGACGACGCCACCGAGCGATGCATCGCCGGAGTGTTCGGCGGCCTCGACAGCGGCGTAACCGACCAAACCACAACCATCTTCCTCGAAAGCGCCTGCTTCAACCCCACCAGCGTGCGCCGCACCGCTCGCCGACACGGCCTGAGCACCGACTCGTCGTTCCGCTTCGAGCGCGGCGTCGACCCCAACGGATGTCTCTACGCCCTCAAGCTGGCCACGCTGCTGATTCAGGAAGTGGCCGGCGGCCGCACCGTTGGCAGCGTGACGGACTTCTACCCGGAGCCCGTCGCTCCCTACCATGTGGACATGCACTTCGACGACTTCGAAAAACTCATAGGCCGCGAAATTCCCCGCGAAACAGTGGACGGCATTCTCGACAGCCTCGAAATCAAAGTCGACTCCGAAGCCGACGGCGCCATGCACCTCGACGTGCCCACCTACCGCGTGGACGTTCGCCGTCCCTGCGACGTCATCGAGGACGTGCTCCGCATCTACGGCTACAACAACATTGAAATGAGCGACGAGCTCCACGCCTGCCTCTCGTTCAAAACTCCCGTCGACGCTGCCGACGACCTCCGACGCACCATCGCCGACCAGCTCACCGGCGCCGGCTGGAACGAAATCCTCAACAACTCCCTCACCGCCGAGGGCTACTACGCCAACCTGAGCGAATTCCCCGCCGCCCACTGCATCAAGCTGCTCAACCCGCTGAGCCAGGAGCTCAACGTGCTGCGCCAGACCCTCCTCTTCGGCGGCCTCGAATCGCTGGCACACAACATCAACCGCAAGAGCCCCGACCTTGCCCTCTATGAGTTCGGCAACGTCTACTTCCTCAACCCGGACAAGTCCTCCGACGCCGAGCATCCCCTGGCGCCCTACAGTGAGGCTCCGCGCCTGGGCCTGTGGCTCACCGGCGCCACGCGCGACGGCAACTGGCTCCGCCCCCGCGAAGAGAGCGGATTCTTCGACCTCAAGGCCGCCGTGGCCAACGTCCTGGCTCGAGTAGGCATCAGCGCACCCAACCTCCGCATGACCGTTGCAGAGCTTCCCGAAGGCTCCATCTTCGCCTCCGCCATCGACCTGGCCAACGCCAAGGGTGTGAACCTGGGCCGCATGGGCATCGTCGCTCCCGCCGTGGCAAAGGCTGCCGACCTGAAGGTGCCCGTTTGCTACGCCGAACTCGACTGGGGTGCTATATGCCGCATCGCCCTGCGCACCAACGCCCTCTATGAGCCCCTCCCAAAAACACAGGCCGTAAAGCGCGACCTCTCGCTGCTGATCGACAACAAGGTGACTTTCGCCGACATCCAGAGCGCCGTGGCCGAGGCCGAACGCAAACTCCTGCGCAAGGTCGAACTCTTCGACGTCTACGAAGGCGACCGTCTGCCCGCCGGTAAGAAATCCTACGCAATCTCCATCGCCCTCCAGGATCCGGAAAAGACCCTTCAGGACAAGCATATAGATAAAATAATGAGCAAGGTCATCGACACCCTCAAACGTCGATTCAACGCCGAGCTCCGCTAAAGCTGAATTAGTAACCAAATAATATACCCCCACTATGGGAAGAGCATTTGAATACCGCAAAGCAAGAAAACTGAAGCGCTGGGGCAACATGAGCCGCACCTTCACCCGCATCGGCAAGGAAATCACCATCGCCGCCAAAGCAGGTGGTCCCGATCCCGACACCAACCCCCGCCTCCGCGCCCTGATGCAGAACGCCAAGGCTGCTAACATGCCCAAGGACACCGTTGAACGCGCCATCAAGAAGGCCACCGAAAAGGACGCCGGCGACTACAAGGAAATCTCCTACGAAGGCTACGGCCCCTTCGGCATCGCAATCTTCGTTGAAGCCGCCACCGACAACAACACCCGCACCGTGGCCAACGTACGCTCATACTTCAACAAGCACGGCGGCTCACTCGGAACCCAGGGCTCGCTCACCTTCCTTTTCGACCACAAATGCGTGTTCAAAATCAAACCCAAAGAAGGCATCGGCCTGGACGACCTCGAACTTGAACTCATCGACTACGGCGTGGACGAACTCGGCCATGACGAGGACGAGGACGGCAACGAACAGATCGTTCTCTACGGCGCTTTCGAAGAATACTCCAACATCCAGAAGTACCTCGAAGAGAACGGCTTCGAAATCATATCCTCCGAATTCGAGCGTATCCCCAACGACCTCAAGGACATCACCCCCGAGCAGCGCGAAAGCGTCCACAAACTCCTCGAAAAACTCGAGGACGACGAGGACGTTCAGAACGTGTTCCACAACATGCGCGAGGACGACGAAGAATAATCCCTTCCTGACCCCCACTCCAAGCCCTGCCCGCCCGCAGGGCTTTTTTTGCGCCCGGCGGTTTTTGTTACAAAATTGCTACAATTTCTGACATTTTGCAAAGATTGTAACAGCACAGTCTACATCTTATTTACTTGGTTATTAACCATTTAACTCATGCCGTGAAAATTTTTACGTTTAGCAGATAGAAAATTTATTTGCAAATTGCGCGGCACGCCGTAATTTTGTCTCAGTTTTTAAAGGATGAAAGAATTAAACTATCATTATCAATATTTTTGCCTTATCCGAAAGGAACCTCCCTCAACCAAAATTCAGTATTCCACTCCCCCGGCCACCCCGGGGGAAACCTTTTTTATAAGGAGTCCCTTCCCCCGGAAGCTCCCGAATCCGGGATTGACATCCTCCCCCCTGTGCTTCAAAAAAATTCATAAAATTTAAAATAAATTTGCATTTCGGAAATTTATTTCGTATCTTTGCACCGAGGAAAAAACGGGGTTGTGGCGGCAACCTATCTTAGCGTATCGGACTGGGCGCTCAACAAGGAAAATCTCACCTTCTTAATTTTTTGATGTTTTTTACTTTATCTATGTAATCTAAAAGAAAAACTATGGCATTACCTATAACATCCATGCCGGTTCTTACCGGAGAAGTAGCTCAGCAATTTGAGACTGAGGCTCAGGCCAATTATCAGAGAAGTCTTGGGCGCTCGGAGCAAGAAAAGAAAGCTGAGGCGGAAGCTCTTGAAAGAGGGTTCGCCAAGTTGCGCCGTATGTTGAATAAAGCACATCTCGGGAACTAAGGAGTTTTATAGAAGAAAATTGAGGGGGACACTAAAAAACATATAAAACATCCCAACGAGTCGGACCCGTCCGACCAGTCTTGGCGGTGCGCCGGCGGGGTTAAGATTTTGGTGGTACGGAATTTTTTTGTAATTTTGCGCATTATTGTGCACTAAATGGCCGTACTGGAAGATATATATGCCGCACATAGGGCGGAACTCGACTTGCTCAACGACCGCATCGCCTCTCAGTTGCAGTCGTCCAACTCGCTGTTAAGCAAGATTGTAGCTTCCCTTCTTCGAACGAAGGGGAAGCAGATTCGCCCCCTGCTGTTGATGATGTGTGCCGGAATGTTCGGGCGCATGTCGGAAAAGGTTGCAGCCTCGGCCGCCGCCGTCGAACTGCTCCACAACGCATCCCTGATTCACGACGACGTGGTGGATAACTCCATGACCCGCCGCAGCCGCCCCACCGTTAACGCCGTGTGGGACAATCATGTAGCAGTACTCGTAGGTGACTTTTTCACATCTTCGGCCATGCAGGAGGCAATCTCCACGGGCGATATCCGAATCGTAGAGTCCCTTTGCCAGCTCGGCCGCCGGCTCTCCACGGGCGAAATCGACCAGATATATAACGCTCGCGAACACACCCTCACCGAGGAAGCCTATTACCGGATCATCGACTACAAGACGGCGTCGCTCTTCGTGGCCAGCGCCGAAATGGGCTGCCTGGCCGTAGGCGTCGACGACGAGCGCCTGCGCATCCTCAGCGAATATGCGCTCCTGTTCGGACGATGCTTCCAGATCCGCGACGACATCTTCGACTATTTCCCCTCCGAACTCGTGGGCAAGCCCACCGGCAACGACCTCCGCGAAGGCAAGGTGTCGCTGCCGCTGCTCAAAGCACTGAAAGTCACCGAAGGCACGGCCGAACACGACGCCATCGTGGCCCTCCTGATGCAGGACGAGCTCTCCGACGACGAAATTGCAACCATTCAGGCCTTTGCCCGCGACCACAACGGCATCGACCTGGCCTACGACGCCATGCACCAATTGCGCGCCAAAGCCATCGCCGGCCTCACGCGCCTGCCCCAGTCGCAGATCCGTCGCGAACTCGAAGAGCTGTTCGACTTCATCATATCCCGCAAATATTAACCCGATGACGCGCCCGCGAAACCTTGGAAACGGTATGCGCCTGCTGGTCTGGACCCTGATGGCGCTGCTGACGGCCGCCTGTGCAAGCATGGGTCGCCCCGAAGGCGGCGCGCGCGACGAAGAGGCCCCCGTGTTCCTGCGCTCAAACCCCACGCCGGGTACAACCAACGTGCGGCCATCCAAAATCACCCTCACCTTCAACGAAAACGTGCAGCTTGAGGACGCCTTCAACAAAGTCATCATCAGCCCCGCTCAGCAGCAGCCCCCGCAGGTAACGGCCAACGGCCGCCACGTAACCGTCAACTTCCGCGATACCCTCCTGAGCAACACCACCTACACCGTCGACTTCGCCGACGCCATAAAGGACCTCAACGAAGGAAATATCCTCGACGGTTTCGCCATCGACTTCTCCACCGGCGACTCCATCGACTCCCTGCGGATTTCCGGCATCGTCCTCCAGGCCGAAAACCTCGAACCCGCCCAAGGCATCCTCGTGGGCGTTTACTCAAACCTCTCCGACACAGCCTTCCGGACCCTGCCGCTTGAGAAAATTGCCCGTACCAACCAGTACGGCCACTTCACAATCCGCAACCTCAAGCCCATCGACTACCGTATCTTCGCCATCAACGACCTCAACCGTGACTATCACTGGGACCGCTCCGAGGACATCGCCTTCTACGACTCCATTATCCGCCCGTGGGCCGAGGAAATCACCGTCACCGATACCCTCTATTCAGCCACCGGCGAGGACTCCCTGATTACCCGCAAGGGCATTCAGTACCTGCCCAACGACATCTACTTAGGCTGGTTCAACGTCAACTATAAAGCGCCCTATCTGGTTGACTATAAGCGCCCCGAGCGACGAATGATCGACATAACCCTCGGCGCACCCACCGACACAGCCCCCACCCTGACCATCGTCGACGGCGCTCCCGGCATCGGTCGGGCCGACTCCCTGTGGGCACTGAGGCAGGCCAGCGTCGGCAACGACACCATCCGCTTCTGGATCACCGACCCCGACGTGTATGCCGCCGACTCCCTCCGCCTGGCCGTACGCTACCCGCGCACCGACTCCCTCGAACGGGTGGTGTGGAAAAGCGACACCCTGCGGTTCTTCTTCCGCGACCCCAAGAAGAGCAAGAAAGAAATCGAACAGGAGGAAGCCCGCCTCAAGGCGCTCATCACCGTGGACTCAATCACCGGCGACACCATAGTGCTGCCCGACCCCAAGCGTGAGTTCCTCATCCCGATGCTGCGCTCGTCGGCCTCGCTGGATATCAACCGCCCCCTGAGCCTGGGCTTCACCACTCCCGTGGGCCGCATCGACACATCCGCCTGGCACCTCGAAATGCAGGTCGACACCCTGTGGAAACCCGTTGCTTTCGAAATTCTCCCCGACTCGTCCAACCTGCTGCTGAACCGGATTATATCCTTCGAGCACACTCCCGGCGAGCACTTCCGCCTCACCATCGACTCCCTCGGCACCGAAGGCATCTACGGCACCCACAACCGCCCGTTCACCGCCGACATCAACGTGCGTGCCCTGGAGGAGTACTCCAACTTCATCCTCACCATGCCCGGAACCGACTCCATGCAGATGGTGGTGCAACTGCTCAACAGCTCCGACAACCCCCTGTACACAGCCATAAAGCCCGTCGGCTCCGACCGCCTGACCATGCGGTTCATCAACCCCGGAACCTACTACCTGCGCACATTCTTCGACTCAAATCCCAACGGAAAGTGGGACACCGGCAACCCCCTGGACTCAATCCAGCCCGAGGACGTGTTCTACTTCGCCAAGAAGATAAACCTGCGCAAGAACTGGGACGTGGAGCAGACGTGGAACCTCTACGAGCTGGCCGTCGACAGCCAGAAGCCCTACGCCATCAAGAAGAACAAGCCCAAGCTCAAGCGCGGCGAAAAGGCCCCCGGCGAGGAAGAAGAGGATGAGGACGAATTCGACCCCATGGCCAACCCATTCGACCCCAACAGCCGCCGAAACAACAACCGCAACAACAACAACAACTCCAACAATGGGCTCGGAGGCCTGGGAGGACTCCGCGGCATGGGTGGACTGCAGAGAAATAACAACAGGTAACGCTCCGATTTCTCCGTCCGTTACGCTCGTTTTTTAATGTCATATACATTTTTAACTACCGAAATATCATTATCAATCAATTCTTTTCGTATCTTTGCACGAACAACATCTCATTTCCAATCATATCACATGGGTAAATTTATCATTAAGTCACTGTTTGTCATAGTATTAGCTATGGCAAACCTCGCGAGCGCACGCGCAGCCGACCCCGTTCTCTACGGCTCGGTTGTCGACGCCGTCAGCTGGGGGGCTGCCGATATCGGCAAAATCGGTATCTACCGCATCCCCACTTCAGCCAATCAGGAATTCGAACTCGTTGCCGCCGGCCCCGACAGTAAAATGGGCGGAGTGCTGGTCGGCCAGACCTACTATGCAGGTTACTACCGTCGCGGTGTGATTAACATACCTACCATCGCTTCCTACGATGTCAACACTTGGAATCAACTCGGCTCCACAGGCTCCGACGAATCGGTAATGGCTAACGACCTGACCTACGACCCCGTCACCAAAAAAGTCTACGGCAGCTTCAAGAACGGTTCTGGCACCGGATATGTGTTCGGCACCATCAACTACTCCGACGCGGTAGTTGACCGCCTCAGCAGCTCCGCTCCCACCTGGTGGGCCCTGGCTACGGACGCCAACGGAAACATGTTCGGCATCGCCAAAACCGACACCGGCAGCGCTCTCTACAAGGTTAACAAATCCAATGGCTCCGGCACACTCATCGGCGAAACCGGTTGCAAGCCCGAGTACACCACCTCGGCCTACATCGACCCCGCCACCGGACGCATGTTCTGGACACTCGCTGCCGAGGATGACACCGCAGGCCTCTACGAAGTGGACAAAACCACCGGCCAGGCTACCCTGCTGTGCGAGTTTCCCGACGGCGAGCAGGTCTGCGGCCTGTTCATGATTATTCCCGAGGCAGCCGACGATGCACCCGCTGCTTGCACCGACCTTGAGGCCTCATTCCCCAACGGAAACCTCAGCGGCACAATCTCCTTCGCTACGCCCAACAAGCTCTTCAGCGGCGCCGCAGCTTCCGGCAAAATTTCCTACACCGTCAGCGCAAACTCCAAGGAGATTGCCAAGGGCGAAAGCACCTTCGGCTCCAAGGTATCCGTGCCCGTCACTGTGGAGAAGGGTGGCAAGTACACCTTCACCGTAGTACTCTCCAACGCCGCCGGAAACAGCCCGGAGGCCCTGTGCGAAGTATATGTCGGCCAGGGAACCCCGCAGGCTCCTAAAGTCGACGCTTCGTATGCCGAGGGCAAGTTCATCGTCAGCTGGACCGTGCCCGAGTCGGTCAACGGCGGCTATATCGACCCCGCAAAGGTTACCTACAAGGTCGTGCGCTATCCCAGCCAGGTTGTAGTTGCTTCGGCCGCAACCGGCAACTCCATCGAAGTGCCCATGGACGAACCGACCGGCCTTACCAAATTCTGGTACGGTGTCGTGGCTACCTACAACGGCGTAGTGTCGCCCGAAGGTCTTTCCAACGTGGTCACCCTCGGCTCTATCGTGCCCCCGTACTCAGTCGTATTCCAGACTGAGGAGGACGCCCAGAACCACACCATCATCAACTCAAACAACGACTTCTACTCCAACGGCTTACCCCGCCAGTGGGCTTTCGACCACGGCTCCATGAGCGTCGGATTCAACAACGAGGCCGACATGGACGACTGGCTCATCACCCCCGCCGTGAGCCTCGAAGCCGGCTATGCCTATGTGTTCACCATCAACGCTCAGGCCCAGTCAGTCAACTTTGTTGAAAAACTCGAAGTGAAGCTTGGCGATGCTCCCACCGTTGAGGCAATGACCGGCGTGGTTATGGAACCCTTCGAGTTCAACAACACCGAACCCGAGGATTTCACCGGCCTAATCACAGCACCCGCCACGGGCAAGTACTACATCGGTATCCACGGCATCAGCCCCGCCAAGAACTACCGCATCTACGTCAACAGCTACAGCATCGGCGCCCCCAAGAGCACTGCCGTACCGGCCGCTCCCACCGCCATGAAGCTCGTGCCCGACGCTAACGGCGCATTCGTAATCACAGCCACGGTGACCGCCCCCGAAAAGGATATCGCCGGCGCAAACCTCGAGTCGCTGGACCGCGTCGAACTCTGGCGCGGAACCACCCTCGTTAAGAGCTTCAAACCCGCAGAACCGGGCAAGAGCTACACCTTCACCGACGAAATGTCGCAGGGCGGCCTGACGGAATATCGTGCCATTGCCTACAACGGTGCCGGCGCAAGCCCCGAACTCTCCGCTTCCGTGCTGGTGGGCGTCAACAAGCCCGCCGCTCCCTCCAAGGTTTCCATGGTGGAAACCGAAAAGGACGGCGAAGTAACCCTCAGCTGGCCCAAAGTAACCACCGACGAAGCCGGGAATCCCCTAAACCCCGACCTGGTGACCTACACCGTCTACCAGCTCCAGGCTGAGACCTATGTGGCTATCGCCGACGACATCGCCGAGGACTTCTTTACCTTCCAGGCTGTGAAGGACGGCGACCAGAAGTTCGTCCACTTCTTTGTATCGGCCCAGACTTCCGCCGGCGTGTCGCCCCTGGTTGAGTCGGACTATATTCCCGCCGGAACGCCCCTTTCGGTTCCCTTCTATGAAACCTTCGCCAACGTGGACACCGACCACCTGATGTCCTACACCGACGACGCACCCGCCATGTGGACGCTCGTCGGCGACAACAACAGCTACGGCATCACTTCCCACACCGGCGACAACGGTATGCTCCTCTCCCGCGGCAAGGTCGAGGGCGACTACTCCACCATCAACACACTCAAGATTCACCTGAGCGACATCGTCAAGCCCGGCGCAATGTTCTATACATATAATATTACATCCGACGGCGCCGACGACAACGTGGTTGAACTCCTGGTATACGCCGACGGCGAGTGGACAACCCTCACCTCATGCGTAATCTCGTCTCTGGGCACCGAGGCAGGTTGGTACCTCGTATCCGCGCCTTTGGACGACTATGTAGGCAAGGACATCCTCGTGGGCATCAAGACCATTGCCAAGGCTTACCACGAAACATTCATCGACGACCTCTCCGTGGCATCCATGGTAGCCGACGACCTCGCTGTGAAGGCCGTGACTGCACCCGAAGCCGTGAACTTCAACCAGCCGTTCACCATCGACGTGGTAGTTGAAAACAAGGGCGTGCAGACCAAGCAGAACGTAGTGGTGAAACTCTATGCCGACGGCGATGAGGCTCAGTCGCAGACCATCAAGCAGCTCAACTCCGGCTCCAGCACCGCCGTCACCTTCGAGTGCAACTACAACGCCCTGACAGCCGCCGCTTCCACTTTCACCGTGGAAGTGGTCGACGACAAGGACGAGTTCCCCGACGACAACAAGAGCAAGGCCTTCAAGGTGGATATTAACTTCCCCACTCTTCCTGTTGTGGAGGCGCTCAAGGGCGAAATTCACCCCAACGGAGTCGTTACCCTCAGCTGGGAAGAACCCGCTACTGCCGGCTATGAGGCAGTTGCCGTCACCGACGACTTCGAAAGCTACGATTCCTTCATCAAGACCGGTATCGGCGATTGGACCACCGTCGACGGCGATAAAGGTATCATCGGCTCAATCACCGACGTCGAAATCCCCAACATCCCCTACAATTCCAAACAGTCATGGTGGGTGATGGACGGCAGCTATCAGGACTTCAACAAGAGCTTCAATGCTCATTCGGGCAAAAAGTATCTGGCCCAGATGTTCGTCATCGACGGCACCTCCGGCCTGTCCATCCCCTGCGAGGACTGGCTGATTTCGCCCGAACTCACCGGCAAGGAACAGACCGTCAGCTTCTATGCCCGCAGCTACTCCAACACTTACCCCGAAACTTTCGAGGTTCTCTACTCCACCACCGGCAACAACGTGGCCGACTTCAAGAGCGTAGACTCACATAGCGAAATCCCCGCCACCTGGGAACTCTACTCATTCGACCTCCCCGTCGGCAGCAAGTACTTCGCCATCGTGGCCCGGTCGCAGAACAAGTACATGCTCTTCATCGACGACATCACCTACACTCCACTCTCGGCCGGCGACCTCACCGTCAAGGGTTACAACCTCTGGCGCAACGGCATCAAACTCAACGATGCACCCGTGGCCGAGGCTAAGTACTCCGACACCGATGCCGACGCATCCAAGGACGCCGACTACCGCGTCACCGTTGTTTACGACAAGGGCGAATCCATGCCCTCGCCCAAGGCAACCATCACCGTCAGCGGCCTCGATGCAGCCTTGGCCGGTCAAGCCGTTGAAGTAACCGGTGGCGTAGGCATCATCACCGTCAGCGGTGCCGAAGGCGTCGTAATCGACGTATACACCGCCGCAGGCGTCCGCACAGCCTCCGCCGAAGGCGTAGGCCGCAACAGCTTCACCGTCGCTGCCGGCATGTACATTGTCCGCGTCGGTTCCCAGGCCTTCAAGGTAGTGGTTAAATAACTCCCGCATAATCTTCCCCAAGAGCGACACCCCCCGGTGCCGCTCTTTTTTGCTTAAACATCGGGATTAATCTCGATTAATCAGGATAAATCATGATTAATCCTGATAAAAATATTAGCCTCGCGCTTTTTTGGATTTATTTGCGGTTTTTATTTGGTAGTGCGGGGGTTTATCTTTATCTTTGGGGAATAGAAAATTTTGAACATGGAACATCCTGAAAACGATTCCCAATATATAGGCCTCAATGTAAATTCGGGCGTGGCTCAGCCTCCGATAGTTAATCCCTACCTGAACAAACGTCCACGCCGCAAGCCTCTGCCGCCGGCTTCGGAGCTGGTGGAGGGCATTCTCAAAGGCGATGTTACAACACTCAGCCGCGCCGTGACCCTGGTGGAGAGTCTGGCTCCGGAGCACTACAACGTTGCGCAGGAAGTCATCGAAAAGTGCCTGCCGCACTCGGGCAACTCCCGCCGCATTGGCATTACCGGCGTCCCCGGTGCAGGCAAGAGTACGAGCATCGACGTGTTCGGTCTGCACGTGCTCAAGGACGGCGGCAAGCTGGCAGTTCTGGCCATCGACCCCTCCAGCGAGCGCACCAAAGGCTCCATCCTCGGCGACAAGACACGCATGGAAAAACTCTCCACGCATCCCGGTGCTTTTATCCGCCCCAGCCCCTCGGCGGGTTCCCTGGGAGGCGTTGCCCGCAAGACGCGCGAGACAATCGTACTCTGTGAAGCCGCAGGCTACAACAACATTTTCGTCGAAACCGTCGGAGTAGGGCAGAGCGAAACAGCCGTGCACTCGATGGTCGACTTTTTCCTCCTCATCCAGATTGCCGGCGCCGGCGACGAACTCCAGGGCATCAAGCGCGGCATCATGGAGATGGCCGACGGAATAGTAATCAACAAGGCCGACGGAGCCAACGTCGGGCCCGCACAGCTGGCCCAGGCGCAGTACCGCTCCGCACTCCACCTCTTCCCGCCCACAACCTCGGGCTGGATGCCGGAGGTGCTCACCTATTCCGGCTACTACGAACTCGGCATTCCCGAAGTATGGGAGATGATCGACCGCTACTTCGCCTTCGTCAAAAGCAACGGATTCTTCGAGGAGAAGCGTCGTCAGCAGGCGCGCTGGTGGATGTATGAAACCATCGATGAGCAGCTGCGCAAACATTTTTACGACAACCCCGACATTGCACGCCGCCTCGTCCACGCCGAACAGGAAGTTTTTGCCAACCGACGCTCCAGCTTCGCCGCCGCCGCCGATGTTCTGAACCATTATTTCAAGGAAAATGAAAAGTAAAGTTATATCACTGCTGTTGCTGATGCTCATAGCCGCGAGCATCGACGCGCAGGCACGTCGCCAGGGCGAAAAGGTGGGCGTGAGCGTAAGCGAAATCACCTACGACTTCGGTACAATCTACGAAGATTCTCCCGCCGTGAAGCACACATTCACCCTCACCAACAACGGTTCCGGCGCCGTAGCCATCCTATCGGCAAGTGCCTCCTGCGGGTGCACCAAACCGAAGCACGACAAAAAACCGTTCAAGCCCGGCGAAACGTCCGAAATACACGTAACGTTTATGCCTGCCGGGCAGTCGGGCGAAATTAACAAAGATGTGAAGGTGCGACTCAAAAATGCCGACGGCAAGAGCGAAACCGTCAACCTACACCTGCGCGGCGTGGTGTTGCCTAAAAAGCAGAGGCAATAACGCCAACAAGGCGATGCCTCACGGAATCGCCTTGTTAGCTAATAAACCAATCATTATCACATTTCTTGCAATGGAAAAAGTATCTTTCTCTGTTTGTACTTATATAACACCACCACTTCGGAATGGTTCAGCCTAAAGATACTTTTTTTCGATAAAAATAGTTTTTAACTACCCTGTGCACATTATTAGCACAGCTAATGAGTTATCTTTGCAACGGAAAATAATTAAATACAATATATTATGTCAGTAAAATCAGACAAGACCAAGAAAAGCGCCTCCTCCAAGGAACCCAAGGATCCTAAGGTAGCGCGCCTTGAGGCCCTGGCATCGGCCCTGAGCAAAATTGAGAAGGACTATGGAAAAGGAGCGGTGATGAAGCTTGGCGACGAGGTTGTGGAGGATATCGAAGTGATTCCCACCGGATCAATCAGCCTCAACTATGCCCTTGGCGTAGGCGGTTATCCCCGCGGCCGAATCGTGGAGATATTTGGTCCGGAATCCTCCGGTAAGACTACCCTTGCCATCCATGCCATCGCCGAAGCCCAGAAGCGCGGCGGCATCGCAGCTATGATTGACGCCGAACACGCTTTCGACCGCTTTTATGCCGCCAAGCTCGGTGTGGACATCAACAACCTGCTCATCTCCCAGCCCGACAACGGCGAGCAGGCCCTCGAAATCGCCGAGCAGCTTATCCGCTCCAGCGCAATCGACATCCTCGTGGTTGACTCCGTGGCTGCTCTTACACCCAAGAGCGAAATTGAAGGCGACATGGGCGACCGCAACGTAGGCCTCCAGGCCCGACTCATGTCGCAGGCCATGCGCAAGCTGACCTCTACCATTGCCCGCACCAACACCACCTGCATCTTCATCAACCAGTTGCGCGAGAAAATCGGTGTGATGTTCGGCCCGTCGGAAACCACCACCGGTGGCAACGCCCTGAAGTTCTACTCGTCGGTACGTATCGACATCCGCTCACGCAACCCAATCAAAGACGGCGACGATGTGCTCGGACGACGCGCATACATCAAGGTGGTAAAGAATAAAGTGGCACCTCCTTTCAAACGCGCCGAATTCGACATCATGTTCGGCGAAGGTATTTCCCTATCCGGCGAAATTCTCGACCTCGGTGTTGACTTCGACATCATCAAAAAGAGCGGTTCCTGGTTCAGCTACAACGGCACAAAGATTGCCCAGGGCCGCGATGCCGCCAAGCGCGTAATTCAGGATAACCCCGAACTCGCAGCCGAACTCGAAGAGCTCATAATGCAGGCTCTCAAGAGCGGACAGAAGGTATCAAAATCAAAGAAAGGCTCCAAGAAAGTTGAAGCAGACGAAGAACCCGAAGTAAACACGCCCGAATCCAACAACACCGAAGACGACGACTTCGACGACGATCTGCCCGATGACTTCTCCATCGAGGAAGACCTGTAATTAGGGTTTAAGGTAGAATGTTTAAAATATAAGGACATTTACCTGCCGCTCCCTTCGCTTATCAGGACTCTCTTAAATTTCCCCATGTTTGTTGCAGCGGTTATCAACAATGTGTTGATAACCGCTGTTGATTTCGTTCCACAACTCAACAACAACTTTCAGCTTCAGGTCCTTGCACGGTCCAAAGTTCTGTATATACAGCACTTGCCCGCTCTTCTCCAAATAATTGCCCGGTGTAATTATCAAATACTTATGAGGCGCAATATCCACAAAAACATGGCCATAACAGCCCGTTTATCAACCTCCAAAGTTATCAAATTATCTATCGCACCCGTTATCAACACGGTGTTGATAATCTAAATTTTTGATTTAATTACAAGGATAAAAACAATTAATAACTAACGAGTTAAGGTTATAATTGAAGATTAAATACTTGAAGATTTCCTGTTGATAAGGCCGCTCGCAAAATCAATAACTCAAAAAAGCAAGCAAAGTCTCAAAAACTTATCGCGGCTATCAACACCCTTTGTAGTTATTGCTTAGGGGCTTTTTGTTTTAAAAAAAATTCTTCTTAAATAAAAGAGAAAAACAATAATAAAAAACACCTGTCGAAAACTCCCCGACATTTACACCTTATGGGCCGGGAAGGAAGATAGCATGATAATAGCAAGGATTCAGGAGCTTTAGGTGTGCAGAACCTCTTAAGCGCACCGGGCTTCGACTTTGGTTTGCGAAAGTTGAATAAAAAGGTTATCTTTGTGGAGCGATATGAAAAAGAAGACTATCTGGGAAATGCAGCGGCTGAGCGTGGAGGAGTTTCGCGCTTCGCGCCGTATGCCAGTTGCCCTGGTGCTGGACAATGTCCGGAGCCTTAACAACATCGGGTCGATGTTCCGCAGCGCCGACGCTTTTGCGGCCACGGAGATTGTGCTCTGCGGCATCTCGTCGCCACCCCCTTCGCCTGAAATCCACAAGACGGCCCTCGGAGCCGAAGAAAGTGTGCCCTGGCGCTACTTTGCAACAACGGCCGAAGCGGTGGGTGCTCTTAGGGCTGAAGGATATGTCATCGCGTGCCTGGAACTGGTCAACAGCAGTGTGCCGCTGAACGCCTTCACTCCTGACGAGGGGTCGCGTTACGCAATAGTGGTAGGCAACGAGGTAGACGGCATCGACCAGGCAATAGTCGACAGCGCCGACCTTTGCCTCGAAATCCCCCAGTCCGGCACAAAACATTCGCTCAACGTTGCAATCTCGGCCTCGGTGGCCATGTGGGAGTTCTACAAGCACTATTTGTGCTGCGGAGATTAGAGATTAGGAGATTAAGAGAGTAAAAGATTAAGAGACTCGTAAGTAGATTATCTATAAAGCCAAAAACTATACCATATATGGAACCGAGCTCCAACCAAATAGTGACCTTTCCGCGCCCGCTCAAGGAGGGCGACAAGATAGCCATCGTGGCACCCGCCGGCGTGCTGCGCGACCATTCCATTGTCCACAACAGCGTCAGCGCACTTCGCGAGCAGGGGTGGGACGCCGTGATTTATCCGCACACACTGGGTGAAAACGGCCGGTACAGCGGCACGGACAACGAGCGCTTCGCCGACCTCCGCGACGCCTTTGCCGACCCCGACGTGCGCGCAATTCTCTGCGCCCGCGGTGGCTACGGCGTGGTGCACATTCTCGACCGCCTCAACGACCTGCCCATCGAGGACGATCCCAAGTGGGTTATCGGCTTTTCGGACATCTCAGCCCTCCATGCGCTGATGGCCAAGAAGGGCATTGCGAGCATCCACTCCAACATGTGCGCCGCAATCCAGAAGGGAACTTCCGATGCGGACAATGTTGAGCTTTTCGAGGTGCTGCGCGGCAACCGGCCTGTCTACACTTTTCCTACCCACGAGTACGACAACTTCGGCATCGCTACCGGCCCGCTCTACGGCGGCAATCTCTCCGTGGTTGCCGAACTTATAAACACGCCGTACGACCTGCTCAAACCCGGCTCGATCATCTTCCTCGAAGACCTCCAGGAACCAATATATAAGGTGGAGCGCATCTTCTACCAGCTGCGCATGAGCGGCATCCTGGACAACGTTGCCGGCATAATCATCGGCAAATTTACCGAGTATGCCCCGGACGAATCGTACAAGGACATGTACAGCATGATTCACAACGTGCTGGCAGGCCTCAATATCCCCATCGCTTTCGATGTGCCCATCGGCCACGTGGACCACAACATCCCGGTTATAGAAGGAGCACGCGCCACCCTCAAGGTGGGTTCAACAGGCAACAACAGCTTGATTTTTCACCGCGGAGAGTAGTCAGAGCTGAAACTCGAAGCCCAGGCGAAGTGCGAAGCGGGTTTCTATTTTGTGGCTGTAGAGCGTTTGGCCAAAGGTAATTCCTCCATCGGGATGCGTCACATGCTCAGGGTAAGAATAACGCCGGCCATAGAGGGTCATGCCCAAGGCTAAGTTAATTGCCGAGCGTCGACCCCAGTTGAAACGATAGCCCACCATAGGCGAGAAGTATATGCCGCCGTGGTGGGCTAAATTTGCGCCAAAACGTGTGGAGAAAAAAGGCGTGAAGCGATTCCATTTTGCATCAAGCTTACACTCAGCAAAGAGAGGAATGATGTAGCGGGCATGCCACTCGTATTCGTTCTCCGAGGCTTTCCAGTCCAGGTTGTACTCAAAGCCGGCTCCGCCGCCCACGTAGAGCCAATCGTTAAATTGATAGCCGTGGGAGGTTGAAAGGCCGGTGAAAATTTCCGTGGCATCACCCCCGCCTCCGTCAGCGGATAGGAAACCCAAGTCCAAGGTAGCGTCATTGCTCCAATCCACAAATCCGCGGTAGCCGCGCCCGGGCTGCATGGCCGCAACCGTCCCGGCCACCACCCAGGCCACAAATAAAATAATGAGCTTCTTCACTAAATGCAGAGTTGCTTCATCAGGAATTAACCATTACAAAGCACTGGATACCTAAGCGGTCTTCTATGTTGGCTATGCTCTTGAAGCTAAGATTTTCAGTGCCGGAAAGCAATTTGCTCACATACTGAGGAGTCACGCCTAAGCGTTGGGCAAGTTCAGCTCTCTTAAGTCCTTTATCCTGCATATATGCTATAAGAGTTAAAGCAAGCTGCCGGGACCATCTTAGCCAACTTGCATTTTCCTTACGCCAAGTAGCTTCTTCTACAAAATGTGATGGTTGCTCACTTTGATGAGACTCTAAAAATTTTAATGCCTTACTTGCCATATTATTCTTCACTTATGAGTTCCACAAAACTATCCTGATCGAATACGCCATTAGATTTGAGATAAGCTTTGCATTTATTTAATTTATTGAGTTCTAATGCAGTATGTTCCCTTTCCTGCATTGTTCGAGTTAATTTGATTGCTCCACCTGTCACTACATAAACATTTGGTTCCAGTCGTATTGCATATATTCTTACCCAGCTTGCATGCCGTTCTCTATCCCAATTACGAGCTTTTTCACGAGTCAGTTCAGAAATTCGTGTATCTGTAATATCTAATGGCTTAAAAAGATCATCAAGATTTTCTGTATAAGGAAAGTCAAGAATTAACTCTTGCAGTGATTCAGCATCCGTAAATGTATCTTCTACAGCTTGATCAATTTTGGTAATATGAAAATAACTTTTCAAATCTTCAAAATTTGACATAAAAAAGTCAAGAAGATACTCTACGTTATTCCACTTTCGAAATAACATGGTGAGTTCATCAACTTCTTTATCGGGCTCCTTGACAGCCCAAAGATGATTATAATTTGGTATTACTCTTACGAACTCCATTTTTATCAGCTCAATTACTCCTGCAAAGATAATAAAGAAATGATTATAATGCAACTTATAGGTTTAGTTTTTATCTAAATTTTACTTTTTAGGAATATTAAGCCCTCGAACATTCATAGCAATTGCTCTATCTGCTTGATACTTCCGGTGGGGTTATTTTTCAATCAGGGGTATGTACTTGGCGTAGCCGGCGGATTCCATCTGGTCCAGGGGAATGAAGCGGAGAGCTGCGGAGTTTATGCAGTAGCGCATGCCGCCTTCGGAAGCGGGGCCGTCGGGAAAGACGTGGCCCAGGTGTGCGCCGGATGAGGCGGAGCGCACCTCGGTGCGGATGCGTCCGAAGGATGTGTCGCGGTGCTCGGTGATGAGCTCGGGTGAGATTGGCTTGGTGAATGCGGGCCAGCCGCAACCGGAGTTATATTTGCGCGAGGACACGAACAGGGGCGTGCCGTCGGTGATGTCAACGTAGATTCCGGGGCGGAACTCGTGGTCGTACTCGTTGGCGAACGGTGGTTCGGTGGCTCCATGTTGGGTCACTTCCCACTGCAGGGGTGTGAGGCGGGCGCGCAGTGCAGCCTTACCTCCGCTATGGCGCGGCTTCATTTCGCGCGCTTCCTTGAATAAGGCGGGGTTCACGTGGCAGTAGCCCTGGGGGTTCTTGACCAGGTAGTCCTGGTGATAATCTTCGGCGGGGTAGAAATTCTTCAGTGGCCCGGCTTCGACGGCAAGCGGTTTTGTGTAACGGCGCTGGAGAGTCTGGAGCATGGAGTCGACCACGGCCCGGTCCTCGGGGTCGGTCCAGTAAATGCCGGTGCGGTACTGCGTGCCGATGTCGTTGCCCTGGTGGTTGAGGCTGAGAGGGTCGATGCTCTTGAAATAGAGCGAAATGAGGTCGGCCAGACCTACTTGGTCGGGGTCGTAGACAACCTCGACGGTTTCGGCGGCGCCGGTTGCGCCGGTGCACACTTCGCGGTAGGTGGGGTAGGGCACGTTGCTGTTGGCATAGCCGGCCACGGCGGCGTCGACGCCCGGAACGAGCGAGAAAAGGTGTGCGGTGCCCCAGAAGCACCCTCCTGCAAGGTATATGGTCTTATTCATAGTCGTATTTGCTTATTATCCTAAGCAAATAACACCCCGCAGCCGCCGAAGGTTCGATGGCCGCAGCTGACGCTTTCACACGCTTGATTTATCGAGATGCATCTCGATTTATCTTGATTAATCTCGATAAACAGAGGCGACCTCAAGACGTTGTGGTTCAGCGGAGTTTGGAGGAGAGGTAGCGGCGGAGGGGTTGGTCGTAGAAGCGCAGGGCGGCCATGGCCATGGCTGTGATGAGGAAGAAGAGCCCGACGCACACCCACCACACTTGCCCGAAGGTGTAACCGTGGGCCCACACCCATGCGTAGAAGAGGTACATCACCGGATAGTGAATGATGTAGATGGGGTAAGAAAGACGGCCCATGTACTCGCACACAGAGTAGGTGAGGCGGTCGTCATTGGTGCCGCAGGCTCCGAGGTAGACCACGGCAGGGAAGATGAACAGCGTGCAGAAGAGGTCGTAGAAAGCATTGGCCATGGAGGGTTCGTTTCCTCCCACGTAAGGAATAGAAAAGACTGCAGCTATGATTGCCGAGCATATCCAGAAGGCTCCGCGGATGTGGCGCATGGTAAAGATGCGGTTCAGCAGCAGGCCCATGGAAAAGGAGAAAGAGAGTCGGAAAAATCCTCCCACGAACCCCAAGTCGGCCATGGTCCAGCCCACGCCGAGGTGATAAGCGCCTGAAATGTTGGCCAATGCGCACGCAATCAGCCCTATGGTCGAAAGAACTACTACGCTTCCGAGGGCTTTCTTGCCCAGGCGGTGGAGGAAGAGCCCGTAGAGGACGCTGCCTATATATTCGAAGAAGAGCGACCAGGATGGACCGTTGAGGGGGAACATCTCGCCGTTGCCGCGCACCTCGCCGTCGGCTCCCGGAAGCACGGGAATCATGAACAGGCCTAAAGCCAGAGCCAGCAGGAGTTTATCGACGCTTACCGGTGTACCATCCCACTTCACCGACCCTTGCAACCAAAAAGCCAAGGCACCGAGTACTACGCTCAACACCACCATGGGTTGAAGGCGCACGATGCGTCGGAGGATAAAGCGTCCGAAGGTCATGCCGCCGCCGGCCCAGCGGCCATCGTAGGCATAGCCGATGACGAAGCCCGAAAGGACGAAGAAGAAATCCACAGCCAGATAGCCATGATTCATCATCTGGTCCATGGGCGAGGTGGCGAACCCTTCGCCGAAATGGTACCATATAACTAAAGCCGCGGCCACGCCGCGGAGGCCGTCGAGGATGTCAAAGCGAGGTTTAGCATTCATAGCGCAAAGTTACGCCAAAAAGCAGTAAATAAATTTGACGTAGGTCAAAAAATCACTTTTTGGCCAAACTCAAAGTGCCGAACATGGCGCCCGGGAGGGCGATTAGGAGGGGTGACCTCCATGCCGTTGCGGACCCCGGGCGGTCGGGAGACCGCCCCTCCCGGTTTTGGCGAGCTCCCGCTCGCCACCTCCATGCCGTTGTGGGCCTTAGGACGCACCGAACGTGCGTCCCTACATGACTGATAACCAATGATATGCGAAATTATTTT
>CAYNHP010000016.1:0-38261 GCA_964397235.1 uncultured Bacteroides sp. | reverse complement strand
AGTAGGTAACCGCCCCCTATCCGCCTCCCGAGGACAACCCCGGGAGGCTTTTTTTTTATACCCGGATGTATAGGCTTTGTGCAATTTTTTGTGTATCTTTGTAGCGAATTTGCCCCGGTAGTTCAACGGATAGAATAGAAGTTTCCTAAACTTTTGATAGCAGTTCGATTCTGCTCCGGGGTACTATCTTTCTCACTGATGATGAACCGCTATAATTTCGATAATGTGATTGACCGCCACGGAACGTCGGCAATCAAAATTGACCGCCTGGACCGTGTGTTCGGCCGCCATGACTTAACTCCCCTTTGGATTGCTGACCTTGACTTCGCCGTGTGCCCCGAAATCACCGAGGCGCTGCGCAGCCGCCTGAACCACCCCGTACTGGGCTATTCGGAGGCTACCGACAGCTACTGGCAATCGATTATCGACTGGAACCACCGCCGGCACAACTTCGGCATTGCCCGCGACGAGCTCTGCTTCATACCCGGCGTAGTGAAGGGCATTGCTTATGCCGTAAATTATTTCACCAAAGCCGGTGAGGCTGTCCTGATTCAACCTCCGGTCTACACCCCCTTCCGCACCGTTGTCGAAGGCAACGGACGCCGCGTGGTGGAGAACCCGCTGGTGTTCGAGGATGGAGGTTACCGAATGGACCTTGAGCACCTGCGCAAGGTAGTAGAGGAGGAGAAACCCAAGCTGATGATTCTGTGCAACCCCCACAACCCCATCGGCATCCAGTGGAGCCGCGAAACACTGGCCGAGGTGGCACGCATATGCCGTGAGAACGGTGTCATAGTGGTCAGCGACGAAATCCATGGCGACCTCATGCTCAAGGGACGCAAACACATACCTTTCCTGGCCGCAGGCGACGACGCCAAGGCAGTCGGAATCATGCTCGGTGCGCCCTCCAAGACATTCAACATCCCCGGGCTGGTCAGCTCGTGGATGGTAATCAAGAATCCGGCAATCCGCGAACCATATTATAACTGGCTGGAAGTAAACGAGTTCAATTCCCCGGTGATGATATCCACCATCGGCGCCGAGGCCGCCTATACCACCGGAGAGGCCTGGCTGGACCAGATGCTGGAGTATGTTGAAGAGAACATTAACTTCGTGGAGCGCTTCATCGCCGAGCATATTCCCGGCTTGAGAATGGTGCGCCCCGAAGCTTCATTCCTGGTGTGGCTCGACTTCCGCAACTATCACCTGTGCCACAACGCGCTGATGGAATTGCTGCTGGACAAGGCCCACCTGGCCCTGAACGACGGCGAGATGTTCGGCGCCCAGGGCGAAGGGTTCGCCCGCCTCAACGTAGGCACCCCACGCAGCGTCCTGGCAATGGCTTTGGAGAACCTGCGTGCGGCCGTAGTGGCTAACTGTAATTGCACCAACTGCTGATGGACTACCGCATTTTCCCGCCGGAAGAAATCCTCGAGACCACCGTAACGCTCCCGCCTTCAAAAAGCATCATCGCGCGCCGGCTGGTGCTCAACTACATTGCAGGAGGCCCACATGCCGCCGCAGCCACGCCGGACATTGATGCCTGCGCCGACACGCGCGTGCTGGGCTCAATCCTCAGCGCCGGCCTGCCGACGGATGGCCGTGAGGTCAATGTCGAAGCATCCGGCACAGCCCTGCGCTTCCTCACAGCCCTCTGCGCCGCAACACCCGGCACCGACTGCGTGCTGACCGGCACCGAGCGCCTCTGCACGCGTCCCATCGCTGAACTTGTGGACTCCCTGCAGGCTATGGGTGCAAATATCGCCTATGCAAAAAATGAGGGCACAGCACCCCTGCGTATCCGAGGCGCAAAACTCGCCGGCGGCCGCATCCAAATCGAAGCGTCCGTAAGTTCGCAGTTCATCTCCGCCCTGATGATGACTGCGCCTCTGATGGCCGCACCCCTGGAACTGAGTCTCCGCGGCGAAGTGCAGTCGGCTCCTTACATCGCCATGACGGCCAAGCTCATGACAGAGCAGGGCAGCGGCATAGTCGAACATGATCCCGACAAAGTAATCGTAAATATTTCCGCTCTCAGGGCATCCACCGCAACGTCAGAACCCGACTGGAGTGCTGCGGCATTCTGGTACGAAATCGCTGCAATCACCGCCGGATGGGTGACTCTGCCGGGGCTGGAAGAAAAGTCAGTGCAGGGCGACCGCTCCGCTGCACAACTCTTTGAACGCCTGGGCGTTGTGACCGAATTTACAACCGAAGGTGCCGAACTCTCCGCTTCGCCGGAAGTTTTCAGTCACCTCGACTGCGACCTGAGCGACACCCCGGACATGGTCCCGGCCCTGGCCATAACTTGCGCCGTGCTCGGAATCCCCTTCACCTTCCGGGGCGTCAAAGCACTCAGGGCCAAGGAGAGCGACCGCCTGCAGGCCCTTGCCGATGAGCTGCTCAAAGTTGGATGCATATGTGAGATTGAGAATTACGGAGACACCTTCCTGTGGGAGGGCAAGCGCGCTATCGTACGCGAGCTGCCCCGCTTCGAAACATACAACGACCACCGCATCGCCATGGCCCTTGCCCCGGTAGCCTGCGCGGCCCCGGGCATAATCATCAACGACGTCGAGGTTGTTGAAAAATCCTATCCCGAGTTCTGGAACCAGCTCCGGAGCGCCGGCTTTATTGTCACCGACGCTTCCGAACCTTACGAAGAGGAGGGCGCCGAATGACTGTCGCACTCATTCTCCTTGGTGCTTTGATTGCAGTCGGTTTGGTGCTCCGCATCGAGCAGAAATTCCATGATAAAAAGCACCCCCGGGAGGACGAGTCTGTGCCCGAAACTTCTGAGCCACAGGAGGATGAGTGTTGCGGCCTGCATATCACCTGCGAGCGCGATTCGCTTCTGGTCGGAGTGAGCAGCGCCATCGAATACTACGAAGACGAGGAGCTTGACCGCCACGCCGGACGCCGTGCTGACTCATACACCGAGGAAGAAATCGAGGAATTCCGCGATATCCTCCTGACGTTGCGGACCGACGAGATTGCCGGTTGGGCCCGTAGCCTGCAGCTACGCGACATAGCGCTGCCCGAATGTGTCCGCGAAGAACTCATAATGATTGTGGCCGAAGCCCGTAGCGCCGCCGTAACAGCCTGACCGATGCTTGAATACTTTCAATATCCTTTCTTCCGTCAGGCATTTTTGGCCGTGATACTCATCGGCATCAGCGCGGCCATGATTGGCACGTACATCATCACCCGTCGCCTGGTAAGCATCAGTGGCGGTATTACCCACGCCTGCTTCGGAGGCCTCGGATTGGGCTACTTCCTCGGCATCAACCCTGTGGCCATGGCCGCCGTGGTAGCCATAGGTTCGGCCATGGGCGTCGAACTCATGGAAAAGCGCATGCAGTTGCGCAGCGACTCCGCCGTAGCTGTGATATGGGCTCTGGGAATGGCTCTCGGCGTTATTTTCGTTTTTCTCACCCCGGGTTACGTACCCGAGCTCAACGCCTTCCTTTTCGGCAACATCCTAACCGTCACCGCCGGCGACCTCTGGCTCTTCGGAGCATTCGCGGCCGTTCTTTCCGCCTTTTTCATAATCTTTTATCATCAAATCGTAGCCGTAGCCTTCGATGCCGACTTTGCCCGTGTGAGCGGCTTGCCGGTGCGCTTCATTTCCTACGCCATGACCGTCTTTGTGGCCGTCTGCATTGTGTTGACAATCAGGCTCGTAGGGATAATGCTGCTCATGTCTATGCTCAGTTTGCCCATGATTACGGCCGAGGTGTTTTATACCCGATTCCGGCCCATAATGCTGGCCTCGATCGCCATCAGCATCGTCACCGGTCTGGGCGGACTGCTCCTGTCCACAATCATCGACGTTCCGTGCTCGGCCCTGATCGTTCTGCTTATGGCCGCCGCCTTCGCTGCCGCCAAACTGGCCCGCACCCTCATAACCCTCACCCGGATTCGCCAGGTTTGAGCGGGAAATTTTAGAGCTTGATTTACCGAGGCCCGCAGGGAGTGAATTTGATTACTCGTGGTTGATTGTCGGTTATACTTCACGGTTTAAATCGGCATCGCCTCACAAACCTTGCGGGGGTTGGGGGTGTTAATAGTTTGTAGGTTGACGAATTTTCGCTAACTTTGCATCTGAACATTAACTAACACATCTTTCGGCGACGAAAGTAAACTAACTAACACTAAAATGGCAGAAAAAGAATTAGACCGTCTGAGCTACGCGCTCGGACTCAGCATGGGCCACAATTTCCGCGCTTCGGGAATTGAGACCATCAATATTCAGGACTTCGCCGATGGCGTTGCATCTGTTTTCTATGGAGAAGCACCTAAAATGACCATTGATGAAGCCAAGGAGGAAGTTCAGAAATTCTTCGAAGGCCTCCAGGCCAAGCAGATGGAGCAGGCCAAGGCTATGGCGGAAGTTAACGCCAAGGCCGGCGAACAGTTCCTGGCCGAAAACGGCAAGCGTGTAGAAGTCAAGACCACTCCCTCGGGCCTTCAGTATGAGGTGCTTACCGAAGGTAACGGCCCGAAGCCTACGGCACAGGACCGCGTGGTTGTTCACTACACCGGCAAGCTTATCGACGGCACAGTGTTCGACTCGAGCGTTGAACGCGGCGAGCCTGCAACCTTCGGTGTAACCCAAGTTATTCCCGGCTGGGTTGAGGCCCTGCAGCTGATGAACGTCGGCTCGAAATGGCGTCTGTTTATCCCCTCGGCTCTGGCTTACGGCCCGCAGGGTGCAGGTGGCGTCATCGGCCCGAACCAGACGCTGATTTTCGACGTAGAGCTCGTTGAAGTTGTAGGAAAGAATTGATGATCCGCCGATTAGCAATTTTATCAACCGCCTGTGTGCTGGCCATGCAGGGGGTTGTTTTCGCGGCAACACCTGCCCCGTCGGAGTCTACAGATTCCGTGACCGATGTAGTGGCCGTTTTCCTGGCTTCGAACCTGCGTCAGGGCATCGATGGGGCAGTGGCTCAGCTTCAGGGCTACGGCATCGAAGTTGACCGTTCGCGCCTGGAGGACCTGCTCATCGAGAATCTCCGCCAACCCTATGATGAAGCGGCCCACCGCGAGGCCTCGCAGGCTGTCGCGGCAATGATTGCATCCAGCGCGGCCCGACAGTCGGAGCAGTTCCTTTCGCAGGCCGCAATGCGCCCGGAAGCTGAGACGCTTCCCTCGGGCGTGGTCATAGAGACGCTGACACCCGGCACGGGAGCCGCCCCGGCGTCTGAATCAAGCGTGATCATGCGCTATACGGGCACGCTGCCCGATGGGACTATCTTCGACGAGATGTTGCCCACGGACGAGCCTATGCGCGCCCGCGTGGCCGATTTGGCGCCGGGTCTGGCCGAGGCGCTGACGCATATGCGTGCAGGCGGACGCTACGACGTGACCATCCCCGCGCCTCTGGCTTACGGAAGTGAAGGTGTTCCGGGAGTTATTCCGCCCGACACCCCGCTGCGCTTCACAATCGACCTAATCGATGTATTCTAATAATTGACAAAATAAATATGAAAAAGATTTTATTTGCAGCATTGGCTGCAGTGGCGTTTATGGGTACGGCGTGCAAAGAATGCACCGGCGACAGCTGCGCCACCAAGGGAGCTGCCAACGACTCCCTCTCCGCTGCCTACGGAACTTACGTGGGCGCCGTGATCAGCAACGAAATGAGCAGCCCTGAGGCCGACAAGGATGCCTTTGTGAAGGGTTTCAAGCAGGTAATGGCCTCCAAGGATGACCAGAATACCCGCTATGGCATGCAGGTAGCGCTTCAGATTCTGAACGAAATCAACCAGCTCTCCGACGATGGAGTTGTCATAGACAAGACTGCCGTGATGAAGGCTTTCCTGGCAACCTATAAGTCAGATTCGCTGTCGGTTAACGACATCCGCAACGCCCAGTCCACATTCCGCAAGATGTTCGAAGACGCACAGCATCAGGCCGCCTTGGCCGCCCAGAACGCATCCGCTACGACCATGGACGCCAACAAGGCTGCCGGAGCTGAGTATGTAGCCAAGCTCGCAGGCGAAGATCCCTCTGTTGTAACTCTTCCCAGCGGACTGGTTTACAAGGTTGAGAAGGCGGGCGAAGAGGGGACTAACCCCGACGAGACCGCAACCGTTCGCGTGCACTACATCGGACGTCACCTCGACGGACGTGTTTTCGACTCCAGCGTAGAGCGTGGTGAGCCCGCCGTGTTCAACCTCCAGGGCGTGGTTCCCGGCTTCCGTGAAGGCCTCATGCAGCTCGGCAAGGGCGGCAAGGCGACGCTTTACATACCCGGCGAACTGGCCTACGGCGCCAATGGCGCACCCCAGGCCGGCATACAGCCCAACGAGATGCTCGTGTTCGATGTCGAGCTCCTGGATGTAATGCAATAAACTGCCAACAACCCCACCAAGCAGGGACGCCTCGCCGCGCCCCTGCTTTATTTTGCGCGCTTTTCATGATTTATCAAGATTAATCGGGATTTATCATGACTAATCCCGATAAGGGTTGTTAGTGGTCCGGGGGTGCGATTTTTTTGGGTGGGGAGGGGAAAAGTCGCTTTTTTTGTGTAATTTTGCGGTGTATATACACTTAAGGAAATGAAAATAGCAATTGTTGGCGCTTCCGGCGCGGTAGGACAGGAGTTCCTGTCGGTTCTTTCGGCCTCTGATATGGTAATCGACGAATTGCGTCTGTTCGGCTCAGCACGAAGCGCCGGGCGGCGATACGAGTTCCGCGGACAGCCCACCGAGCCGGTGCGTGAGCTCCGCGACAACCCGGACGACTTCAAGGACCTCGACTTTGTGTTCACCAGCGCCGGCGCGGGTGTGAGCCGCCAGTATGCCGACATCATAACCTCCGGAGGCGCCATCATGATAGACAATTCCAGCGCTTTCCGAATGGAGGCCGACGTTCCTCTGGTTGTGCCGGAGGTGAACGGTGCGGACGCAATGTATGCTCCCCGCGGCATCATCGCCAACCCAAACTGCACCACCATCCAGATGGTTGTCGCTCTTAAACCCATCAACGACCTGAGCCCCATCCGCAGGGTGCATGTTGCCACCTACCAGGCGGCGAGCGGCGCCGGCGCAACGGCCATGGCCGAACTGGAGGAGCAGACGGCACAACTGAGCCGCGGCAAGGAGCCTAAGGTTGAGAAATTCGTTGACCAGCTGGCATTTAACCTCATTCCGCAGGTGGATGTGTTCACCGACAACGGCTATACGAAGGAGGAGATGAAGATGTACAACGAGACCAAGAAGATCATGCATGCGCCCGGACTTGACGTGAGTGCCACCTGCGTGCGCGTGCCCGTGATGCGTGCTCACAGCGAGGCAATCTGGGTCGAGACCGAGCGCCCCGTAAGCGTTGCTGAGGCCCGCGAAGCCTTCGCCAAGGCCGAGGGCGTTGTGCTGGTGGATCGTCCCGAGCCCAAAGGTTACCCCATGCCGCTGCATGTGGCCGGAAGCGACCCGGTGTATGTAGGCCGTGTACGAGCCGACCTCGCCAATCCTAACGGGCTGAATTTCTGGACTGTAGCGGACCAGATACGTAAAGGCGCGGCTCTGAATGCGGTGCAGATTGCGCAGTACATCCTCGCCCACCGATAAAGCCGAATCCCGATGGGTAGCCCGCTGGTAACGGAGCCGGTTCAGATTTTTTTCATCGTCCTGGCAATCATCCTCTTCGCGCCCCTGTTGCTGAATAAGCTGCGGGTGCCGCACATCATCGGAATGATTGTGGCCGGCGTTGTGGTGGGGCCCTACGGATTCAATGTCCTTGACAACGACAGTTCGTTCGCTATCTTCGGCCAGGTAGGTCTGCTCTACCTTATGTTCCTGGCAGGCCTGGAGATAGACATGTACCACCTGAAGATGAATCTGCGCCGCGGCCTCGTCTTCGGTGTGCTGACCCTCTTTTTCCCTCTGATTATCGGCGTGTTCACCAGCGTGGAGTGGCTTGACGTGGATTGGACTACGGCTTGGCTTCTTGGGGCCATGTACGCCTCCCATACCCTGCTGGCCTATCCGGTTGTGGCGCGTTTCGGAATCACGAAAGCTCCGGCGGTGCTCATAGCCATTGTTGGCACCATCGTGGCCGTGATCGGGGCTCTGCTTGTGCTGGCCATCACGGTAAATATCCGGCGCGAGGGGGCATTCGACATAAGCGTGGTTGGTATGCTGATGGTCCGCGTGGCCCTGTGGGTGGTGGTGCTTTTGTACATCTACCCGCGCCTGACGCGCTATTTCTTCAAGAAGTACAACGACAAGGTGATGCAGTATGTGTTCGTGCTGGGGCTGGTGTTCCTGGCCGCATGTACGGCTCAGCTTATAGGCCTGGAGCCGGTGCTGGGCGCATTCTTCGCCGGGCTGCTGCTCAACCGCTACATTCCTATTGCATCGCCGCTGATGAGTTCGATTGAGTTTGTGGGAAACGCACTGTTCATTCCTTATTTCCTCATCAGCGTGGGTATGATGATCAACCTGCGGGTGCTTGGTAACACGGGCACCCTGCTGGTAGCGGCCATCATGCTGACGGTGGCGCTGGTGAGCAAATGGGTGCCGGCTTGGATTGCCGGGAAAATCTATGGCATGGGGCGAAGCAGCCGCAACGTAATGTTCGGCCTCACCACGGCCCACACCGCGGTAGCCCTGGCAGTAATTGCGGTCGGCTACCAAATGGAGATGTTCGACGAGCGCATCCTCAACAGCACCATCATCGTGGTGATGATTACCTGCGCCCTGGCTCCGATTATCACCGCCGGGGGTGCTTCGCGCCTGAAAATGAGGATGATGGAGGACGATGCGGACGGGATGATACGCAAGACGCGCATCAACAACACCCTTATTGCAGCCGCCACGCCCATCACCACGGAGCCTCTGGTTGAGATGGCCGTGCTGATGCGTAACGAGGGCGGGGAGCATAATTTCTACGCCATCCATGTACGCAACGAAAAAGGAAATGCCGCCAAAACCGTAGCGGAGGCTTCGCTCGAAGTCGCCCGCAAGGTGGGCGCGGCGGCGGATATCCATATCCAGACTCTGGACCGCTACGACCTCAACACCGTAACGGGTCTGCTCAACGCGGCCCAGGAGCGCGACATCACCGAAATTATCCTCGGAATGCATCGCCGTGTAACCGTAATCGACTCATTTTTCGGCCACAAGGTGGAGCAACTTCTGCGCTCGACCAACCGCATGGTGATGATTGCGCGCACGTTCATTCCCGTAAACACCATTACCCGCGTGGTGGTATGGGTTCCCAAAGGCGCGCAGTACGAAACCGGCTTCAGCCGCTGGGTGCGTGCCACGGCCCGACTCACACGTCAGGTAGGCTGCCGGATAATCTACTGCTGCCCGGGCGAGGTTCAGCCGCTCATCCGTGGGGTGATATATGCGGAGAACTACGGCATACGGTGCGAATTTGAAACCACCGATTCCTGGGACGATTTCATCGTGCTTGCCAACCGCATCCTCGACGACGACCTCTTCGTGGTTATCGGCGCAAGGCCCCAGTCGGTGTCCTATTCGGGCGATATGTCGCAAATCCCCTCGTTCCTGCAGCGATATTTCGCGCGCAACAACCTGATGATGATCTACCCGGAGCAGTTCGGAGAGGCGCCGGCGCTGACGTCGTTCGTGGACCCGCTGGCCAGCGACGTTGGTACGGGTGGTTCAGCCCTGTTGCAGTCCATCAAACAGTGGCGCCGCCGGCGAAAAGGTCTCTGACATGCTCCAACCCATCACCTGCATAGCCCTGCGCACCATCCGCCTCAACGACAAGCAAAACCTGCTCAGCGCGTGGAGCCGGGAGTCGGGACGCATCACCCTGGCGATGCCCGCCGGTGCCGGACGAGAAGCTTCGCGTCGCCGGGCTCTGACCCGACCGCTCTACTGCTTCGAGGGGGTGGCCGACATACGACCTCAGCGTGAAATCCACACCATCCGCGACCTGAGGCCTCACGGGGCCGTTGGTGCAGTCCGGCTGTCGGTGGTCAAGGACATGGTTGGTATATTCATAGCCGAAGTGCTGGACCTGCTCCTGCGTCAGGCTTCGCCGGACCCCTATCTGTCGCAGTTCCTCTTCGAGTCGGTGGAGCTGCTCCACGAGGCTGAGCGGGAGGAGATTGTGAGCTACTTTCCCGTCCTGTTCCTGCTGCGCCTCACCGAGCAACTTGGCGTAGGGCCCGATTTCGATACCCCCGGGAGTATCTTTGACCTCCGAGAGGGTCGCTTCACGCCGGCTTTACCGCTTCATCGCGATTTTGCCGACAGCGACGCCGGGGCCGATCTCCGCGCCCTGGCCGCCTGCACCTACTCCACCGCCCCGGTCCTTGCCTGGAGCCGCGTACGCCGCAACGAAATCACCGACATCCTCCTGCGCTATCTCTCCATCCACATCGCCCCCCTGACATCCCTCCACTCCCTCTCCACCCTCCGCAACTACTGATTTTATACATATTGAAATCTCGGGAGTAATCAAGATAAATCGGGATTCGAATTGTGAATTTTTTTGCGTAACTTTGGTCAACTTTAACACCAATCGGAATAAATACCCAAGAAATGATATCATCTGAAGAATTACAACGCCTTCTGAACGATTTGGAAAGTGACAGAGTTGAACGGACTATATCCACTAATAATATGGATAAGTTTGGAGAGGCTATATGTGCATTCTCAAATGACCTACCCGATTACCAAAAACCGGGGTATCTTATAATCGGCGCTGACGATAAGAATGGGCGAGTAGTACCGATTAATATAACAGATTCGCTCCTGAAAAACATTGCTTCTATACGTACCGAAGGGAACATTCAACCTCAACCTTCGATGACTGTGGAAAAGATAGAACTTGAAGATGGGCCTGTTGTAGTTGTGGAAGTTCAACCTGCTCATTTCCCCCCTGTCAAATATAAAGGCAAGATTTGTGTACGCGTTGGTCCCCGCAGAGGGACTGCAAATGAAGATGATGAACGTAAACTTTACGAAAAACGTGCCTCCCATGTTCAGACTTTCGATGCGATGCCCTGTCTTGATAGTTCTATTGACGACTTAGACGTAAGTCTATTCCGCCAAGCATATCTTCCCAAAGCATATCCCGAAGAGGTGCTTGAAAACGACAAACGCGATGTTAGACTTCAACTTCAAGCATTAGGCTTTTATGATATGAAACACGACTGTCCTACTTTTGCCGGTATTCTGATGTTTGGCAATAATGTGGAGCGTCGTTTGCCCGGGGCATATGTACAATACGTTCGCTTTGGAGGTGATGGGAGAGGAGCTGATGTCGCCAGCGAGTATAAGTTTTCCGGGAACCTGATGACTATTCTCAATCAACTTGACACGTTTGTCTCAACCACAATAGCAAAGAAACGTCCGGTCCCGGTAAGCGCCCTGAGAGAGGAGAATAAAGTGGATTATCCTTCATGGGCCATGCGAGAATTACTTATGAATGCAGTATGCCACCGTGATTATGAGGGAAATGGCCCTGTTCAATTTTATCAATACGATGATAGGATAGAAATATTAAACCATGGTGGACTATATGGCAAAGCTAACCCAAGGAATTTCCCATGGGTAAATGATTACCGGAACGGGGTGATAGCTGAAGCTATGAAAGTAATGGGCTTTGTCAACAGGTTCAGCCGAGGCGTACAACGTGTTCAAGAGGAATTGAAAACCAATGGAAATGGAGAGGCAATTTTCAATCTTGGGCTTGAGACGGCATTCCTTGTAAAAGTCTTTATCTCTAAAAGTTCTTTTGTGTCACAAGATGATACAAAAGAAGAAATAAAAGAGGTTACAAATGGACAAGCCACTGATTTAAATACTGTTACAGCCACGGTATACAACGCTATTAAGTCATATCCCCATGACACAAAAGGGCAGCTTGTCGAAAAATTACACCTGTCCGGTTCAACCATAAGCAGGGCAATAAGCGAATTGAAGCAAAAGAACTATATTCGTCGAATTGGAGGACGTAAATTGGGTTATTGGGAAATAATAAAATAACTTTGCTCAGAGAATGCTCACCGGATGAAGAGAAGTCCTTGAAATAGGCTCAATATGAATTAGGGTGCGAAATGGTTGGTACGTTTCGTGCCGGGACTCATTGTAGCAGTTTTGGTACTGGCCGGTTGCAGTCGTTCACACAGCGATACAGGACGGCAGGATGAGGAGTCGTTACGGTGGGGTGGTGAACCGGAGAAATTGTATGTAAAATAATTACGGTTTTGTACACGAAAATTTGCGGATTTTGAGTTAAATTTGTGAGACTTTTAGTCCTATAACCAATCAACCCATAAGTTTAAGCACCAATGACGTCATTTATCATAGCATTGATAGCCCTCGTTGCGGGCTATTTCGTCTACGGCGGGCTGGTGGAACGGGTGTTCAAAACCGACCCGAACCGCCCCACGCCAGCCTCCACCATGGCCGACGGCATCGACTATGTAGCGATGCCTACATGGAAAGTCTACCTGATTCAGTTCCTCAACATTGCCGGAGTAGGGCCGATTTTCGGCGCAATCATGGGCGTGATGTACGGCCCGGCCGCCTTCCTTTGGATTGTGTTCGGAACCATCTTTGCCGGTGCGGTCCACGACTTTATGTCCGGCATGATTTCCCTGCGCCTGGGTGGCAAGTCGTTGCCGGAAATAGTTGGCAGCGAGCTCGGCAGGACCATCAAGGTTGTGATGAGCATCTTCACCTGCATCCTGCTGGTGATGGTCATAGCGGTGTTTGTTCGCACGCCGGCGAACCTTCTGGCCACCCTCACCCCCGAGCATCTCAACGCCACCTTCTGGGCCACGTGCATATTCCTGTACTACATCCTGGCCACGCTGTTGCCGGTTGACAAACTCATCGGCAACCTCTACCCGCTGTTCGGCTTCGCGCTCCTTTTCATGGCCGTGGGCATCATGGGCTATATGATTTTCAACGCCGTGCCCATTCCCGACGGCTTCTCCGAGGGTCTGTTCAACCGCCATCCCGCGGGCGAAGTGGCTCCGATTTTCCCGATGATGTGCATCTCCATTGCCTGCGGTGCGATTTCCGGCTTCCATGCCACGCAGAGCCCGATGATGGCCCGTTGCCTCACCAACGAGCGCCACGGGCGCATGGTGTTCTACGGCGCGATGGTTTCGGAGGGCATTGTTGCACTCATTTGGGCAGCCGCAGCCATTGCCTTCACCGGCGGCTACGGACCTTTGGCCGACTACATGGCCTCACACGGGCAGGATGCCGGCATCCTCGTGCACGAAGTGTGCGTGCAGTGGCTGGGGACTTTCGGCGGAATCCTCGCTATTCTGGGCGTAATCGCTGCTCCCATCACCACCGGCGACACCGCCATGCGCAGCCTGCGGCTCATCATCGCTGACTCCATAGGCCTGCAGCAGAAGAAGTTCCTGAAGCGCCTGACGGTGACTCTGCCTATCGTGGGCCTGAGCTACCTGCTGCTGAACATCAATTTTGACATCCTCTGGCGCTACTTCGCATGGTGCAACCAGACCCTGTCGATCTTCACCCTCTGGGCATGCAGCGTATTTTTGGTGCGCAATAACAGCGGCTCCAACGCCTACCTGCTCACCATGATTCCGGCCATGTTCATGACCACGCTCTGCGTCACATTTATCTGCTACGCTCCCGCGGGGGCCTACGTCGAAGGCATCGGGCTTCCTTTGGCCGTGAGCGAAGCTATCGGGCTGATTGCCATGGCCATGTGCACCTTCGTCTTCCTCAAATGGAAGCGCGACCTGAGCCTCAACGCTCCCCTGACTGCAAAATCGTAACCCCGGCTAAATACGTTAGCGAGCCTCCGGCATCCCGGGGGCTCGCTTACTTATGCGGAGGTGGGTCAGTCCTGGAGGGATTGCATTTCGACCAGACGGCGGTAGAAGCCTTTGGCTCCGGGGCCGAGGAGTTCCTCGTGAGTTCCGGCTTCGACGATGCGTCCTTCGTGGAGTACGCAAATGAGGTCGGCTTTACGGATGGTGGCCAGGCGGTGGGCGATGATGAGGGTGGTGCGGTCGGCCATGAGTCGGTCAAGGGCCTGTTGCACAGCGGCTTCGCTCTCGCTGTCCAGGGCCGATGTGGCTTCGTCGAGAATGAGAATCTGTGGGTTTTTGAGCACTGCGCGGGCTATGGATATACGCTGACGCTGGCCGCCGGATAGGCGGCAACCGCGGTCGCCGGCCATGGTGTCGTAGCCGTCCTCAGTCTCCATGATGAAGTCATCGGCGTTTGCCACGCGCGCGGCGGCGCGCACCTGCTCGAGGGTGGCATTTTCCACGCCGAAGGCTATGTTGTTGAAAATGGTGTCGTTAAAGAGAATTGCCTCCTGGTTGACGTTGCCCATCAGGCCCCGGAGGTCGGCAACGCGGAGTTGGCGTACGTCGTGACCACCGACACGCACAGAGCCTGCCTGAGGGTCGTAGAAACGGGGCACAAGGTCGGCCAGGGTTGATTTTCCGGAGCCCGATTGCCCCACGAGGGCAACCGTCTGGCCGGGCTTGATTTCGAGGTTGATGTCGCGCAGAACGTCGGTGGTACCGTCGTAGCTGAAGGTCACGTTGTCGAACACCACGCCGGGAGCTGCGTCAACTTTCGCCGGTTCGGCGGGATCGGCAATGGGGTTGGTGGCGTTCAGAATCTTATCCACACGCTCCATTGATGCCAGACCTTTCTGAATGGAGTAGACCGACTTCGACAGGTCTTTGGCGGGCTGGATGAGGGAGTAGAAGATGACCATGTAGTATATAAAATTGGCCGCATTCATGCCCGAAGCGCCTGAAAGAATGAGAGTTCCGCCGAACCAGAGAATTATCGCCACGGCGATGGTTCCTAAAAATTCGCTCATGGGGTGAGCCAGAGCCTGCCGGCGCGCCACCGAGTTGGACAGGCGGTAGAACACCTGATTTTCGCGGTGAAAACGTTCGCGCACCTTGTCCTCGGCGGTGAATGCCTTGATGATGCGGAGTCCGCCGAGGGTTTCCTCGATGTTGGCCATCAGGACGCCCCACTGTGTCTGACCCTCGAACGAGGTGCGCTTGAGCCGCTTGCCGACGCGCCCCATCACGAACCCGGCAATCGGCAGCAGGATGAACACAAAAAGCGTTAACTGCCAGGAAATCATTATCATCATTCCCAAATAAACGATGATAAGCACCGGGTTTTTGAACAGCATTTCGAGCGAGGACATGATGGAGTACTCTATTTCGGCCACGTCGCCGGTCATTCGGGCCATGACGTCGCCCTTGCGCTCGGTGGTGAAGAAGCCGATGGGCAGGGCGGTGATTTTGTCGTAGAGGAAGTTGCGGATGTCGCGCACGATGCCGTTGCGCAGCGGGATGATGAAGTATGCGCTAAGGAATGCGGTGCCGGTTTTGAGGCCGGTCAGCACCACGAGCACGATTGCCAGTATTGCCAGGGTCGAGGGCGCTCCGAAGCGCTCGATAAGGGTTTGGGTGTAGTAGTAGAAGTTGTTGACAATGACGTCCTTAAGGCTCCCGGAGCCCCAGTCCATAAAGGCATAATGAGCCTCGCGCACCTTGAAGAGAATCTCCAGGATGGGCACGATGATGGCGAAGGAGAAGAGGGTGAGAAATGCCGACAGGAGGTTGAATATGATGTTGAGAATCAGGCATTTCTTATATGGAGGCACGAAGCGGCGGAGCAGGAGGAGGAATTGTTTCATGTTCGGGACAGTGGGATGTGAGGGGGTTCGTCGGGGAGGTTGCGCGGGTCCAGGCGCAGGCGCAGGAAGTCGGGCAGAAGGTTGTTGGCGCGGTTGCCTAAGTTCTTCATCCAGCCCAATGGGCGACCTTGGTAATTAACTGTAACATAGCCTTTTGGCAGGGCGTCCGGGAGAGCGGGCGTCTCGCGCCGCAAGTAGGCCAGAGCGTCGAGATAGTTCAGTTCGGCGCCCGGTATGCCGACGGTCATCAGCGGGGACAGAGCCAGCTCGTGGGTGGGGGCGTAGTCCTTGCCCTTGAGCTCGGCTGCGGGCAGGCCTATGCGGAGTGGCGACGGATGGCGCTCCAGCGCCTCGCACAGGCTCCGGTGGGCATCGGGTCGCAGTTCGACCCGTGCGTTGCCGACGGCGGTATATCCGTGACAATCAATGCCTAAGCCTTTGAGCATCTTCCGGGCGGCGGGATTTTCCTTGCCTCCCTTGCCGCGCGACTCTCTGGCGGATGATGCACCGGGCTTTTTGAGGACGGCCACGAAGAGGCCTTCGCCGCGCACGAGACCGGGCATGAAGCGGTAGGCATGGATGCCGGGGGCGTCCGAGGGGAGCACTCCCGTGAAGCGCTCGAGGCCCACGTCGATGCTCTCAGCGTCGAAGTCATCCATGAGCATGGCCACATTGGCCTCATTTTCAGTGCGGTTGAAGGTGCAGGTGCTATAAATCAGGAATCCGCCCGGGCGCAGGGCTTTCCATACGTTGTGCAGGATTTCGCGCTGAGTTTCAGCACATTGGCGAACGAGACCGGGCGACCATTGCTCGACGGCTGTTGCGTCCTTGCGCATCATGCCTTCGCCGGAGCAGGGCACGTCGGCGGCTACGATGTCGAACAGAGGTCCGAGTTTGGCCAGGTGACGGGTGTCGCCGCGGGTCACGGCCACATCCGGGCTGCCGTATCGCGCCAGATTTTCGGCCAGGATGTTGGCGCGCTGCGCGTCGAATTCGTTGGCCACCAGGAAAGAGCCTGCAGGCAGGGCATCAAGGGCCGCGATGCTCTTCCCTCCCGGGGCCGCGCAGCTGTCGAGGTACCTCACCGCAGCGTCGGCAGGGAAATATTTGCCGATAAGCTGCTTAACTACGTAGCCCACAGCCATCGAGGAGGCATCCTGGACGTAGTAGCACCCCTGATGCCAGGCCGGGTCGGCGGCAAAAAGCGGCCGTTGGGGCAGGTATACGCCCAGGGGCTCCCAGGGGACGGCGTCGGCCCCGTCGGCCACACGAAACCCCTTGAGTGGGTTTGCGCGCACCGCCACCACCGGCTGCTCCTGCCTCAGCGCAAGCTCAAGACGCGCGGCGGCTTCGGGCCCCACGGCATCCGGCAGGGTCGCCACAAAAGTTTCAGACAAATTTCTCATAGCGGGCCTTCAGCAGGGCAATGACTTCGTCGCGCAGGTAGGGCATGTCCACCACGTGGGGACGGTCGTAGCCGGGATGGAATGTTCCCAGATGCCCGTCGGAAACCACGATATCGTATTCCGTTTCAAGGATATATCGGTAGAGGCTCACCTGGAGGGCATAGTGATGGAAAGTTGTGTCGGGCAACATAGAAAGGGGCGCGAAGGCATATTTCCCATAGTTGTTCAGGAGCGGACGGCCGTCGTGGTCAACGATTTTCGACGAACGTTTCCAGTCGTAAATTTCGAACACATCGCCATCGAAGGTCAGGAAGTCCAGCGTGCCCGCGAGGCGGTACTTTTCGCTGAAGATGCGCCACTCCGAGCGGAACGGTTTCAGCTCATAGTTCTCCACAAACTTCAGGAACAGGTTGAAAGAATCATCGTCATACGCCTCATCCTCAATGTCTTGTCCCAGGTAAAAGCGTTCGATGCGGTCGTGCATCAGCGTGCCTGCGTCGCGCGCCTCTTCGCCCTTGCGCGCCCATTCGGCCATGAGTTTACGGGCACTTTCCTCGTCGGTTGTCTTGCGCCGGGCCCACTTCTCGGCGTCGAACTGCTCGAAACAACCCTCTACCACGGTCGTGACCGAGTCGCAGTCGATGCGGCTGCCGTCGTCGGCGATGATGAAGTAGGTGTGGGTGGGAGCGTCGAAGTGGATGCGGCTGTCGCGCGGGTGGATATGAGCTTGGTTGTAGTCGAACATGGCAAGGAAGTGATGTTTAAGTTTGGCCGGCCCTGCTTAGGACCAAGTGGGCCAATAAAAAACCAGATCACCGAAAGGGCGACCTGGATGAAAGAGTAGTCTTATCAGGATTCGAACCTGAACAGACAGAACCAAAACCTGTAGTGCTACCATTACACCATAAGACTATCCGTTGCCCAACCCGGAGGCTAAAGCACCGCAAAGTTACGAAAAAAAACCGACGCTCCAAAATAAAACCGTAAAATTTCAGAATTTGAGCCCGGGACGTTAGGTTTTAGGCGCGGTGGGGCAATAACGGCGAAGCGGACGCGTTTATATATTGAATATGAGTCGCCTGCGGAAATACTACCTTCTGCCGGCCATGGCTATCCTTGTGGCTATGGTCGGGGCGTCGTGCAGCCCCAAAAAGAACACCGCCGCCAACCGCAAGTACCAGGAGTTCATCACCCGCTACAATATCCACTACAACGGCGACACGCACATGAAGGAGACCCTGGCCGACATGGAGTCCAAGTACGAGGACGACTATTCGCGCCTGGTGTTCATGCATCCGGTAGAAGCCAAGGCCGAGCCCACCGCCCCCCAGCCTTCGGGCGACTTTACGCGTTCCATCGAAAAGGCCCAGAAAGCAATCCAGCTGCGCTCAATCAAGAACAAGCCCAAGCGTCAGACCGGCCGTAAAAACGACTCGAAATATCAGGAGTGGATGAAACGCAGCGAGTACAACCCCTTTATCCACAATTCCTGGCTGATGCTCGCCGCCGGGCAGTACTACAACGGCGACTTTGCCGGGGCAGCTTCTACCTATTTCTACATCTCGCGCCAGTTCACATGGCTGCCGAAGGTAGTGACCGAAGCCAAGCTGATGCAGGCCCTGTGCTATGTGGCATTGGGGTGGCAGTTCGAGGCAGAGATGATTCTGACGCGCATAAAGGAGAACGACCTCAGCGACCGCAACCTCCGGAACCTTTACAACTTCGCCATGGCCGACTACCTCATCCATGCCGACGACTACGAGGGCGCCGAACCTTACCTGCGCGCCGCCATCAAATCCGCCTCTTCGGCCCAGAAAATACGCCTGAACTTCCTGCTGGGGCAAATCCTGGCCCGTCAGGGCAAGCGCGAGCAGGCCTACGACGCTTTCAAGGCTGCCGGAGGCTCGTCGTCGGCCACCTACCGCACCAAATTCAACGCGCGCATCAAGCAGAGCGAGGTGTTCACCGGCGCCGACATCGAGCCCGAGGTCAAAGCCCTCCAGCGCATGACCCGCTACGACCGCAACAAGGAATACCTCGACCAGATATATTACGCCATCGGCAACCTCTACCTCTCCCGGGGCGACACCGCCAAGGCAATCGAAAACTACATCATCGCCAACGAAAAGTCCACCCGCTCGGGTATCGACAAGGCGCTGAACCAGCTCACCCTGGGGCGCCTCTACTTCGAGCAGCGGAATTACGAAAAGGCTCAGCCGGAGTACGCCGAGGCGGTGCCCGTCCTCCCCACCACCTTCCCGGACTATCCCGCCATCAAGCAGCGCTCCGACGTCCTGGATGAGCTGGCGGTCTACTCCCAGAATGTGAACCTCCAGGACTCGCTCCTGCGCCTGGCCGACATGGACAGCACCGCGCGCATGGCAGTAATCGACAAAATCATCGCCGACCTCAAGGAGAAAGAAAAGAAGGAGGCCGACGAGGCCCGGCGCGAGGAATACCTCGCCAACATGGGCGACGGGGGCCTGCAGGACAACTCCGCGCCCTCGTTCACCATCAACACCGACAATTCCTGGTACTTCTACAACGCGGCCACCCGCAACGCCGGCAAGACCGAATTCCAGCGCCGCTGGGGTTCGCGCAAGCTCGAGGACGACTGGCGCCGTCGCAATAAATCCACCTTCAACACCGACGATTTCGATGTGGCCTCCAACGAGGATGAAGAGTCGGACCCGACCGACCAATCGGACTCGCCCGACGCCCCGGAAGCAGACCCCGAGGCGGCACAGGAGCAGCTGCGGCGCTCGTCCGACCCTCACTACCCGGAGTACTATCTCTCCCAGATTCCCTCCACGCCCGAGGAGCGCGTCACATCCGGCGAAATAATCCAGGAGGGCCTCTACAACATGGGTGTAATCCTCAAGGACAAACTCGAAGATTTTCCCGCCTCCGAGGCCGAGTTCAACCGCCTCCTGAAGGACTATCCCGATAACACCTACCGCCTGGACGCCTACTATAACCTTTACCTCATGTACATGCGCATGGGTCGCGTGGCCGACGCCGAGCGTTATCGCAACCTCATCGTCGACGACTTCCCCGAGAGCAAGTACGGCATAGCCATGCGCGATCCCCTCTACCTTGAGAAGCTCCGCACCATGGACCAGGTTCAGGATAGCCTCTACGTCCAAACCTACGAGGCGTACCTGGACAACCGCAACGCCGACGTCCACTCGGCCATGACCACCATGGAGACCGACTACCCCATGAGCAAACTCATGCCTAAATTCATGTTCCTCGATGCGCTGGCCTACGTCACCGAGCGCCAGCCCGAACAGTTCAACTCCACCCTGCGCGACCTGCTCGAGCGCTACCCGGACACAGACATCACACCCATCGCCGCCGCCTGGCTCAAAGGGATGGCGCAGGGGCGCGAGCTGCAGGCGGGCGAGCGCAACCTGCGCGGCATGATCTGGGACCTCCGCCTCACAAACGACACCACCGACATCGGCGGCAATAACGCCCCGGCGGAGTTCGAACTCAACCCCGACGTGCCCCATATCCTCATCTTCACCTTCCCCACCGACCAGGTGCCGGCCAACCTCCTCCTCTACGAGGTTGCGCGCCACAACTTCCGCTCCTTCGTGGTGAAGGACTTCGACCTGGAGCAGATGAATTTCGGGCGCCTGGGCATGTTGCTGGTGCGAGGATTCGACAACCGCGAGGAGCTGGAGCATTACCGCCGCGTGATGGCAGCATCGGAGGAGTTCACCCTCCCGGCCGGCGTGCGCCCTGTGGCAATCAGTGAGGCCGACTTCGGCATCCTTCTCAACGAAGGCCGCTCCTTCGACGAGTACTTTGAGGCTACGGGCGAAAATGTGCCCACGGAGGAGCTCCTCGAAGAACCCGGCGCCCCAATTCCGGCTGAAATGGACGAGTCCGAGCAGTCCGGCCAGTCCGACGAGGCAGACGAGGCAGACAAGTCGGACCCGACCGACCTGTCACCCGCCCCCGTGCCGGCCAAGGAAACCCCGGCCCCCGTGCCGGCCAATGAAACCCCCGCCCCCGTGCCGGCCAAAGCTCAGGAGGTCCCCATCGTGGCCGGAACAGAAGGCGATGACCCGCTGTTCGACGACTAAGCAAAGCCCCCTGTGCATCAGCACAAGGGGCTTAAATTTTTCCGAACCGGTCTAAACCCTAAAGCCTAACGCCTATTATCTAATACCTATTATAGAAATTGAGTATACGGTTGCGCAGGATTGTCTCGTACTTAGCCTGCACCGCCTGGGTCAGGGCCGTGATATAGGTCGATTTGGCTTTTTCGTACTCCGTGGCGTTGGCACGTCCATTGTCGTACTTGACCTGCATGGCATCGAAAGCCGCCTTGGCGCTCTCCACGGCCACACGCCCCGACTCGAGCTTCTTCGATGCTCCGACGGCCTGGGTATAAGCCTGATTGATAGCCTTGTAAAGCTGATTGCGCTGGTTATCGAGCTGTAAATCGGCGCTAACCTGCTCGGCGCGGGCGCGTCGAACGTTGTTGCGCGTGCCGAAGGCGTCGAACAGCGGCACGGACAGGCTGAAGCCCAGGCTCTTGGCGAAATTATGACGCATCTGCGCCCCGAAGCCTTCGTTGGCGTAGCCGGATGTTTTGTAGTAGTTCGTGCCGATGCCGGCGTTGAAGCTGATGGTGGGAATATATGCCGCCTTGGCCACCGACACGTTCTTTTGCGCCGCCTTCAGACGAAGGTCGGCGGCACGCATGGCGTGGTTGTTGGTCAGGGCGTTGGCGTAGACCTCGTCAGGATTCAGCAGGGGCGCGAGTTCGTCGGCCAGCGGCGCGATGTCAAAGGGCTGGTCGGTGGGCAGGTTCAGAAGCTGGGCCAGGTCCAGCAGGGCCATTATGGAATCATTCTCCGCGTTGACCACCGAGAGCTCGTCCGTGGCCACCTGCGAGCGGGCCTCGTAGATGTCCAGTTCCGGAATCTTTCCGGCTTCGAGGAGCTGCGTACGGCGCTCGAGTTCACCGCGCGAAATGCTCAGGTTCTCGCGCGCAACAGCCAGCATGTCAGTTGCGTAGAGCGACTGCAGGTATAGGCTGATGACGTTCAGCGTAACGTCGTCCTTGGCCGCTTCAACATCCTCGAGCATCGCCGAGAGTGCCGTGCGTGAGTAGTTCAGGCGCTTTATGGCGGCGGTGCCCTGGAAGAGAGGCAGGCTCAGCTGCGCACCCGTCGAAAAGGAGCTCGTGTTGCGGTTGACATAGGTGTTGTCGGCGGTGAGGCCGCGGCCGAAGTTGAACGACTGGCTCGCGTAGCCGCTCACGTTGGGCAGGAAGCGGTCCTTGGCTTCGGTGACCGACAGTTCGCCCTGGTAGGCCGACAGACGCGAGCGCGCCACGTCGATGTTGTGGTCGATGGCATACTCCACGCACTGGTCCAGCGTCCACTGCGGTGCCTGCGCCGGGGCCGACAGTGCGGCGGCCAGCGCTATGATGGTTATGAACTGCTTCATGACTACTTCATTATTTCCGAACGGACCACGGCCGTGGAGTCGATGCCGTCCTTAACTTCGATGATGATGCCGTTGCTCAGGCCGGTGGTGATGGGAGTGCGGGTGTACTCCGCGGGTTTGGCCAGCGAGTCGGTCAGGAGGTAGACAAAGGTGCTGTCGCCCTTGAATTCGATAACCGATTCCGGAAGAGCCAGCACGTCGGCAGCCTTGGAGAGGCTCACGGTTGCGTTGGCGCTGTAGCCCGAGCGCAGGGCGCTCCCGTCGGGCACCTCCAGGGCGGCCTTGATTTCGAAGGTGTTGGCGCCGCTGGTGTCGCTGCCCTTGGGCGAAATGAACTCGATGGTGCCGGTGGGATTGAGGTCGGGCATTGCGCCGATGGTGATGCTCATCGGCATACCGACCGACAGCATTCCTACCTCCGTTTCATCCACATTGCCTTTGAAGATGAGGTTGCTCATGTCGGCAATGGTGGCCACTGTGGTACCGTCGTTCATGGTGTTGGCTTGAATCACGGACGAGCCTACCTTCACGGGCACATCAAGCACCAGGCCTGTGATTGTAGCGCGCACCAGGGTGTTGCTTTCCTTGGCGTTGTGGGCCGATACACCTTCCTTGACGATGCGCAGGGCGTCGGTGGCAGCCACGACCTCTTCGCGGGCCTTGTCCAGGGTCTTTTGTGCCGTTTCGTACTCCTCGCGCGAGATTACCTTCTTCTCGAAAAGCGCACGGTCGCGGTCGGCCTTCACCGTTGCGTCGGCCAGCTCTATGTTGGCCACATTGAGGCGGCTCTCAGCCGACGAAAGCTGGGAGGCGTCGGGGATTACCTTGATTTTGGCAATGACGTCGCCCTGTTGAACCATGTTGCCGGCCTCAACGAGGATTTCGCTGATGATGCCCGATATTTGGGGCTTCACGGTGATTTCGTCGCGGGGCTCGATTTTGCCTGTCAGCACGGTGGAGCGTTCGATGGTCTCACGGGTGGGCGTCACGGTGGAATAAACCACCTCCTTGGGTCGTGAGTTGAGGTAGAGGTACACGAAGGTGCCAACAAACAGGGCGCCTATCACAACCCACATCAGGATTCGGAAAAACTTTTTCATAAGATGTTATATATTCTGGGGTCTATTTTTGGTTTAATGTTTAAAGTTTAATGTTTAATGGGACTTTTGTTTAAAGTTTAAGGTTGAGGGGGGTTAATGGGACTTTTGTTTAAGGTTTAGGGGTTAATGGTACATAAGACCCGTTTAATCTCTAATCTCATAATCTCATAATCTCTAATCTCTAATCTCTCATCTTATAATCCCTAACCTTTTAATCTCTAATCTCATAATCTCATAATCTCTTAGTCTCCTCATCTCTACTTGTCCCTCATCGCTTCGATGGGTTTGATGCGCATGGCCTTGATTGCGGGCACAGTGCCGGCCAGGCTGCCGAGCACGAAGAAAATGATAACCACGGCGCAGGCTGTTGCGAATGAGTTCTGGAAGCCGGCAGCGCCCATGAGTGGATCGGTCGTCAGTTTGTCCACGATGCCAAGCACCAGCGTTGCGAAGCACACGCCGGCCACACCTGCCACCAGTGTGAGGACGATGCTTTCTGAAAGGACCTGGATTGTGATGTCGGCCGGCCGGGCTCCGATGGCGCGACGGATGCCGAACTCCTGCGTGCGCTCCCGCACGATGATCCACATGATGTTACCCACGCCAATGATGCCCGCCAGCAAGGAACCGAAGCCCACGAACAGGGCCAGCAGACTGATGCCGGTGAAGAGGTTGTCAATCATGTTGAACATGTCCGTGACGTCGAACACCCACAGCGCGTTCTGGTCCTCGGGGTGGATATAGTGGCGGTTGCTCATGATTCGGCGCACCGTTGGCATGATTTCCTCAGGGGAGTGACCCTGCTTGGCCGTGAAGACGACCCAGTGGACCACGTTGCCCTTGTTCATGGACACCTGCAGGGTGGTGAGCGGCATCAGGAATGCGTCGTCCACACGTCCGCCCACCGAGGCGTCGCTTTTCTGGCCGGCCACACCCACCACGCGGTAGTAGATGCCGTTGATTGACACCTCGCGGCCAACGGCGCCGTCGGTTCCGCCGAAAAGTTCGTTGGCCATGTTGCGTCCCAGAACCACCACCTTGCGGCGGTTGGCCATGTCGGCGGCGTTGATCAGGCGTCCGGAGTAGAGCACCAGTTCCTGAATTTTACTATATTCGTCGGTGATGCCCATTATCTGGCCGCTTTTGCTGCGGGAGCCTGCCACAGCCGAGCCGTAGTTCTGCAGGATTGGCGAGAGGTGCTCGATGCGGTCGTCGGCATGACGCAGGAGGTCCAGGTCTTCGAGGGTTATATTCCAGGAGCTGCCCTTGTTGAAGCCCTTGTAGGACATGGAGCGCTCGGTGGCACCGAAGCCGGCCATGTTTGTGGCAAACCCGGCGAAGTTGCGGCGCATCATGCCCTCGAACCCGTTGGCACCGCCGTAAAGGAGAGCGAGCATGAAGGTGCCCCAGAAGATGCCGAATGCCGTAAGGAAGGTGCGCGTTTTGTTGCGCGCGAGCGTAGCGCCGATTTCGCGCCAGTTTTCGGGGTCGAAAAGTGAGGTTTTCATTCGTCGCGTAGGGCTTCAACAGGTTTGACTTTGATTGCTTTAAGAGCCGGGAAAAGTCCGGCCACGGCGCCTGCGACTATAAGCGCAATGGTCACCTGGATGGCTATGGATATGTTCACCTGCGGGTGGCGGAAGCCGTCCAGGTTTCCGAAATAATGGTCGATGACAGCCAGAAGCGCGATGCCCAGGAACACGCCGATGTAGCCGAACAGGGCAGTGATGGCCACGCTCTCCGAGAGAATCTGGGTCAGAATCTGGCCGGGACGGGCTCCGATGGCGCGGCGGATACCGATTTCGTGGGTACGCTCGCGCACGCTCACAAACATGATGTTGCTCACGCCCACGATTCCCGTGAGCAGCGTCAGCAGGCCGATGACCCACACCGCAAGGGTGAGCATGCTCATGCCCTGCTGGCTCTGGAGGTACTGCCCGAAGCGGTTCCATATCCACAGCGCCCCGGGGTCGTCGGGGTTGAACTCATGAGCCGCCGCCAGGGAGGCGCGTATGCTCTTCTCGGCAGCGTCGGCGTCGGCCTCCGTGCGCAGGCCCTCCACGGTAGCCTCCAGGCTATAGGCCTCGTCGCTATTGCCGGTGACAGCCTTGTAGGCGGTGTAAGGGGCGATGGTCTGCTGGTCCCAGCGGTGGCGATACACGCCGACCACCGTCCAGGCAAGTCCGAGACACTTCACGGTCTTGCCGACGGCCTCCTCGGGAGAGTCGAACAGCTCGGTGACCTTTTTCTCCGACATAATCATTACGCGGCGGCACTCGGACAGGTCGCGGTCGTTGAGCCCGCGGCCATATATTATCTCATAATTATCGTTCTTGATAGCGGCGGGGAACATGGCCGTGAAACCGCCCGACACCCGCCCCTTGGGGGTGGAAATCACCGTCGTATCCACCGACGCATAGGCCGTCACGCCGCTCACGGCGGGGTTGCCTTTCTCGATGGCGCGGATGTCCGAGCCCTTGAGTTCAATCCAGCGGCCGTCCTTGTAGCCTTTGTAAGGCATGGATGTGCGTCCGCTCCAGATTTTGAACGTATTTAGGGGCCGGGAATTCATGTTCTCCTCGAAGGAGTTCACCACCCCGCGGCTCGCGCCCAGCAGGATAATGAGCATGAATATACCCCATGCGACGGCGATGCCCGTCAGGACCGTTCGCGTGCGGTTGGTGCGCAGACTTTGCGCTATTTCGTGCAGAAGGGAAAGCATGGCTCAGCTTACGATTTCGCCGTCGGAAATTCGGATAATACGGTTGGTGGCCGCGCCAACGCCGGGGTCGTGCGTCACGATGACGATGGTCATGCCCTCCTCGTTGAGCTTGCGGAACACCTCCATCACCTCCTTGGAGGTGTGGGAGTCCAGCGCGCCCGTAGGTTCGTCGGCCAGAATCACGGCCGGCTTCGTGACCAGCGCGCGGGCAATGGCCACACGCTGCTTCTGGCCTCCGGAGAGCTCGCCGGGCAGGTGATGGGCACGGTCGGCGAGCCCCATGCGTTCGAGTTGCTCCATGGCCAGGGCATTGCGCTTGCGCCGCCCGACACCTTGATAATAAAGCGGCAGGGCAACATTTTCCAGGGCCGTCTTGTAGCTGATCAGGTTAAACGATTGGAACACGAAGCCGATGAGATTATTGCGCATATGGGCGGCCTCATTCTCGCTCAGGTCCTTGATCAGGCGCCCGTCCAGGTAGTACTCGCCAGAGTCGTAGGAGTCGAGGATTCCGAGAATATTGAGCAACGTTGATTTCCCCGAGCCCGAAGCACCCATAATTGCCACGAGCTCACCTTTTTTGATGTGTAGATTAATGTCCTTGAGCACGTGCAGCGGCACAACGCCCGGATAGGTCTTGTTTATGTCCGTAAGTCTTATCATAACAACTATAAGACGCAAACAATTCCCAAAATATTACACCCTCCGGCGAAAAAATTTCGAAAATATCCATCCACTGGCAGCTTTAATGATTAAACGTGATTAATCAGGATTAATCAAGATTAATCTCGATTAGTCATGAATGATTTTCAGGATAATTGGCGAACCCCCGTGCAGCGAGGATAATCGCTGCAGCCCCAAAATTCCCGTCCTTGCATTTGACCCTTCTTTTGGACACGTCTCAGCATTGGTTTGCCGCATAGGGGACATGCCGGGGCGTCCGACTCTTTTGCTTTTGCCTGGCGCGCCTCAAGCCTTTCGACGGTCATGTTCTCTGTGAATCCACCCCTCTGGCGGAACGCTTCCAATTGGCCTTGAATCTGCGCCTGAAGCATCCGGTTCTCCCTAAAGCAAAGAAGAAGCAGAGCATTGGCGGCAACTTCAGGCGACGAGCTTTCCAACCATGGGTCAAACTTACGCTTTTGCGCAAGGATATGGTTAGCGGCATCATGGAGATAGTTGTTTGTGTAGCAAGGGTCGTCAAGCATAATTTTCCAAATGGCCTCGCGGGCTGAATCTCCGATAGACCAGATTTCGGCTCTTTTGCGTAGGAGGAAGTTAAAATAATCACCTTGAAGCTCATCGAAGCTTGCGCGAGCAACATCCAAAAGGCGCATCTCAGTTTCAATTGAAGTAGAGTGACGTGCGGAACCCTCAGCAATATTCGCAACACCACAACGCGCTGCCATCACCATCTGATCATACAGCCTCCGCCCCGGATCCATATTGAAGTTAATGAATCTCTCGCAAAAATCCTGGGTGGCAAGCTGAATAATATTTGCTAAGACCCAAGTATTTAGCCAACAGTACGATTGAGAAAATTGAATGCTCACTCCCATAGCTATGCTTTTGACGTTCTTCTTGCAAAGATACATAATGTTTTGAAAATGAGGAAGACTTTTGAATAATCCGGATTGAAAATGATTTATCAAGATTAATCAAGGTTAATCAGGATTAATCTCGATTATTCATTTTTTTACCCCCCCACGACGTACCACGCCCCGGCTTCACAGTCGGGGCGTGGTACTCATTATCATTATCAAATCATTACCTTTTGCGTTCGGGCGGTAAACCCGTATGGTGTATTATCATGTTAGCCGCTCAGGGCTGAGGAACTGTCATCTTTCGTTCGACATTGCAAAGTTAAGACCAAATTTCCGCCCTCCAAATTTTTAAATGCTAACAAGTGTTAACGCGCTGGTGGTGTTACTAACATCCCTGATATTCAGATAATTAAAGCGCTAAAAATTTGTTACACGCTTGTTACAACTCGCAAAACTGCCGTTTTTGTAACAAAATTCCCACTATAATATCGCTGCCATATATACAGGCAAATAGAGAACATCGGAGTCTTTTTTTAAGTCTTTAGGATAAAGAACAATCGCTTGCTTTATCCTTGAACTATATTTATGGCGAAACTCGTCCAGCGATTTATGGGTGGTGTAGCCGGATGATTTCACTTCCAAGGGCATAATTTTGGATTTTTGCGAAATAAGAAAGTCAATTTCGTAGTTATTCTTTCCTTCGGGATCGGCTTTGAAGGTGTAATAATAGAGTGAATGACCGGCTGCGCGCAGACATTGCGCAACTATGTTTTCATACACAGCACCTAAGTCGGCACTGAGCTTGTCAGACAAAATCTTGTTATATAACTCGTTATCATTGGCATCGTTATCCCAGAAGGCAAGGGTGACAAAAAGACCCGTATCTCCCAGGTAGAGCTTGAAATATGATGCCTCTTTGTGGAGTGCAAACCCCACGTTCGGGTCATTACACTTGTAGGAAAAGTTGATGGTCAATGAATTCTCTAAATCTTGCCAAATCACATCAAGGTTCAAGGCATCGGCATTGCCAATAACGCTTCCCACCGTGTACCTCAGCTTACCCTTGGCCAGTTCTCCCGGAATTGATTCGAATATTCTTGAAGCTTTTCCCGATTCGTCGATTTCGCGCAGGTCGTCGAGATAGAGCTGGATTATTTCTCGCTTGACTGCATCTACGCGTTTGAGGTCGTTGAAGTCCAGATAAGTATTTACGGCCTGGGGCATGCCCCCGACGCACATGTACACCCGGAAGCGTCGCATAAAGGTCCGATGGACGGCTTCACCCAGCGCACTCCGTTTCTCAAGCGCATAACGCATCATCGGAATCGTGGTAGAGTCATTTAGGGCCCACATGAATTCTTCGTAATCCATGGGGTACATGGATATGCGTGTTTCCTCGCTCGGAATCATGACCCCGCGCTTGTATTTGCGAATGGACATGAGCGAGCCTGTTTCGATATAGTCGTAGCGGCCATCCTCAACCAGATATTTTATGGCCTGACGCGCATGCGGACATTTCTGAATCTCATCGAAAATGATTACCGATTCGCGGCTATGGAGCGTGATGCCGAAGAGCGACTGTATTTGCAGAAAGAGGAAATCGAGGTTCGAGAGGTCTTCAAAGAGATCACGTACATTCGTGCCCACTTTTGCAAAATCAATTTTTATGTAAGTCTTGTACTCATTTTTTGCAAATTCCTCCGCAATTGTGGATTTCCCAACACGGCGTGCTCCCAGAATTAAAAGGGCCGTGGAACCGGCACGTTCTCGCTTCCATTCTTGCATCTTGGCGTATATCTTGCGCTTAAATACTCGTTTTTCCATGTCTGTAGCTTTATAGATGGCTGAATTTCAGCGCAAAGATAAGCATAATTTCCGACCCCGTAAAATTTAAAATGGCGTTTTACTGTGTTTCCGTAAAATTCAAAATGACAATTTACTGTGTTTCCGTAAAATATGAAATGGCGTTTTTCTGTGTTTCCGTAAAATTCGGGGCAAAAATCAAGCGGGAGAGCATCGGTTGGACGCTCTCCCGCGGGTGTGTGGGGTGGATCAGTACTGCTCGGTTTCGTTGGGGAAGTCGCCTTCCTTGACGTCGTCGATGTAGTGGCTGATGGCGCTGTTGATAACCGTGGAGAGGTCGGCGTAGCGGCGCAGGAACTTGGGCGAGAAGCCTTTGTTGATGCCCAGCATGTCGTGCATCACCAGCACCTGGCCGTCGACGCCTCCGCCCGCACCGATGCCGATGACGGGAATGGAAACCTCCTGCGCAACGCGGGTGGCCAGGGCGGCGGGAATCTTTTCGAGCACCAGGGCGAAGCAGCCTATTTCCTCGAGCATCTTGGCGTCCTCGAGGAGTTTCTGGGCCTCACGCTCCTCTTTGGCGCGCACGGCGTATGTGCCGAACTTGTTGATTGACTGCGGAGTGAGGCCCAGATGACCCATCACGGGGATACCTGCACAGAGAATGCGCTCGATGGACTCGCGGATTTCCGAGCCGCCCTCCATTTTCACAGCCTCGGCGTGGCTCTCCTTCATGATGCGGATTGCCGAGGCCAGGGCTTCCTTGGAGTTGCCCTGATAGGAGCCGAACGGCAGGTCGCACACCACCAGGGCGCGGTTGACGCCCTTGACCACGCTCTTGGCGTGGTAAATCATCTGGTCCAGGGTGATGGGCAGGGTGGTCATATTGCCGGCCATGACATTCGAGGCCGAGTCGCCCACGAGAATCACGTCCATTCCGGCCTCGTCGATGAGTTTGGCCATGGAGTAGTCGTAGGCGGTGAGCATTGCTATCTTTTCGCCGCGCTCTTTCATTTGGATCAGGCGCGCGGTGGTTACCTTGCGGTCTTTGTCTACTGTGTTGGTTGACATGTCGTAATAAGTAATTCCGCCGGAGCGAAATTCAGTTGGGTTAGGATTAGGATTTTATGAGGTTCGGACCTTACCGAAGGCCCATAGACGCTAAAATTTCGGCAGCTTCAGCTCCGGAGAGCTGGCGGCGCGAGGTGAGGGTTGAAGCGAAGGAGTGGACAATGGATGCGATTGAAGCGTGGTTGAACAGACGCTCCACAAATTCAAGGTTGGTGTCGAAGAGCTCGTCGGCCTCGTCGGCGTCCAGCTCGCAGTGGTCGGCCGCTTCCTGCGCCACCACCTTCCGCAGGAGCGACTCCTCATCGGAGTTGAGAGGACGGTGGCCGCGGACGTACACGCGGCATGCCACATTTCCGATGGCTATGAGCGACGACACGCGCAACTCCTTCACGGCCTGATTCCATATCACTTTGGCCGACATCCGCGGGTTGGCCTTGATGCCGAAGCCGGTGATGAGAGAGATGGCCTCGGCGGGGTCGGCGTCGAGGTCCAGGGCCGCAAGGTATTGCTCGCCGTCGGCAGCCACGAGTGTTATCGTACTTCCGGCAAGGCCGTAAGCCTTGTCCGTTTCATCGTTATAACTGAGAATGCTTTGCATAATTAGTTGATTACCATGATTTTGGAAACGACAGATTCTTTGGAGCCCGAAGCTTCGGACTGCGCCAGCACGAAGTAAACGCCCGAGCGGACGCGGCGCCCGGCGCTGTCGCAGGCGTCCCACGACACCATGCCGCCCTCGGAGCGGGCGTGGAAGAGAACGTTGCCGGCGGCATCGGCAATCTTGACGGTGGAGTTGTCCATCAGGCCGGCGATGGTAACATTGCCGGTATACTCCGGGCGCACCGGGTTGGGGTAGGCGTAGACCTCGGAGAAGTCCTCCGCTGCCGGAGCCGAGTCGCTGTCATATACCACCAGCCCCCCTTCGGTGCCGAAGTACACCTTGTTGGAGTGCGGGTCGACACTTACATAATATACAAGGTTGGAGGGCAGGGGCGAATTGTCCTTGGTGAAGTGCTTGAGTATTTCGGTACCGTCGGCGTTGACCAGGTATATGCCGTTGTTGGCGGTTGCGAACCATTTGCGGTCGGAGTGGTCGGCAGCTATGGAGTAGATGAACTCGCTGTCCAGGAGGTAGTCGCCGAATTCGGTGCCGTCGTTGCGGGGCACCACGGGGCGGCGCACCTGCAGTGTGCCCTGGCGGGCGTCCTCAGCAGTGGTGTACATCACGCCCGTGTCATAACCGAGCCAGATGCGTCCGTTGCGGTCCTCGGCCACGGCGGTGGGGAAGGTGACTGTCACCGAGGTTCCGTTCTGGTCGTAGAATGCGTTGTGGAAGAAAGTAACGTCGTCCGAGGTGTCAGTAGGCGTTCCGTTGTGATCGATGAAGAGCCAGCCGCCCGAGTAGCCGCCGGAGGAAAACACAGCCATGTCCGAATTTTGGCACATTATTGACTTGGCGTCGCGGGTGCCGGTGAAGTCGTTGGGCACGCGGGCATCAATCCAGTCGGAGCGCTTGATTTTGCTCAGGTCGCCCTTGAGTTTGTCAGCCGGGAGGATGGCCACGCCGTGAATATATGCGCCCTTGGAAGGCCCTTCGGTCTGGCCGATGATGGCCCACATGTTGCCCTCGCTGTCGAAATTCACGTCCACGCTCTGGTCGGCCCAGCGGTCGGTGGGCATGGGCGTGTTGCCGCGATGGAACACGTGCACAACCTGGTTGTCCTCAACCGCCAGGATGCCGTACATGAAGCTGGCCACCATGTAGCGTCCTTCCTTGTTGGGGTCGGGCACAAAAATGTTCGGGCCGCCGGCAACCCCCTCGGGGGTATAATAGTGAGGCGTTCCGTCGTCGGCCACCATGGAGGCTTCCAGCAGGGCAGGATTTATGCTCAGGGGGCTCACGTCGGTGACGCGGTCGCCTTCAATGAGGTTGGTGTACTGGATTTCAGGGAAACCGCCGTTGGCGGGGTCGGCGGCCTGGTTATAGAAGGTCGTGGTGTAGCGCCCCACGTACAGGCCCGAGCCGTCGGGTGTCCAGGTCATGTAGTTCACCTTGGGCACGGTGATTCCCTCGGGCTTGAAGAAGTCCGATTTCACCGTCGGCGTGCCCGCGAGGTCGTACTGAGCCACGCCCTTGTTGAAGGCTGAAACCCACACATCCTTGAGGTCCTTAAAGGGGTATGCGGCCGGCAGCCGGAGGTCGGCCGGCAGCTTGCCGCTGACGGATGAGCCGTCCGGGGCGTAGAGGCGAACGTCAGTGCCGCACACCACGGCCAGATGTTCGCCGGTAGCGCGCAGGGGCTGGGTAATGTCGCCGTCCGGGGTGATTTCCAGCGTGCCGACGGTGGGGTCGGCGGCGCTGAAGTCCAGCTGTCGCAGAATAATCGTGTTCGTATTATTATTGACGTAGGCCACCGTTTTGCCGAAGGCCTCAAGCTCTTTGGAGTTGGTGCCCCACAGTGGAGTGAAGGTCTCCAGCGCCACATGCTTTCCGCCCACCGGTGCGGCGTAGATGCCGTAGTTGGTAATCATCAGCACATGCCCGTCGGCCACGGCAAGGGCGTCCACGGGGTTGAAGTAGCGACCCGACTCTATGACCTCGTAGCGGTTTGTGTCGAACACCACCATGCCGAAGTCGGTGCCCACGAACAGGCGCCCGTCGTCGTAGGCTGCCGACGTCATCTGATGCGAGCCGGTCAGGATTGCATCCTTGAGGTCGGCCATGTTGATGACCTTGCCCGAGGGGTACACCAGGTCGATGTTGCCGTTGACGTAGCCCACGAAGAGGAACTGCCCCTTGTCGAAGTAGCGTATCATGGCAATGTCGGCGCTCTCGCTCAGGCGGTTCACCGGCGAGAAGGCGAACGACTCCCCTTCCGAGGGGCTGTAGTAGTACAGGTTCGAGCCCATCAGGAAGTAGGCGCCGTCGGGAGTGGGGCACACGTTGGACACCATTGTGGCCGAGCCGGGGAAGAAGGTCCAGGCGCCGTCGCTCAGCTGCGCCGGCATAGTTGTCCAGGCCAGCAACGCCAGCAGGGTGGCTATTATTTTCTTGATTTTCATTATCGGGAGAGAGGTTGTATTATCGATTGTGAGTGAGGAACTTAACCAGAGCGCGCACGGCGTTTCCGCGATGGCTCACGGCGTTCTTTTCCTCCATGGAGGCCTGGGCGAAGGTCTTGTCCCAGCCCAAGGGCATGAACAGGGGGTCGTAGCCGAAGCCTTCCTGCCCCTGAAGATGGTCCAGAATAGTTCCCTCCACGGCTCCGGAGAAGAAGCGGGGCTGCTCGTCGCCGCGCAAAAGCGCGATGACGGTTCGGAAACGTGCGCGGCGGTCGGCCACGCCGGCGAGGCGCTTGAGCAGCAGGGCGTTGTTGGCAGCGTGGTCGTGACCCTCACCGGCGAAGCGGGCGCTGTGCACCCCCGGGGCGCCTCCGAGGGCGTCCACCTCCAGGCCGGAGTCGTCGGCGATGCAGTCCAGGCCGTAATGATCCTTCACCCACTGTGCCTTCTGCAGGGCGTTGCCCTCGAAGGTGTCGGCGGTTTCGGGAATGTCGGCGGTGCAACCGATGTCGGCCAGCGACAGCACATCATAGCCGGGGCCCAGGAGCTGACGCAGCTCCCGGACCTTATGGCTGTTGTTGGATGCGAAAACTATTTTTTCCACTGCTATAATAACGGAGTGCCGGGGCAATTATTGCCTCAGCCAACCACCACGTTGACAATCTTGCCGGGGACCACGATGACCTTGCGCACCGTCTTGCCCTCGAGCCACTTGGCGGCGGCAGGGTCGCTGAGCGCCTGCTCCTGAATTGCGGCGGCGTCGGTGCCGGCGGCTACGGTGATGTTGAAGCGGGGCTTGCCGTTGAACGAAACGGCCATGGTGACGCTGTCCTCCTTCAGGTAATCCTCGTTGAACTCCGGCCAGCGGGCATCCACGATGGTGCCCTCGGCGCCGATGGCCTTGTGCCAGAGTTCCTCTGCGATGTGCGGAGCGAAGGGGCTCAGAACCACAAGCAGGTCGGCCAGAACGGCGCGGCTGTGGCACTTCTGCTGGCCGAGTTCGTTGACGCAGATCATGAATGCGGCCACCGACGTGTTGAACGAGAAGTTCTCGATGTCGGCCGTAACCTTCTTGATGAGGCGGTGGATGGTCTTGAGGTTCTCGCGCGTGGGCTCGTCGTCGTTGACCAGACACTGATCGCCCTTATAGAAGAGGCTCCAGAGCTTCTTGATGAACCGGAACACCCCGTCGATGCCGTTGGTATCCCAGGGTTTGGACTGCTCCAGCGGCCCGAGGAACATCTCGTACAGGCGCAGGGTGTCGGCGCCGTAGCGCTCGATCATATCGTCGGGGTTGACCACGTTGAACATCGACTTGGACATCTTCTCCACGGCATATCCGCAGATGTACTTGCCGTCGGAGAGGATGAACTCGGCGTCGGCGTATTCCGGACGCCAGGCGCGGAAGGCGTCGAGGTCCAGGATGTCGTTGTTGACGATGTTCACGTCCACGTGGATGGGAGTCGTGTCGTAGTCCTTGCGCAGGTCGGCGCTCACGAAGGTGTTCGTGTCCTTGATACGGTACACAAAGTTGCTGCGACCCTGAATCATACCCTGGTTGATGAGCTTGCGGAAGGGCTCGTCCTCAACCACATAGCCGTAGTCGTAGAGGAACTTGTTCCAGAAGCGGCTGTAGATGAGGTGGCCGGTGGCGTGCTCGGAGCCGCCGATATAGAGGTCGACGTTGCGCCAGTAGCCGTTGGCTTCCTCGGACACGAGGGCCTCGGGGTTGCGCGGGTCCATGTAGCGCAGATAGTAGGCCGAAGAGCCGGCGAAACCGGGCATCGTGTTCAGTTCCAGGGGATAACCCTCCGGAGTGGTCCAGTTCTTGGCGCGGCCCAGCGGGGGCTCGCCGGTCTCGGTGGGGAGGTACACGTCGATGTCGGGCAGCTGCAGCGGCAGGGCCTCGTAGGGTTGGGGAATACCGTCCTTGTAGGCGATGGGTATGGGTTCTCCCCAGTAGCGCTGACGGCTGAAGATGGCATCGCGCAGGCGGTAGTTAACCTTCACTTTGCCTATGCCGGCCTTTTCGATGTAGGCCTTGGCGGCGGCGATGGCGTCCTTTACCTCCATGCCGTTCAGGTTCAGGTCCGGACCTTCGGAGTTGATCATCCTGCCTTCCTTGGCGTCGAAACTTTCCTCGCTCACATCGGCACCCTCAATAAGCGGGATGATGGGCAGGCCGAAGTGGCGCGCGAAGGCATAGTCGCGGCTGTCGTGAGCCGGTACGGCCATGATGGCGCCGGTGCCGTAGCCCGCCAGCACATAGTCGCTGATATAGACCGGCACCTTCTTGCCCGACAGCGGGTTGACGGCATATGAGCCGGAGAACACGCCGCTGACGCTCTTGTCAATCATGCGCTCGCGTTCGGTGCGGTGGCGTATCGAGGCCAGATATTCATCCACGGCGGCGCGTTGCTCGGGAGTCGTTACCATGTCCACATACTTGCTCTCGGGCGCCAGGACCATGAACGTCACGCCGAACACGGTGTCGGCGCGTGTGGTGAAGATTTCGAGGTCGAGGTCATCGCGGCCGTCGATTTTGAAGCGCATCTCGGCGCCCTCGGAGCGTCCTATCCAGTTGCGCTGGGTCTCCTTGATGGACTCCGACCAGTCGATTTTCTCCAGGCCGTCCAGCAGGCGCTGGGCATATGCGCTCACACGCAGGCTCCACTGGTACATCTCCTTTTGTTCCACCGGGTGACCGCCGCGAACCGACACCCCTTCGCTCACCTCGTCGTTGGCCAGCACCGTGCCCAGCGCGGGGCACCAGTTCACCATCGAGTAGCCCAGGAAGGCCAGGCGGTAGTTCATCAGCACGTCGCTTTTCTCCTTGTCGCTCATGGCCTTCCACTCCTGTGCGGAGAAGTGAAGCTCCTTGGAGCCGGCGGCATGGATGCCCTCGGTACCGTGCTCCTCGAAGTGCGCAATCAGGTCTGCGATAGGCATGGCGCGGTCCGCCGCCGTGTCGTAGTAGGAGGCGAACATCTTCAGGAATGCCCACTGGGTCCACTTGTAGAACTCGGGGTCGCAGGTGCGCGTTTCGCGGCTCCAGTCGAAGCTGAAGCCGATTTTTTCCAGCTGTGCGCGGTAGCGGGCCGTATTCTGGTTGGTAGTCACCAGCGGGTGCTGACCCGTTTGGATGGCATATTGCTCGGCCGGCAGCCCGTAGGCATCATAGCCCATCGGGTGAAGCACATTGAAGCCCTGCAGACGCTTGTAGCGGGCATAGATATCCGATGCGATGTAGCCCAGCGGATGGCCGACGTGGAGCCCGGCGCCGGACGGGTAGGGGAACATGTCCAGCACGTAGTACTTGGGGCGCGTCGGGTCGATGTCCACGCGGTATATATCATTGTCGCGCCAGTATTGGCGCACCTTCTCTTCGATTTCTTTGTGGTTATATTCCATAAAGGTTTATGTGGTTACAGGGTTATTTCGAGAGTTCGAGCATACGTTCGATGGGGCGGAGGGCGCGTTGGGCCACGGCCGGGTCGATGGTGACCTCCGGGGCCTCGTCGCGCAGGCAGTTGCGCAGCTTCTCGAGCGTATTGAGCTTCATGTAGGCGCAGTCGTTGCAGCCGCAGGCCTGCTTGTCGGGGGGCACGGGGATGAACTCCTTTTCGGGCGCCCCTTGGCGCATCTTGTGCAGGATGCCGCTTTCGGTCACGACGATGAAGCGGCGCGCGGGCGAGTGCATGGCGTACTCCAGCAGAGCCGCCGTGGAGCCTACCTTGTCGGCCAGCATCGCCACGGGGCGCTTGCATTCGGGGTGAACCAGCACCGGCGCGTCAGGGTACTCCTCCTTAAGCCGCAGGATAGCCTCCGGGGTGAAGCGCTCGTGCACATGGCAGGCGCCGTCCCACAGCACCATCTGCCGGCCCGTCAGGTCGTTGATGTAGCCGCCGAGGTTGCGGTCGGGTCCGAATATGAGTTTGGCATCTTTGGGAAACGACTCCACGATTCGCACCGCGTTGCCCGAGGTCACCAGCACGTCGCTGTGGGCCTTCACGCCCAGGGGCGTGTTCACGTAGGAGATGACGGTGTGGTCAGGGTGGGCAGCCACAAAGGCGGCGAACTCATCCTCCGGGCAGCTGTCGGCCAGCGAGCATCCGGCCTCGAGGTCGGGCAGAAGCACCTTCTTGTCGGGGCACAGCGCCTTGACAGTTTCGGCCATGAAGTGCACGCCGCACATCACCACGATGGGCGCATCGCCGGCGGCCGACGCGGCCTTCTGGGCCAGCGCCAGGGAGTCGCCCACATAGTCGGCAAGGTCCTGGATTGCACCGTCCACATAGTAGTGAGCCAGTATAACCGCGCCCTTTTCTTCCTTTAGTGCCCGGATTTGCTCCACGAGCGCCTCCGGACCTTCCTTACAAGCAGTCATATAAAAAGATTCAACTCGCAAAAATACAAAAAATCC